>UQDG01000001.1 GCA_900539695.1 uncultured Oscillospiraceae bacterium
GATGCCGGTTACCCGCGACAAGACGGAAAGACCCCATGGAGCTTTACTGTAGCCTGATATTGGGTTTCGGTGTTGCATGCACAGGATAGATGGGACGCTGGGAAAGAGTCGCTTTGGCGATTCTGGAGCGGACGTTGGGATACCATCCTTGCGACATTGGAATTCTAACCTGCGCCTCTGAATCGAGGCGGGGGACATTGTCAGGTGGGCAGTTTGACTGGGGCGGTCGCCTCCTAAAAAGTAGCGGAGGCGTTCAAAGGTTCGCTCAGCTTGGACGGAAACCAAGCTAGAGAGTGCAAACGCAAAAGCGAGCCTGACTGCGAGACTGACGGGTCGAGCAGAGACGAAAGTCGGAGTTAGTGATCCGGTGGTATGTGAGTGGAAATGCCATCGCTCAACGGATAAAAGTTACCCTGGGGATAACAGGCTGATCTCCCCCAAGAGTCCACATCGACGGGGAGGTTTGGCACCTCGATGTCGGCTCATCGCATCCTGGGGCTGTAGTAGGTCCCAAGGGTTGGGCTGTTCGCCCATTAAAGCGGTACGCGAGCTGGGTTCAGAACGTCGTGAGACAGTTCGGTCCCTATCTGTCGTGGGCGCAGGATATTTGAGAGGCGCTGTCCCTAGTACGAGAGGACCGGGATGGACGAACCTCTGGTGCACCAGTTGTCACGCCAGTGGCACAGCTGGGCAGCTATGTTCGGATCGGATAAACGCTGAAAGCATCTAAGCGTGAAGCCGGCCTTAAGATAAGATATCCCACTGAGTCAATCAGGTAAGACCCCTTGAAGACTACAAGGTTGATAGGCACAGAGTGTAAGCGGAGTGATCCGTTCAGCTAGTGTGTACTAATAGGTCGAGGGCTTGACCCCATCTTTATGAGATACTCTATTTGCTAAAGCAGTTCGATATTCAGTTTTGAGGGTACATCCTCAGAAAAAAGAGACGGTCGGTGTCGATGACGGTGAGGTTCCACCTGTTCCCATTCCGAACACAGAAGTTAAGCTCACTCGTGCCGAAGATAGTTGGCTGGAGACGGCCTGTGAAAATAGGTAGATGCCGACTTCTCTTTTAATATGGCCCGTTGGTCAAGCGGTTAAGACAGCGGCCTCTCACGCCGTTAACGTGGGTTCGATTCCCGCACGGGTCACTTGCTGAAAGCACCAAAATCTGACGATTATTCGTTTGGTTTTGGTGCTTTTCTATTTGTCTGCATTGCGCATACCACACTTTTACCAAACTCGCGTAATTCTGTCGAGAGAGAAGCTCCAATTGAAAAAAGAAATCTCCCCCTGCCCGGATGATGGGCAAGGGGAGATTGTGCGTTATGGGATTGTATGGAGTAGGAGAAAGTCACGCACCAGACGCATTTGCCGCCGTACTTAATCCAACAACTGACACCCATTTGGGCGCGAGAAAGATTCATAAGGATTTCACTATAAATACAATATCATTATTGAAAGTGTAAGACTTGCTTATTTCGACAAAATTCGTTACAATAAAATAAACTGTTTTTGTGGATCAGAGGTGACGTTTTGAAAAAGGCAGGTAAGAAAAATGCCTATATTCCGCGGGTGCTGATGATGGTGCTGACCACCGTTTTAATCGGCGTGATCGTGGCGATCATGCAGGTGGTGGGGCAGATCCAGGGCACGGCGCGGGTGGTCAACTATGCGGGCCTGGTTCGCGGCGAGACACAGCGCATCATCAAGCTGGAAAACGCCAGCCTGCCGCAGGACGGCATGATCGATGATGTGACCTCGTTTATCGCAGGTCTGCGCTTTGGCAGTAAGGAGCTGCAGCTGGTGCGGCTGAACGACGTTAACTTCCAAAACAAAATGGCCGAGCTTTCCGATGAGTTTGAAACGCTGAAAAAGGAGATCCAGCTCGTGCGCACGGTCGGCTGCTACCGAACCGATATTATCCAGCAGAGCGAGGACTTCTTTGCCATCTGCGATGAGGCAACCGGCCTGGCGGCGGCCTACTCCCAGCGCCGTGCCACAATTTTGAGTTACCTAGAAAATGTAGCCGCAGCGGACATTGTTGCCCTGGTGGCGCTGATTGCCCTGGAGCTTTTCCACGCGCTACAGTTTGCAGCCCAGAACCGTGTGCTGCAAACCAAGGTTTACAAAGATGAAGCTACCGGCCTGCCCAACAAAAACAAATGCGAGGAACTGCTGAACCGGAAGGAATCGATCCCAGCAGAGGAGCAGGTCGCCGTTTGCGTGTTTGACCTAAATAACCTGCGCACTATCAACAATACAATGGGCCACGAAAAGGGTGACGAGTATATCCGCAATTTTGCCCAGGAATTGCGCACCGCTGCGCCTGAGGACCAGTTTGTGGGCCGCGATGGCGGCGATGAATTCCTGATGATTCTGCGCGGGATGGACCATGCCGCCGTGCGCCATTGCCTGCAGCAAATTCGTCATCATATTCTGGACTACTCAGCCCACCACCCCGAAATGCCGATAAGCTACGCGGTCGGCTACGGTCTTTCCACCGACCTGGAAGGGCCCACCATGCGGGAACTGTTCCGCGAGGCCGACAAAAACATGTACATCGACAAAAACCGCGCCAAGATGGAGGAGGCCGATGTACAGCACCGCACCAATCTGGCCATGCTCAACTTTGTCAAAAAGCAGGGCTACCATTTCTCGTCGTGCATGTACTGCGACGCCCAGCAGGACCGCTACCGTGCCCTGCGCGCCGGGGCAGAGACTTTTCTGGCGGCGGATGGAAACTACACCGGCGCTGCCGAGCAGATCGCCTGGCAGCTGTGCGAGGCAAGCCAGCGGCATGCCCTGCGCGACGCGCTGCAGCTGGCCAACTTGCAGCAGGTGTTAAAACCGGACGCGCCGCTGGTACTGGAGTTCCAGCGCAAAGACGAAGATACCATCCACCGCGGCCGTCTGACCGCGCTGTATGGCGATGCGGTCGACGGCAAGCTGCATCACTTTGTCTTGGGCATAGAATATTTCCGTGACAGCGACGAAAAAATCGTCAACGAGCGCAAGCCCCTGACCCAATACTACGAGCAGGTCAAGCAATCCATCCTAGAAAGCGGCGACTACGTGGACGCCTTGATGCAGATGGCCGAGGCCGTCTACACCGTGGACCTGACCCACGACAGCGTGGAGAACATCTTCTGCCGTGAGGACGCGCGGGAGCGCATCAACGCTAAGGTGGAGGTGCCATGCTCCTACGACGAATACTGCCGCATCCGCAGCGATCTGGTCAGCCCGGACACACGGGAGAACTTCCGCATTATGGACTCCTCAGCCAAGATGCTGGAACGCTACCGCAACGGCGAACGGCAGGTGACCGTCGAATACCAGGAGACTACCGCTGACGGCGGGCATATTTGGCTGCAGAAAACGATGCTGATGTCCGAGGACACCGTCTACGACCGCCAACTGGGCCACGAACGGACGATCCTCTACGGCATCACACTGCTGAAAGACACCTCGGCCTTCCACGAAAAAGACGAGCAGGAGAACCGCCGCCTGGAGGCCGCCTATCAGGCGGCTGACTTCGAGAGCAAGGCCAAGACCGAATTCCTGAACCGCATGAGCCATGATGTGCGCACGCCTATCAACGGCATTATGGGCATGCTGGACATCATCCGCAGCCACCGGGACGATGAAGCCCGTGTGGACGATTGCCTGCAAAAAATCCAGCTTTCCGCCAGCCACTTACAAGCGCTGGTCAACGACGTGCTGGACATGAGCAAGCTGAAATCCAAGGAGACTACGCTGGAAAAGGTGCCCTTTGAGCTGACCGCGCTGCTGAAAGAGGCTGCGGACCTTGTGGACGCCCAGGTGATCGAGACCGGCATCACCCACACCCGCCATAAACCGGAGTGCAGTCACACCCATCTGATCGGCTGCCCCGTGCAGCTGCGGCAGATCATGGTGAACCTGCTCA
Organism: uncultured Oscillospiraceae bacterium; assembly: GCA_900539695.1. Taxonomy (GTDB): domain Bacteria; phylum Bacillota; class Clostridia; order Oscillospirales; family Ruminococcaceae; genus Gemmiger. The sequence continues at coordinate 3,928 of UQDG01000001.1, forward strand.
GCAATGCCATCAAGTACAACCGCCCCAACGGCCGCATAGACACCTATACCAAAGAACTTTCCTATGAGAACGGCACCGTCTGGTACGAGTTTACCATCACCGATACCGGCGTGGGCATGAGCGAGGCGTTTGTAAAGAACGAATTGTTCCGCCCCTTTACGCAAGAAAAATCCGATGCCCGCACCCAGTACAAGGGCACCGGCCTGGGGATGTCTATCGTCAAGGAGCTGCTGAACAAACTGGGCGGTTCCATCCAGGTAAGCAGCACCCTGGGGCAGGGCACGACCTTTGCGTTCCGCCTGCCCTTTGCGGTGGACACACAGGATAAAGAAACGCAGGCGTTTATCAGTACGGACAAATCCTGCAAGCTGGCCGGTGTGCAGGTGCTTCTGGTCGAGGACAATGAGATCAATATGGAAATCGCTGAATTCTATCTGACCGAGCGCGGTGCGGCCGTGGCCAAAGCCTGGAACGGCCGGGAAGCTGTAGAAAAAGTCAAAGCCGAACCCCGGCGCTTTGACGTTGTGCTGATGGATGTGATGATGCCGGTGCTGGACGGCCTGGCAGCTACGCGGGAGATCCGCGCCCTGCCGTACCCGGCAGCTGGGGTGCCCATCCTGGCCATGACGGCCCAGGATACCAGGGAGGCTGCTCAGGAGTGCAAAGACGCTGGTATGAACGACTACCTGGCCAAGCCTGTGGACCCGAACCGCATGGCGGAGAAGATACTGCACTGGACCCGTCAGCAGGCAGAAACTTCCAGCCCGGCACAACCTGCCGCTACTTGACAAAAACGCATGGTTATGTTACACTAACCATACTTCACAGCTAACCAGATTCCCTACACCTTGCGTGCGGGGAATTTTTATGTGCCAAAGGTTAGCTGATACTAACTTTTTATAGAGAGGGTACTTATGCAATCCAACAACAAACTTACCATCCCGGATCTGATCTCCATCGGCGTGTTTACGGCTATCTACTTTGTGCTGGTCACCATCGCCACCTTTGCCAGCACGTTGCTGCTGCCTGGTGTGTCCAACATCTTTTTGCCTGCCATCGCGGCGCTGATCTCTGGCAGCGTCTACATGCTGCTGGCGGCCAAACTGCAAAAGTTCGGCGGCATCACCATCATGGGTCTGGTCATGGGGCTGTTTTTCTTCGTCTCCGGCCACTTTGTGTTGTCCTTTGCTGCCAACATCCTGTTCGGCGTCCTGGCCGATTGGGTGGCCTCGCTGGGCAAGTATTATGACCGCAAGCTGCTGTTCGTCAGCTACATCCTGTTCTCCTTCGGCCTTACCGGTCCCATTCTGCCGCTGTGGTTCATGAAGGATGCCTACGTGGTCGCCCTGCAGGCCCGCGGCAAGGACGCCGCCTATATCGACGCCCTGTTTGCGCCCATCAACACGGGAACTTTCATCGTCTGCCTTGTGTCTATTCTGGTGTGCGCGGTCATTGGCGGGCTGTTTGGTCAAAAGATGATCAAAAAGCACTTCGCCAAAGCAGGTATCGTCTGATGCGGTTCCGCATGGACCCGCGTGCCAAGCTGTATTTGCTACTGCTGGCGAACCTGATGCTCTTTTTCCACGTCAGCCTGGCGGCGGAGGCTATCATGGCGGCGCTGTTTCTGCTGTTGTTTTTCCTCTCCGGGTGCTATGCGGCTGGGCTGCGGCTGACTGCCATCTACGGTGTGCTGCTGGCGCTGGACCTATGGGCCGTGCCCCGGGCCGAGAACAGCCCGTTTCTCAATGTGGTGGCCCTCTTCTCGGTAGGCATCCGCATGATGCTGCCCTGCATCATCACCGGTGCGTATGCGTTTTCCACTACCACGGCGGGGGAACTGGTCTGCGCGCTGCGCAGCATGCACGTGCCGGAAAGCGTCATCATCCCTTGTGCGGTGGTTATCCGCTTTTTCCCCACGGTGGGCGAGGACTACCGCCAGATCCGTGCGGCTATGGCGCTGCGCGGCATCGCTGAGGGCAAAGCGGCGCTGCTGCTCCACCCGGCACAATCGCTGGAGTACATCCTGATGCCGCTGCTGATGAACGGTAACAACGTGGCGCAGGACCTCTCGGTCGCGGCGCTGACGAAGGGAATCGGCCTGCCGGGGCGGCACACCAGCATGATCGAACTGTGCCCCAAGGCGGCGGACATTCTCTACTCGCTGCTCTGCACGCTGCCGATGCTGCTCTTCTGGGGAGGTGTGCTGTGATGGCAGAAAATAATACCAACGCCCCGCTGATTGAGACCAGTGCCGTCGGCTTTACCTACCAGGGAAGCGAGACCCCGGCTCTGCAGGACGTGACCCTGTCCATCGGGGCAGGGGAGTGCGTGCTGCTGTGCGGCAAAAGCGGCTGCGGAAAAACCACCTTCACCCGTCTGCTCAACGGCTTGGCTCCAGCGTTTTTCCCCGGCCGGATGCTGGGCAGCTGCCGCGTAGGCGACCTGCTGGCAGGCACTGCCGCCATCGAGGAATACGTGCCGCTGGTGGGCAGCGTGTTCCAAAACCCCAAGACCCAATATTTTAATGTGGACACCACCGCCGAGCTGGCCTTCCCCTGCGAGAATGTGGGGATGCCCTCGGCCGAGATCCGCAGCCGCGTGCAGGATTGCGCCCGGCGGTTCGCCCTGACTGGGCTGATGGACCGCAGTATCTTCCACCTGTCTGGCGGCGAGAAGCAGCGCATCGCCTTTGCCGCCGCCAGCATGCTGGGTCCGCGCCTGTTGGTGCTGGACGAACCCACCAGCAACCTGGACGCCGGAGCCATCGTACAGCTGCACGATATGATCGCCGCAATGAAAGAGGCGGGCGTCACCATCGTACTGGCAGAGCACCGCCTGGCCTGGATTACCGACCTGGCGGACCGTTATTTCTTCTTTGAGGAGGGCCGCCTGGCTGCCCAGTGGACGGCTGCTGCGTTTGCCGCCCTCACGGCGAAGGCCCTTACCGCCCGCGGTCTGCGTGCCCGGGAACTGGCAACCTGCCGCGCCCGCTTGAGGGAAAAGTCGGCGGCCTCCAATGGGCCAGCCCCGGCGCAGGCGGCCATTCAAAGCAAAGGGTTGACCTTGGGCTACAGCAAGCGCAGCCCCATCCGCACACTGCCTGACTTCTCGCTGGCCTATGGTGAGATCGTGGGCCTGATGGGCCACAACGGCATTGGCAAAAGTACGCTGGCACGCACCCTTTGCGGGCTGCTCAAACCTCTGGGCGGGCAGATCCTCTGGGACGGCGCACTGGCCATGCCCCGCAGCTGCACCCGCCGCAGCTTTTTGGTTATGCAGGATGTCAACTATCAGCTGTTCAGCGACAGCGTGCGGGAGGAAGTGCTGCTGGGCGCTGCCCAACCGGAACGCTGTGACGAGATATTGGCCGCCCTGGGCCTGACCACGCTGGCCGACCGCCACCCCATGAGCCTGAGCGGCGGGCAGAAGCAGCGCGTTGTGGTGGCCGCGGCCATGCTCTCCGGCAAGGATCTGATCGTGCTGGACGAGCCCACCAGCGGCCTGGACCATGCCCACATGCAGCAGGTCGGCCAGTTGTTGCAGCAGTTAAAACAGGCAGGCAAAATCGTGCTGGTCATCACCCACGATGAAGAACTGGCCGCCGATTGGTGCGACCGCGTGATCCAGTGGAACGACAAGGAGGAAAGAGGACGATGAACTACCAACAAAAAGATTGGCTGGGCAGCTGGCAGAATTTTGAGAGCTATCTGGTCAGCACCGCCCCCGCCATGCAGGCATGTTGGACGCAGGCCGAAGAAGCCGCCAAAGCTCTGCCGATGTTTCAGGCGGGCGTAAAAACGTTCTGGCAGCGTGCGTGCGGCACGGCACTGGCAGGCCCCGTACTGGGCGGCTGGCAGATCGAAGCTGCCAACGCCCAGGACCTGCGCATCACCTGGCTGGATGCTGCCGGTCAGCCGCTGGACAGCGCCGTTTACCACTTTACCGGCGCACTGGAAAAAGGGCTGGAGGGAAAAGTCTGTGCCAAGTTTGAGACCGCCGGTGCCCTGCAGCACCCGCAGTTCCGCTGCCTGCTGGCCATGCCGCCGATGCCGGAGCGCACCGCCCGTGCCCATGGCGGCTTGCTGAGCCACCTGCATTTCCAGTATGCAGCCGGCTGGACCGCCCTTGTTGGTACAGACGGCAAGCTCAGCCACCCCATGTGGCACCCCACCATGTGCGATGGTGCAGGCACCCTGCTGGAGCAGTGCAACATTGTGCGAGCCATGCACCATCTGACGTGCTGGACCGAGCTGCCTGTGTGAATCCTGTCGAATCGCTGAAAAGTCCCCCTTCTTTTTTGGCGTAAAAGTCAATTGTATGTGCTGCAGTCCTGTGCTATCATACAATTAAGAATGGTTTGTTTAATTGCAGCCAAGTGCAGGAGGAGTCAATATGAAAACAAAACAGGAACTGGCCGGTATCTACGTAGCCAGCATTACTGCGTATGACCAAGCGGGCAATGTGGACGTTGCCGCGCTGCAAAAACTGATGCAGCGCAACATCAACGAGGGCGCTGCAGGCTTCTTTGTGGGCGGCAGCAGCGGCGAGTGTTTTATGCTGACCGAATCCGAGCGCGTGCAGGTGTTTGAAGCTGCCGCAGCCTACGCCGGTAAAACTAATCTGATTGCCCACGTGGGCGCCATCGGCACCGCCGAGGCCGTCCGCTACGCCAAGGCCGCTATGGGCATGGGCTACGATGTGGTTGCCGCCACCGCCCCGTTCTACTACGGCTTCTCTCCCAAAGAGGTCTGCCGCTACTACTACGACATTGCTGAAGCTTCCGGAAGCCCGGTGCTGATCTACAACTTCCCCGGCAATACCCACCGCGAATTTGACGTTGCCAACCCGGATTACATCCAGCTGTTCAAGAGCGGTGCTATCCTGGGTGTCAAGCAGACCAACTACAACCTGTTCCAGATGGAGCGCATCCTCAACCTGAACCCAGACCTCATCGCCTTTGACGGTTACGATGAAACGATGGTTGCTGGCCAGGCCCTGGGCAGCAGCGGTTCCATCGGCAGCACCTTCAACATGATGCTGCCCCACTACAAGAAGATCTTCGACCTGTTCGACGCAGGCAAACGGGAGGAAGCCCTCGCCCTGCAGCACAAAGCCAACAACTGCATGGAGGCTATGTGCCGTGTGGGCCTGATCCCCGCCATCAAGTACGAGCTGGCCCGTCAGGGTTACCCCGTCGGCGAGGCACGCCGTCCCTTCAGCCCCCTGACCGATGAGCAGAAAGCTTATGTGGACGGCGTGCTGGATGAGTACCTCGTTAAATAACTCCAATACACAATAAAAAATCCGCTGGGCGTTGCAGCCCAGCGGATTTTTGTATATTACAGGAAATTACAGCTTGCGCACCTTAAAGCGGATGCGCACGTAGTCTACGTACCACACGCCGTCGTGCAGCAGCACGGGGCGCAGATCCTCTACGGTCTCGTCGATGATCTGTGCCGCCAGCGCGGGATCGACCCCGGAAAAGGGAGCCGTATCAAACATACGGATCCAATCGGCCAGTCCGTCCGGGCCGTTTTGCTTGGTGGGGCGGTCAAACAGCGTGGAAAACTCCACACGGAAACCGGCCTTCTCCAGCAGCGGCGCGTACTCGCCTACGGTAGGGAAGTAGAAGGTGCGGGGGTAATGCAGCCCGTGGGCGGCAAACCGCTTTTCCAGTGCAGCATGCACCGTCTCGGCGCAGCCCTTGCCGCCAAACTCGCAGACCAGCAGGCCGCCAGATTTGATCTGGCTGGCAATGTGGTCCAGCATGGCCTGCTGCTTGTCGGCATCGATCCAGTGCAGCACGGCATTGGAAAACACCGCGTCCACCGGCTCGTCCAGCGTAAAGTCCAGCGCGTTGCCGGGCCGGAACTTCAGCTCCGGGTGACCCTCGCGAGCCAGCTCCAGCATCTCTGCCGAGGCATCCACGCCGGTTACATCATAGCCGCGGGCAGCCAGCTGCTCTGTCAGTGCACCGTTGCCGCAGCCCAGGTCTATCACGCGGGACCCGGGGGCGGCATCCAGCAGATCTATCACGGCTTCGCCGTACTGCGGCACGAACGAAAAATCTTTTTTGTACTTTTCAGCATCCCAGAAAATGTTCATGGGGCAAATCCGCACCTTTCTGTAAGCATTATTCCGGCAAAGCCTCGGGGGCTACGTCCGTATCAACAGCCTCCGGCAGGCGGGGCGTGCGGCCGGTTTTTTCCATCATTTCCTCATACAGGCCGCTGGCGGCTTCGGGCGAGTAGCCGTACACCAAAAAAGCGTCCATTACGTAGGGGGAGTAGGGAATACCTGTCAGGGTCTTGGCAAAGGACATGGCCGCGATCTCGCCCAGCACCGACACGCCGGAACGGTTATGCAGCGGCTTGGGTGCCCACAGCTCGATCTTGTAGGTGCGGGTCCAGATCTCCTTCTTATACTTCTCCTCCACAAAGTGGAAAAGCTCATGCCCCAGCAGCAGCTTGGCAATATCCAGCTGGCCGGTCAGCGCATGGGAGACACCCGGCTCGCTTAACAAAGCGCGGCCTTTGCGGACGCCGTCCATATAGATGTGGATGTTGTTCGGCTCACGGAACTCCGCGAACAGGACACGCTCCGCATTCTGCGGCATATCAGGATAATCCACATTCAAGCCCAGCTGCTTGGCCAGCTTTTCAGGGTCACGCATACCGTACTGCTTCGCCAGCTTCTCAGCGTACTCACGCCCGCAGGCAATGGCCTGACGGGTCAGGTCAAGGCGCTGTTCATCATTGAACTTACCATTCAGCGGCTCGCGAGAGAAAGCGTATTTGGCCCACTCGTCCTCGGGGATGCGGCAGAGATCTTCTACGATCATGCCTACCGGGCGCACCGTGTAGTGGGGCATCTCGCCATAACGGGTGCGCTGCTTGCCAAACAGGCCGTCGGCAATGGGTTTGAGTAATTCCTGAAACCGTTCCTTTGTCATGTTCGTTCACTTTCCAAAAACGGCTCCGCAGAGCGCGGAGCCGTCTTTTGTGTTATTTGGGTTGAATCAGCGGACGTCGTTCACGGAAGCAACAACGATGATATCCTCATCGGGCTCACGATCCATGATGTCCAGATCCATCAGCAGCATGACCTGATCCAGGTCAACAGCGGAGTAGTCGCAGACACGGGGGCCAACGCAGACGAAGTAGTCGGGACGCAGAACCGTATCAGTCTTGAACACGGCCATATCCTTCCACAGCTCTTCGACCTTCTCCTTGTACTCGCCAGCCTTGACCTTAGCGGCAATACCGTCAGAGCACTGAACCTTGATGAAGCCCTTCTTATCGACGATGCGGATGGGATGACGATCGCCCATGTCGCCGGTGTAGACGTAGAACTTATCGGTCTTCTCAGCCAGATGGATGTTGGAGACCTTGGCACCAAAGTCTTCCTTAGCCAGCTGCTCAGCCTCAGCCTCGTCGCACTCCTTCAGCAGGTCAGTGGTCTTGACCTCGGTAGAACCGGTGGCGATAGCGGTGACCTTACCGGTCTGGCTGTCGATCTCGATATGAACTTCAACAGTGTCGGGAGAAGCACCGGAACCGATGGCGGCGTCGGTAGCTTCCTTCTTCAGCTCCTTGATGTCTTCCTGGGTCGGGTTCGGGATAACACGTTCGACAACGTCACGAACCATGGACAGGGCAACACCGATGGAGGAGATGACCTCGGCGTTCTCGGGGATGGAGTACTGCAGGCCCATCTTCTTGGCGCAGTAGGGGACCAGAGAGGCAGCACCGCCGCCGCAGCCAACCAGCTTCATGGCGTCATGGTCCAGCTGATACTTGTCAGCCAGGGCGTTGATGCAGGCGTTGACCTTCTCGAAGTCCTTATCCAGGATCTGGGTAGCCAGTTCCTCAACGGTGATGCCCAGCTTGTCAGCAACGGGCTGCATGCACTTGCGGGCAGCGCTGGCGTTGCCGTGTGCGAAGTACTTCTCGTCGATCAGGCCCAGCACGTTGGCAGCGTCGGTGTTGGTGAAGCAGATACGCTTGCCGCTTGCCAGTTTGACGGCAACGTAGTCAGAGGGGTCACCCGGCTTCGGGCTCAGCATCTCGATGGTCAGCGGGCCGGCGTCGATCTCCTCCTCAGGAGTGAAGCAGGCGTACTCGCAGCCAGCGATGTGGGCGGAACGGGGGCCGACGTCCTCAACGCCATGGTCGTTGATACGGACCATGGAACCACCGGCGCAGCCCAGGATGCGGACATCCAGAGAGTTGATGTAGGTATCGTGGCCGCCGATCTGGGCGTAGTCAACGCCGGGACGGCCGTTCTTGATAACACCGATGTTGGTGGTGGTGCCGCCGACCTCAAAGTAGATGGCGTTGGAAGCACGCAGATACATCAGGGAGCCCATGACGGAAGCAGCAGGGCCGGACAGAGCAGTCAGGATGGGACGCTTACGCATCTCGCTGATCTCCATAACGCCGCCGTCGCCGCGCATGATCATCAGGGGAACGGTAACGCCAGCGTTGCGGACAGAGCTCTCGGTGGCGTTTGCGGTAGCCATCATCTTGGGCAGAATGGAAGCGTTGATGGCGGCAGTGCGGGTACGGCGGGTCAGGCCGTACAGCTTGGTGATGTCAGAAGCCATGGAAACCGGCAGGCCCTGGGCCTCGGCCAGGTCATGGATCTTGACCTCTTCGTCCATGTTGTCAACGCCGAAAGCCATGGAGGCAACGATAACCTGGCTGCCTTCACCGCACAGCTCTTTGATGGCGGCATTGATCTTCTCGTCGGTCATTTCCTTCTTCTTCAGGAACCTGTTATGCACGGGGATCTTACGGCCGACCTTCTCGTCCAGGACGATGTCCTTCAGGTTCAGCTGGCGCTTTGCCAGGAAGCCTTCCAGGCCGCCGCCTGCAACACCGATGACACCGACAGAAGCAACGTCGCCCTCGATGAAGGCGTTGGTTGCCTGGGTGGTGGAGTGCGCAACGAAGACGACGTCCTCAGGGGCAATGTCGTTCTCGGCCATGCAGTTTTTGAAGGACTGCACAACGCCGGCGGCAACGCCGTCCTTGTCGTCGTGGGTGGTCTTAACTTCGTTCTTGCCAATGATCTCATGGGTCAGGTTGTCCATGGCGACACACTTGGTGTAAGTACCGCCGACGTCAATGCCCATGCGAACAGCGCGATGTTCTGCCATTCAGTTTTCCTCCTAAATGTTTCTCAGTAGGGTAGGGGAGTGTTTCTTCTCCTTAAAAAGTAAGGTGCCGCCGCCTTCGAGGCGGCGGCACCCTAATTTACGGTTTAACTTACAGGTTCAAAGTGGATCAGACAAACCACTCGGCGCCCAGACCGCTCATGGTGACGAAGGTCAGGATGTACAGCAGGATGCCGCCGATGTAAGTCATGGGGATGGAGAGCTTCAGGTAATCCTTAGACTCAACCTTGGTGTAGGCAAGGCCCCAAGCAACCCAGGACTGGGTGATGCAGGAACCGATGTTGACGGTGATGGTGGGGATTGCGAAGACGCAATACAGGAACGGGACGCTGAAGGAAGCGACACCGCGCAGAACGCCCAGAGTAGCAGCACCGCAGCCAACCAGGGTCATAGGACCACGGAAGAGGCCCAGAGCCAGCAGGACGGCGAACAGGATGCAGACGACCAGCTCGCTCTTCGGCATGACGGGGCCCAGAACGGCCTTGAAGAACGGGGAAGCGTAAGTAGCAACACTGTTGAACATGGGCAGGGTCAGCAGGAAGCCAACCAGGGGAGCGGTATCAACAACGCCGTCATAGTACAGCTTGTTGACCAGCTGGCAGTTCTCCTTGAAGGAACCCTTCATCTTGCCGCAGAGGAACAGAGCAGCAAAACCAGCGATGACGAAACCGCCGATAACGGAGAAGTCGAGCCAGATCTTCAGCACAACGGGAACGATGGGCAGGATCAAGGTATACAGAGGAGCATCCTTCTGCTCGGAAGCGCCACGGGTCTGAGCGGCCCAAGCATGGCTGGTCTTGCTCTTCTTCAGGAAGAAGCCGGCCAGGATGGTGGTGACGACAACAGAGATGATCAGAGCGGCATAGCCCCACTTGCCAGCGTACCAGCCCAGGGTGAAGTTGGGCATCTCATCGACGTCGATGAAGAAAGCACGATACTGAGCGAAGTTGACGGGGTTCAGATAGATACCAGCGGCAACAGACTCCATGAAGCTGAACATGGCGATTGCCTTGGGAACACCCAGGGACATCATGATGGGCAGGACGATAACGCCGATGGCGATAACGGGGCCGGCACCGGTCATGGCGGTGAAGATGATAGCGGTAACGATGTTCAGCAGGGCGATGGTGACCATGGGCTTATCGCCGCCCAGCTCAACAGTCTTACGAATCAGGGTGGAAGCAATGCCGGTCTCCATCAGGACGCGGCCGAACCAGGCGCCCCAGCAGACGTTGACCAGCGTGGTGCCCCAGCCTTCGGGGGCGGACTGGTAGATCTTGTTCAGGATGGCAATGGCCTTAACAGGCTCGCCATTCGAATAGAAAGCAGTGGTGGACAGGAACTCGGGAGATGCAAAAGCAGCGCCCAGGAAGGACAGAGCAGTCCACAGAATAGTAATGATAAGGAAGCCGATCATCAGGTTGTGGCCCTTAATGCAGTAATAAGCCAGGCCGAAGAACGTGAGGAGCAGCAAAATACCGACTACGAACTCCAAGGTAAATACCCCTTTCTTTAATTACAATGATTCTCTCCTGGCTGCTTGGCGCAGCCATTTGCCGGGAATATGCTTTCCTCCTTTCATACAGTATAAATTAGTACCTTATTCATATTACCAAAGCGGATACGGACCGTTTTGGTATTTAAGGCGTCCTTCCAAACGGTAGGGAAGCCTTAAGGCAAATTAAAAGTTGAGATCCTCAGATTTCTCGTTCTCGTAGAAGTACTGCGGGTATAACCGCCGCAGGTGGTCTGCGTCACGGGTGATGAATCCCAGATGCTGGTGGCACATTACGGCAATGGCCTCGGCATCACGCCTGCGTAAGCAGTCCAGCATCATGCGGTGCTCAGTCAAAGTGTTCTCCCAACTGGCAACGGCAACCATATGTACCTTGTAACTGTAGGTCATGATCTGCAGCTGACGAATGCGCATCATGTCGCAGTTGATGAGGGAGATACTGTCCCACGCGTGTTCCCGCCCGCAGTATTCATAAAACAGGTGGTGCATGCGAGTGTCTTCATCCAGCAGATCGGAGGAGGCCTGATCGTCATAATACCGGCGCTGCTTGCGCAGGCTTTCTTCCAGAGCCTCGAACTGTTCCGGGGTGATGCCGGTGCTGCAAAGCTGGCGCAGGACACTTTCTTCCAGCACCGTCCGCAGAAAGACAGCGTGGTGCAGACGGTTGATCGAGATCCGGCTGACCTGGGTGCCGCGCTGGGGAAAAACCTCTACGCAGCCTTCCTCAGCCAGGCGGGCAATCGCCTCGCGCACGGTAGCGCGGCTGGTACCCATCTGGGATGCCAAGGCGTTTTCACTCAGGAACTCTCCGGGCAGGAGGGTGAAGTCAATGATGCGGTGCCGAAGCTGGCTGTAAGCATCATCAGGCCCTGTGATCGCTGGTGGTGTAGTAAGCTGTGGCATGTACTGTACCTCGCTTCCCTGGGTGAACATTGCTGCATACTAGATGTAGTGGAACGGACCGGGGAAACCGCGGCCGGTCGCTGTGCATACAAGCAACTGCACACCAGTACCATCGGGTCTGACAATAAAATAGCACGCTTTCTTGGGATTTGCAAGCCTTTTTTGACACTTTTTCTTTTTTTCTGCGAGAAAGTTTGAATGTTTCGTCAAAATGAACAACAAGTTTTCAACAATTTTGGCATACAAGTCAGTCTTGCAATTTGTCGAGTGTTGCGTTATACTATAGGTGAACCTGGGGGACAGCGCACGAAAATTGCTCTGCCAACACCAGCGGTACACTACAATACTGATACCACAGGATGTGGATGCGCTGATTATTTACCCCACTAAGCCGGAAAGGAGCTGATAAATATGCAGACGGATGTACGCAGTGTACGTGCCCCCGAAGAATCCGCCCGTGCGTTTGTTTATCGCGTCCTTTCTACTTATATAAAGGAGATGTTCCTGCATCCCGGCGAGAAACTGGCTGAGACCGATGTAGCCGCTGAGCTGCAGGTCAGCCGCACTCCGGTGCATGATACTTTCTCCCGCTTAGAGCGCGAGAAGATGCTGCGCCCGGTGCCCCGCGGGGCTGTGGTGCCGCCGCTGAACACCGACATGATCCGCCAGACGGTGTGGATGCACCGCACGGTCAGCCAGGCGGTTTTGGGCGAATTGTACAATCACCGCCCGACTACGCTGGAGCCGCTGGAGCATTGTGTGGCGGCCGAGCTGGAAGCCTTGCAGGGCGGCGCCATCATCAAAATGGCACGCCTGCATTTGGAGTTCCACCGCACCTTGTACTCTATGGCAGGGCGTGAGCCTGTCATGGATGTACTGGAGCGCAACAGCGGCGATTTGTACCGGCTGCTCCGCATGATGGAAAGCGCCGACCTCTGGCGCTATGTGGCCGAGCAGCACTCCACCGTCGTGCAGGGCCTGGCCATGCGTGACTACGAGATGGCTGCCCACGCGCTGGAAGCTGAGTTTGACCTGGTGAAGCCGCTTTTGGAAGAATGCCGCTACCAGCGGCCTTACTTCTTTGAATGATTTCATTTGAACCATTCCGGGACAGCCCTGCGGGCGCTGCCTGGCAGACAGACCCCGGTGGGAAATATATTATATATTACTATAAAGTAAACGGATTCGGAAGGAGCAACTACCTATGAAAATCGCAGTTCTTGGTTCCGGCGCCATGGGCGGGCTGTACAGCTCGTACCTGAGCCGCCACAACGAAGTGACCGTGATCGATGTAAACGCCGCACTGGTGGAAAAGGTGAACGCCGAGGGCCTGGAAGTCCAGGAACCGGACGGCACCTCCAACGTCTTCCATCCCCACGCGGTTCTTTCTACCGAGGGCATGGAGCCTGTTGACTTGATCATCGTCTTCGTCAAGGCCATGTTCAGCGAAGGCGCCCTGAACAACAACAAGGGCATCATCGGACCCGACACCTACATCATGACCCTGCAGAACGGCAGCGGCCATGAGGATCTGCTGGGCAAGTTCGTCCCGCAGGATCATATCATCATCGGTACCACCCAGCACAACGCCAGCGTAGCCGGTTTGGGCGTTACCAAGCACGGCGGCAGCGGCATGACCCACATGGGCTGCGTTGTCGGCGAAGCTGCCCGGCTGCAGAAGTTTGCTGATACCTTCACTGAGTGCGGCCTCGAGGCTGACGTTTCCGACGGCGTCCAGAAGATGATCTGGAACAAGCTGTTCACCAACGTTTCCGCCAGTGCCCTGACCGGTGCCCTGCAGGTGCCCCTGGGCTACATCTCTTCCAACGAGCACGCCTGGAAGCTCTGCTGCCAGCTGATCCGCGAGGCTGTGGATGCTGCCGCAGGCCTGGGCATGGACTTCGACTATGACGAAAAGGTCGCCGAGGTCAAAGCAGTCTGCGATAAGTCTCCCAACGGCCTGACCAGCATCTACGCTGACCTGCGCGACGGCCGCCGCAGCGAGGTCGATACCATCAGCGGCAGTGTTGTCCGCGCCGGCAAGAAGTCTGGCGTTGCTACCCCGAGCCATGAGTTCCTGGTCGAGCTGATCCACGCCATGGAGGGCCGCCCGAAGGCCTGATTTGGCACAAATCTTTTGTACTTCGGGGCGTCCGGAACCCGGATACCCTTGAAGATAAATGCACATTTTTAAAGGAGGATTTTCCCTATGTCTGAACAGCCTTTGACTTATGATTGGGTTGCTGGCAAACCGAAAGCCGTCCCCGCTGACAAGCTGCCCCCGAAAGAATACATGAAGGGCAACCTGCACATCGTCGACCTGAGCAAGTGCGTTGACCCGTACACCGAGAGCCGCCGCTGCAACCTGTGGCGCTTCAACACCGGTGGTGACGTGCCTGACTTCCACACCAACGTGGACATCGGCAGCCATCTGGGTACCCACTGCGAGTGCCCCTACCATCACGACTCCAACTGGCCCAGCGTTGCTGAGCTGCCCCTGGATCAGTTCATGGGCCGCGGCATCTACTGCGTGCTGGATCTGCCCGAGGATCATCAGATCACCGCTGCTGACCTGGAAGCCGCTATCGGCGACCGCGTCCAGCCCGGCGATACCGTCATCCTGGATAGCCCCCACAAGATTCCTCCCTTCACCAGCCTGACCGGCGGCCCCACTGACCACCGTCTGCAGGTCGGCGCTGAGATGGCTCAGTGGCTGGCTGACCGCAAGGTCCAGTGCGTTGGTTTCGGTGATGGCGTTGCCATCGAGGGTGACGTCCGCAACGTTAAGCCCTTCCACGACATCCTGATGGCTCAGAACTGCACCTTCCTGGAAGTTCTGTGCAACCTGGAGCTGCTCAAGACCGATACTTTCTTCATCAGCTATGCTCCGATGAACATCATCGGCCTGGACTCCTGCCCGACTCGCGTTTACGCAATCGAGGGTCTGCCCGGCTTCACCCGCTAAGTTATAGCAATTCAAAGGCTTCCCCTCTGCGGGGGAAGCCTTTTTCTGAAAAAGGAGAAGAGAACCATGGAAGGTCCGATGAAAAACCTGTTCGACCCGGCCGGTAAGGTAGCACTGGTCACTGGCGGCACCAGCGGCCTGGGCCATGCCATTGCCGAGGCGTTTTTGCAGAACGGTGTGGACGTTGCTGTCTGCAGCCGGCACCCCGAAAGCGCCCCCGAACTGGCCGAGTTGGCCGCCGCCGAAGGCCGCCGCTACCTGCCCGTCTACTGCGACATCACCAAAGAGGAAGACGTCGAGAAGATGGGCGACATCATTGAAAAAGAGCTGGGCCCCGTCACGATGCTGGTCAACAGCGCCGGCATGAACATCCTGAAGCATGCCGAGGATTACGACGCCGAGTCCTTCAATAAGGTCATGTCGCTGAACGTCCTGGGCACCCACAATGTCAGTAAAATGTGCGGCAAGCGCTGGATGATCCCCGCCCACAAGGGCCGCATTGTCAACCTGTCCTCTGCTAAGGCGTTCCTGGGTACTGACCGCGACTACACCGCCTACTGCGCCAGTAAGGGTGCCATCAACATGTACACCGCCCAGCTGGCTTGTGAGTGGGCCAAGTTCGGCATCTCGGTCAACGCCATTGCGCCGACCTTCGTCGTGACCCCCATCAACGCCGACCGCCTGTCCGACCCCGTATTCTACAACTCGCTGGTCAAGCGCATCCCTTACGGACGTCTGGGCACCGGCAAAGATATGGCCGCTGCAGTCCTCTTCCTCTGCAGCGAGGGCTCCGAGTTTATCACTGGTGTTACCCTTAAAGTGGATGGCGGCGTGACCTCTATGCAGTAATTTCCGCATAAGGAGAGCAAAATTATGATTTCTGGCAATATCCATGAAAAAAGCAACCTGGCTGTCCTGCCCGAGCCGCTGCAGCGCGCTGTGCAGTTCCTGAAGGACAACGACCTGGCTGCCCATGAACCCGGCAAGTTTGAGCTGGACGGCGACAAGATGATCCTGCAGGTCATCGACCAGTCCACCGGCCCCCGCGAGAACCTGCGCCCCGAATGTCACCGCAAGTATATCGACGTGCAGTTCCTGGCCGCTGGCGGCCCCGAGCGCATCGGCTGGTATCCTGACCTGGGCGATAACGAGGTGGACGAGAACCTGCTGGATACCCCGCGGGACATCTGCTTCTACAAGAATAACCCGAACGCCCGCGAAGGTGTCATCGAGATGCAGCCCGGCAGCTATGCCATGTTCTTCCCTTGGGATGTACACATCCCGGCCATCCAGGTAGGGGAGCCTGCCAAGATCCGCAAAATCGTCATCAAGGTCGCACTGGACACCTGCCTGTGACCTGAAGAAAGGAACCGCTGTGGAAATCGAAAAACATCTGGCCGAACTGGCCCAGGCTGACCCCCAGGCCCGCCGCACCGCTTTAGAAAACGCGCTGACCGCTGAGGGTCTGACCCCGGAAATCCAGGAATGTGAAGCAGACGAGCGCCGCAAGGCCGCCCGCAACTATCTGCTGTATACGGCCGACAAGGACGCCAAAGGACCGCTGTTCTGCGCCCATTACGACGCACACCCTGGCAGTACCGGCGCCAACGATAACGCTGCCGCCGTCTGCATCCTGATCGCCCTGGCCAAAGAGTTACAGCAGCGCAAGATACCGGCCACGATCGCCTTTTTCGATGGCGAGGAATCCGGCCACAGCGGTGCCAAATTGTTTGAGGATGGCCGCAAGCGTGAGGTGAGCTGCGTGGTCAACCTGGATATGTGCGGTTACGGCGATACCATCGCTGTCTACGCCCGCGGCAGCGAGAACCGCGCCGGTGCGCGGACCTTCTGCGCCAAGGAGCGGCTGGACGCCCACCACGGCGAACTGGTCAAGTATATGCCGGAGGGTGACAACGTTTGTTTCACCACCCGCCGCCAGCCGGTGGTCAGCATTGCCGTTATGCCCAGGTGGGATACCAAGTACCTGACGGCCATGGCCGCCCAGGGCATGGGCCTGCTGGGCCGCAGCCCCGAGTTCAAGATGATGCTGGGGGAGATGGAAGTCGCCTCCACCATGCACGGCGGCTTCCGCGATGCCATCAAGTGGGTCCAGCCTGAGGCCATGCAGATGCTGTATGACTACCTGCTGGACGCCATGACCACCCCGCCCCCGGCCAAAAAGCTGTTCGGCATTCTCTGAACAACTTTACCCGCAGTTCCGCGCAGCAGCAGGGGGCCAGCCTCCTGACAGCGCAGCTGCCTGTTCAGATAAATAAAGACTGCCGCACGGCTTTGGCAACAAAGCTGCGCGGCAGTTTTTGTGTTTTTGTTATACACTTACGTTGTCGATGGTAAAATAGCCCGGGTAGCGCTCGATCTTGTCCATCAGGTTGCCCCTGAAGCTGGTCAGATGCTCGCTGATCTTCACCTCGGGCTGCACGTTGTCCG
Organism: uncultured Oscillospiraceae bacterium; assembly: GCA_900539695.1. Taxonomy (GTDB): domain Bacteria; phylum Bacillota; class Clostridia; order Oscillospirales; family Ruminococcaceae; genus Gemmiger. The sequence goes on from UQDG01000001.1 coordinate 20,938, forward strand.
GCAGGCCCATCAGCAGATAATCGCAAAATTCCCGGTGCTGGCGGGTCACACGGTCGTAATCGCAATCGCCATCCAGCGCATCGAGATAGCGCAGCCGGTCGTAGTGGGAGACCAGCCCGCGGATAGCCAGCCAGGTGTGGCTGCGCCCGCCGAAGTAGTACATCAGACGGTGGAACTCGTCGTCCAGATGGATGAACTCATCCACGGCGTCGGGCATGCGGGGCCGCAGGCTTTCCTGGTGGCACATGCAATCCCAAAGTTCCTGCACCTGGCTGCGGCCAATCTTACCAGCCACATCCTTTAATAATGCACTTTCCAGCAGCAGACGGGTGGAGTAGCCTTCCTTGACCAGCGCTGGGTCGATGCGGCTGACCTGGGTGCCCCGCTGGGGGAAGATCTCAATCAGCCAATCGTTGTGCAGTGTGGTGATGGCTTCATGCACCGGGGTACGGCTCATCTGGAACAGCTTGGCAATCTCGATCTCGCTCAGCGGTTCGCCGGGCTTTAAGCGGAATGTCATGATATTCATGCGCAGCACGCGGCAGGCGTACTCGCGGTTGCTCTCTTTGGGGCGTGGCTGGGGAACCAGCAGATCCATCGCAGACCCTCCTTTGTCGGACGCATACGATATATAGTCTTTCCACTAATATATCAGCTGAAAATCCAACATGCAACCCATTTGGCAAAACTTTGTGCAAAAGCATGATTTTTACAGAGAAAATCTGGTAAAATCAACAGTTGCAATTCGGTTTAAGCTGTGTTATGCTGATAATATCAACGGATAAGCTGATATATCAGCGAACATCCGGCGAAGCAAGAAAAAAGCAGACACAACAAGACCACCGCGCTGATCAAAAAGGAGAGAATGAATATGAGTATTCGCGTACCTTATGAAACTGTCAAATCTACCGTTACGCAGGCGTTCCTGAATCTGGGCCTGAGCCAGGAGAAGGCTGAAAAGTGCGCTGAGATCCACACCGAGAGCAGTCTGGAAGGCATCGAGAGCCACGGCCTGAACCGTGTGCCCCGCTTTGCCGAGTATGTCCAGAAGGGCTGGGTCGACATCAATGCTGAGCCCGAGCTGGTCGGTGCAAAGGGTGCTGTTGAGAACTATGACGGCCACCTGGGCATTGGCACTCTGAACGCCACCTTCTGCATGGATCGCGCTGTGGCCCTGGCCAAAGAGCACGGCATTGGCTGTGTTGCCCTGAAGAACACCACCCACTGGATGCGCGGCGGTTCTTACGCCTGGCAGGCTGCCCAGGCCGGTTTCATCGGTATCAGCTGGACCAACACCGAGAGCTGCATGCCCATGTGGGGCTCCAAAGTCCCCGGCGTCGGCAACAACCCGTTCTGCATCGCCATCCCGCGTAAGAGCGGCCCCATCGTCCTGGATATGGCCATGAGCCAGTACGCTTACGGCAAGCTGGGCGTCTATCGTCTGGCCGGCAAGCAGCTGCCTTTCCCCGGCGGCTTCGATAAGGACGGCAACCTGACCAGCGATCCCGGCGCCATCGAGGCTTCCGGCCGCATCCTGCCCACCGGTTACTGGAAGGGCTCCGGCATGGCCATCGCCCTGGACCTGGCTGCCGCTGCTATGGCCAACGGCAAGACCGGCGCTGATCTGGACCGTGAGGGCCAGGGCAGCTGCACTGGCTGTTGCCAGATCTTCATCGCCTACGATCCGTACCTGTTCGGCGAGGAAGAGGAGATCCAGGCCAAGTTTGATGACCGCGTAGCCGCTGCTGATGCTACCACCCCGGAGAAAGAGGGCGGCCATGTCACCTGCCCGGGCGAGCGCACCGCTGCTACCCGTGCCCGCAACCTGGCTGAGGGTGTTGTTGTGGATGAGCAGGTCTGGCAGCAGTGCCTGGATCTGGCTGCCGGCAAGATGGACACCAAGGACATCGCCAGCACCTGCATCCTGGACAACATGAAGGAAGACGAGAAGAAGTAATTCTTCCCGCTGCTGAAACACAAGTCCCTACCTTATTATAATAGACGATATAGAACTTATTACTTTAGAGCAAGTAAAGGAGCGTTCATTATGTATTTTGCACCGATTTCTCAGGCTACCAAGTACAACTATCTCGATGATAAATTCCAGGCTGCTTACAAGTGGCTGGCCGAGACCGACCTGGACAACACCCCCGCTGGCAGCTATCCCATCTGCGAGGGCGTGACCGCTAACGTGCAGGAGTACACCACCTTCCCCGCAAGCGAAGGCTCCTTCGAGACTCATGATAAGTTCTTCGACATCCAGTATGTCATCTCCGGCAAAGAGCAGTTCGGCGTCTGCAAGCGCGAGGGCTTGGTCCTGAAAGAGGATCACCCCGAGAACGACCTGAAGTTCTACGAGGAGCCCGCTATGAGCGGTACCGTCCTGCTGCTGCCCGGCGATATGATCGTCGTTGCCCCCGAGGATGCTCACAAGCCCCGCTGCGCAGCTGGCGAGCCGGAGTTCGTCCGTAAGGTCGTTGTTAAGGTCAAGGTCTGATCTTAGTTTTATATCATTTGTATCTATCGCTTTTGTAACAGGAATTATAGAAAGGTCGTTATTTCATCATGAAGGCAATCAAGTTGGCTGAGCCTTGGAAAATCTCTTGCGTTGACATTGAAAAGCCCGTGCCGAAACCCGGCGAGGCTTTGATCAAGGTGGTCGCCGCCGGCATCTGCGGCAGTGACATCGGTGCTTTCCGCGGCACCAATGGTCTGGTTTCTTATCCCCGCGTCATCGGCCACGAGCTGGCTGGCATTGTGGAATCCATCCCGGAGAACAACAAGAACGGCATCAAAGTCGGCGACCGTGTTGTAGTGGATCCGTACCTGTACTGCGGCCACTGCTATCCCTGCCGCATCGGCCGTACCAACTGCTGCACCGACCTGAAGGTTCTGGGTGTGCATGTAGACGGCGGCATGGCTGAGTACTACTGCCACCCCGCTGATATGCTCATCAAGATCCCCGAGGGCATGAGCTGGGAGCAGGCCGCTATGGCCGAACCCCTGACCATCAGCCTGCACGGCATCCATCGCGGCGGCCTGCAGGCCGGCGAGTACTGCGCTATCATCGGTGCAGGCCCCATCGGCCTGGTTGCCGGTATGGTTGCCCAGGCTTACGGTGCTCACGCCATCCTGCTCGACCTCGTGCAGGAGCGCCTGGACTTCGCCAAGAGCCTTGGCATCGAGTATGTCATCAACTCCGGCAAGGAAGATCCCGTTGAGCGCGTCAAGGAAATCACCGGCGGCGAGATGGCGCATCAGGTCATGGAGTGCTCCGGCGCCAACCCTGCTATCCGCCAGACCTTCGACCTGGTCTCCAACGCTGGCCGCATCACCCTGACCGGCTGGCCCAAGAAGGAAACCAGCCTGCCCACCGATGTCATCACCAAGAAGGAAATCGACATCCGCGGTGCCCGCACCAGTGCTGGCGAATTTGAGGAGGCTCTGGACCTCATCAACAGCCGCAAGGTCGATATGATGAAGATCCTGACCAAGACTGTCACCATGGACGAGGCTCCCGATACCATCGTGGATATCGAGAAGAATCCCGGCAACTACATGAAGGTCGTCGTCCGCGTCAGCAATGACGACTAAGCATTAAACAATTCCGTATCTCAATATATCTCCCATTAAGGCAGCCCGCCCGGAAGTTCTCTCGCTTCCGGGCGGGCTGTTTTTTGTGCTTTATTTATGTGCAGTCAAATAAAAAATCCCTGCCGCCAAAACGGGGCAGGGAAGAGAGGTGCATAAAGCTATTTCAGGTTGGGGCGGTCCTGGTCGCCGTCAGCCTTGAACAGTACAAAGTTTTCCGGCTTGTTGGTAAAGTAGTAATACTCGGTATTTTCCAGCAGTGGAGGGGTCAGATAGTTGGGGATGACGCTGCCGTCGCCCTCCAGCCGCTCGGTAAAACCGGCGGCCTGCCAGACTTCGGCGGGAATACCGGCGTTGTAGCAGTCCATATATTCGCCGCCTGCGCGGTTCAGTATGGCGTCCAGTGCACCACCCAGTCGGGGCAGAACAGCATCCTCGCCAATGAAGTCCACCAGCCGCACCACCGGCACGCAGCCGGTCTCCTCAGCGGTTACGGTGCGGGTCACCACGTAGGCCAGCAGCTTGCCGTTTCCCCGCGCGGCCCAGACATCGTAGTGGAAGTAAGGATAACGGAAATACCGCCGCCGCAGATACCAGATATCCTTCACCGGCGTGTGGGGCGTGGCAGGCATCCCCAGCGGGATCAGGTCAGCCGCGTCCTCTACTTTTTCCAGCCCTAAATCGCGCTGGACCGGGGGCAGTATGTACCGCAGCGGTTTGGCCAGCTGGTAATCCTTGCGGCGGCCCAGACGGTAATAGTGGGGCAGTCGCTCAGCCTTCCACCCCAAAAACTGGTAGAACGTGCAGGTGTTGGGGCGGATGTTGTTGCAGGCCAGCACGTTGGCATGCAGCAGGTCGGGCAGGGCGTTCATCAGCTCCAGCCCTACGCCGTTGCGGCCTTTGACGGCCACCCACACGCTCACCCACACATCGGGGCGGCGATTGGTGTTGGCCAAAATGTAGCCGGCGGCGCTCACGTACTTGCCGTCATCCTCGGCCACCGCAAACTGCGGGATACCGCCGCGGCCTGCATAATAGTGGTGATACAGCTCCGGACGGTTGATGAGGGGCAGACGCATATCAAAATTGGCGTTGATAAAATCGATGATCGCCTGATCTTCGCCCAGACGGGCCAGGCGGAACATAACCTCAGACAATGGCCGAACCTCCCGTCACCGGCAGCGTTACGCCGGTAATGAAGCCTGCCTCATCCGAGAGCAGGAACGCCATAGCGGGCACCACGTCGGCTGGGGTGGCGTTGCGGCCCATGGGGTTGTCCTCGGCAGCCGCCTGCACGATGAGGTCGGGAGTGTCTTTCAGAAAATGGGTCTCCATCATGCTGGGGGCCACGCAGTTGACCGTGATGCCGAACTTGGCGTACTCCACGGCCAGGCTCTTCACCAGCCCGCCGATGGCGCTCTTGGCCATCACATAAGCGGCAGTGTTTTTGGGCGGGCAGCCGATGGTGTAGCTGGTCTGGATGAACAGCACGCGGCCAAACTTGGCGCGGGCCATGGCAGGCAGCACGGCTTTGCAGATGCGCACGGCACTGTGGACTTCGATCTCCAAATCCAGATCAAACCGGCGCTGGTCAAAAGCCTTGAACTTGGTATTGACTACCGGCAAAGCAGGCAGGTGGATAAAGTGGGTCGGGGCCGGGGCGTCCGCTGCCAGCACCTCCACAAAAGCGTCCACCTTGGCGCGGTCGGAAAGATCTACGTCGTAGGTGCGCAGCTGGCCGGGATACCTGCGGCACAACTCGGCCATTTTGGCCAGGTCGCCGCAGCCCTGGGCCAGAACCAGCGTGTCGGCCGGGGCATTGTGCAGCAGCCGCTCGATCAGCGTGCGGCCCACATCGCTGGTGGCGCCGGTGATCAGGTAAGTATATGCCATGGGAAAAACCTCCCTTACAAATCGTTAAAGTTACTTGGCAAGCCCGGCCTTGATGATGCCGCGGGTGACCCGCTTGCCGTCCTGATTGGTGATGACAGCCTTGATCTCAGCCTCGCTGCCGATCTCGCTCACACGCTCCACGGTGCCCTTGACGGTCAGCGTATCGCCGATGAAGATGGGCTTGGCAAACTTGCACTCGACCCCATGCAGCAGGCAGTGCTCGCCGGGCAGGTAAACGCCCGCCAGGGTGGAGAAAAAGCTGGCCCCCAGCATGCCGTACACCACCCGGCCGGGAAAGCCGCGGTCCTTGGCATAATCGGCATCGATGTGGATGGGGGAGACATCGCCGGTAATGGCCTTGAACTGATCCATCATTTCGGCGGTGACGGTGACGGTGAATTCCTCACTCAAACCGGGCACCATCTCGGCAAGGGTATAGTGATTCATACATCCTCCTCGTGAGCTGTGAAGCTGCGAAAAAAAGGCGGCACCGGCCGCCTAAAATATTTTTTTGAGGTGTGCACCTGCTTGTAGGGGCGGGCATTGCTCACCCGTGGGCTGCAAAACAGGATGTGAATTACACCATCCGTGCAACCAGATCCAGCAGATCACCGACATCCTTCAACCCGCGCACGTCAGAGAGCTTGAACTTGATGTTGAACTTCTTCTCGATAGCGGTCAGCAGGTTGATCTGCTCCAGGCTGTCCCAATCCTCGATGTCATCGGCGCAGGTGGCGCGGGTGATCTCCAGGGTGTCATCATCAAAATTATCGCGGAAAATATCCTGCACAGCGGCCAAAATTTCCTGTTCAGTCATAATAGGGTACTCCTTTATTTTACCTTTAATATGGTAGTTACCTATAATATACCATAAAACACCCCGCCGTGCAAGGCAATTTCGCGCTTTACAGGCCGTAATCTTCCAGCCGTTTCTGCAGTTCGCGCTCGTCGGTAATGGGCACGCCCTGCTGCAAAGCCAAAGCGTCGCCTTCGGGCAAAAGGCGGGTGTAAATTTCATCGTACCGGGCCAGCGGGCCGCTGCCGTCGATGGTATACAGCGCCGGATGGCCGCCGTTGTCTTTTAACAGATACTGCGGCTCGGCCCGCTGCTGGCCCCGGATAAACCACCAGATGCCCGTCGCAATGCAAAGCACTGCCAGCGCCCCCAGCAGCGAAAGGTACAAATATTTCGCTGATTTTTGTGCATTTCCCATGGTTTCACGCTCCTTTTCCACTAGTATGGACGCAGTATCGCCACAAAATCAAAAAGTTGTGAATTTTGTCTGCGGGGGTATACTTTTTCTGTCTGTTTGTGCTATAATCTATCCTATAGCATTATGCGATTCTGTGTGACGGCTTTTGCTGTACGCTTTGCTTTATTCTGTGATTAAGGAGGCGGTTCCCATAGAACCCAAACAGCCGCGCCACATTTCAACCGATGGCGTAAAATCTACCGCAGGGGCCACCGGGCAGCCGGTACCCAACAAAAAGAAACCGAAGCGTAAGCACCACCCGGTGGCGGCGTTCTTCCGCTTTATCGGCTGCCTGTTTTGCGTCTGCGTCATGGCGGCCAGCGTAGGAGGCGTCCTGCTCTCGATGTACATCGTGCAGGTCACGGCAAACGATGGCGATGTACTGGACCTGGATAACCAGAAAAACAAACAGACCACCATTGTCTACGACAAAAACGGCGACGAGTACGCCACCCTGACCAAGGGCGAGAACCGTATCTGGCGCGAGCTTTCCGCCATGCCGGAGAACCTCCAGCACGCGGTCATCGCTATCGAGGATAAGGACTTCTACAACGAGCCCGGCATCAATATCAAGCGTACCATCGGTGCCGCGCTGAACGAGTTTACCGACCATGCACTGTACGGCTCCCAGCAGGGTGCATCCACGCTGGAACAGCAGCTGATCAAAAACCTGACCGGCGATAACGAGACCGACAAGATGCGTAAGGTGCGTGAGATCTTCCGCGCTCTGGGTCTGTCCAACAAGTACAGCAAAGAGACCGTTCTGGAAGCCTACCTCAATACCATCCCGCTGACCGGTATCGTTTGCGGCATGGAGGCCGGCGCCAACGAGTACTTTGGCAAGCATGTCGAGGATCTGACCCTCTCTGAGTGCGCCATCCTCGCATCCATCACCAAGAACCCGACCAAGTACAACCCCTTCACCAACCCCGAACAGTTGATGAAGCGCCGCAACCACGTGCTGTATGAGATGTACAACCAGGGCTACATCACCGAGGATGAGTATAATTCCGCAACGGCGGAGACCATCAAGGTGGTGGAGAGCAAGGGCGGTGCCGAGAACGTGACCCGCACCTCCAACAACTCCTACTTCACCGATGCACTCTACTATGAGCTGCTCAACGACCTGCAGGAGAAGGCCAACTACACGGCCGAGGAAGCCAGCTCGCTGATCTTCAACGGCGGCCTGCGCGTCTACTCCACCGTCGATCCCAAGGTCCAGAGCGTCATCGAGGAAGAACTGTACAACGCCGATGACGCCATTCCGGCCCTCTGGCACGAAGCGCCGGTCGCCCTGCGCGACTACCCGGCGGATACCAGCAGTTGGGACGATGTGCAGTACGACGAAGCCACCGGCCTGCCCGTCACCAAGGACGGCTACGCTGTCTACGGCGTCGAGGACATCCCCGTCTACGCTGATGATGCCGAGACTGAACTGAAGAAAGGCACCTCCACCGACCCGAACTATCCCAACGATGACACCGTCTACCTCTGCGTGTACGAGAAAGTCCGCACCGAGGCTTCGGCTGCGATCCTGGACTATAACGGCAACATTCTGGGCATCGGCGGCGGCATTGGCGAAAAGCAGTACGACCTGGGCACCAACCGCGCCACGATCCCGCACCAGACCGGTTCTACCATGAAGCCCATCGGCGCCTACTGCCTGGCGCTGGATTACGGCCTGATCAACTACTCTTCCCAGATTCTGGACGCGCCGTTCTATTCGGCTGCTGATAAGGAAGTGCTGAAAGAGCAGTACTCTTATATGGACAAGTACTCCGCTGCAGCCCAGTCCCGCAGTGACATCTGGCGCGATTGGCCCACCAACTACGGCGGTGCCGGCGGCCAGGGCAACCCCATGCTGGTGTATGACGCCCTGCGTCAGTCCTACAACACGGTGGCTGTCTGGGTCGGCAACATGGTCGGCGTGGATTACCTGTACAACTTCGTGCATGATACGCTGGAATGCAGCTATATCAGCGCCGAAAACGATATGGACCTGGCACCTCTGGTGCTGGGCGGCCAGAGCCGCGGCATGACCGTGGTGCAGCTGGCCGGTGCCTACTCCATCTTCAACGGTGGTACCTTCACCAGCCCGCACTATTATACCGAAGTGGAAGATTACCTGGGCAACACGGTGCTGGATAACACCAAGTATATCAACACCACCCAGGCTATCAGCCCCGAGACCGCGCAGATCATGAACCGTATGCTGGCCAACGTCCTGAAGACCGGCGGTACGGCTTCCAGTATCGGCGTGCCCCAGGCAGGCGGTATGGACGCGGTCGCCAAGACAGGTACTACCAGCAACAACAAGGATTACACCTTCGCTGCCCTGACCCCCTACTACGTCACAGCCCTGTGGTGGGGCTTTGACCGCCCGGAGGATATGTCCCAGTACAGCGGCGGTAAATACGGTACGCCCATCCAGAAAGCCTGGAAGAACATGATGGAAGAGCTGCAGGCAGACCTGCCCTACAAGGAGTTTGCCACCAGCGAAAATGTCGTGGAGAAGCACTTCGATACCTCCACGGGTGCCATCATCTCCGGCGGCGGTGCTATCGGCTACTACACCGAGGATAACATGCCCGACAGCAGCTATGCTTCGTCTGAGAATGATCCTTTCGCCGCCTTGGCCCAGGCTGCGGCCGAGGGTGCCCAGGCCGGTGATACCACCACCGAACCCACCGAGTAAAAACAAAAACACTTAAACGCAATGTCCCCTGGCTGTCAAACAGCTGGGGGACTTTTGTTTGCGTAACAAATACAGTTGTCTTTACACAAAAACACCGGTGGATAAGGAGGGGCAAACCGTCAAACTGCATAAATTGCAGGGAAAATGCGGGAAATTTGCCCTAAAAGACTTGCATAACGGTGCTTTCCGTGTTATAGTAAATCCTGTTGAAACACAAATGTACGCAAGGAGGGGACACGATGCCTGAACGTCGTTTCCTGTTGGTCGATGCAGATGTTCTGCCGGAAGTTTTCGGTAAGGTATTGCAGGCCAAAGAACTTTTAGCCTCGGGGGCAGTGCCCAACATTTCGGCAGCTGCCCGTCAGGCTGGTATTTCCCGCAGTGCTTTCTATAAATATAAGGATACCGTCTTTGATGCCGAGACCGGCCGTGAGACCATCACCGTGGTGGCCACGCTGCTGGATAAGACGGGCGCCCTACAGGGGCTGCTGTCCGGCATTTCGGCGGCAGGTGCCTCCATCGTGACCATCACCCAGTCCCGCCCGGAGAACGGCGCGGCCCAGGTGGAAGTTACCGTGCGCACCGGCACCATGCAGATGACGGTGGACGAGATGCTGACCCGCCTGTCCCGCCAGCCCTGCGTGGTGGAGATCCACCGCGGCGCATAAGTGGCCTTATCTGCAAGAAATACCGAAAGGGGAATTTTCTCATGGCTAAAATTGCAATTATGGGCTTTGGTACCGTCGGCAGCGGCGTGCTGGAAGTCTGCCGCCGCAATGCGGCCTCCATCGCCCGCCGCGCCGGCGAGCCGGTGGAGGTCAAATACATCCTGGACGTCCGCGATTTCTCTTCCTCGCCGGACGCCGCCCTGTTTACCAACTCTATCGATACCATCCTCGCTGACCCCGAGGTCAAGGTCGTGGTGGAGACCATCGGCGGCACCAGGTTTGCCTACCCGTATGTCCGCCAGTGCCTGGAAAGCGGCCGCAGTGTCTGCACCTCCAACAAGGAGATGGTCGCTACCTACGGTGCCGAACTGCTGGCCCTGGCCAAGGAGCATAACGTGGCCTTCCTGTTCGAGGCCAGCGTTGGCGGCGGCACGCCTATCATCACCCCGATGCACCAATGCCTGGCCGCCAACCATATCAGCCAGATCCAGGGCATCGTCAATGGCACCACCAACTTTATGCTGACCAAGATGAAGCGTGAGAACATGGGCTTTGATGAGGCCCTCAAGATCGCCCAGCAGCTTGGCTATGCCGAGACGAAGGACCCCGGCGACGACGTGGACGGCCGTGACGCCTGCCGCAAGATCGCCATCCTGGCCAGCCTGGCCTGCGGTCATCATGTTTACCCCGATAACATCCCGGCCCGCGGCATCCGTGACATCACGGTGGCCGACATCCAGGCCGCCGAAAAGCTGGATTCCGCCATCAAGCTGATCGCCTGGTATAACGAGGGCGAGAACGGCCAGATGGCCGCCGGTGTGGAGCCGATGCTGGTTTCCAATGCCAACCAGCTGGCCGACGTGGACGATGTGTTCAACGCCGTACTGATGAAAGGCGATATGCTGGGCGATGTCGTGTTCTACGGCAAGGGTGCAGGCAAGCTGCCCACTGCCAGCGCCGTGGTGGCCGACGTCATCGACGCCCTGAAAGAGGGCGCACACATTCACGACAGCCTGTTCTGGAAACCGGCCCCCAAACTGGAAGGCCAGCTGAAGGACGAGGCCGTCTACCCCTGGTATATCCGCGTCAGCGGTGTGTCCGCCGCCCTGCTGCCCAATGTGGCCGGTGCGGGCCACACGGTGTTTGAGGCCGATGGTCAGGCCGCGTACCTGATCGATGCCGCCACCGCCGCCCAGATCGAGGAGATCAGCAAAAAGATCGAAGTCCTCGGCGGCAAGGTGGAACTGGCGATGAAGAAGCTGGCTGAATAAGCCGCGCGGAAAAGGGGAGAGCAGAAAATGATCACTGTTACCGTCCCGGCCACCAGCGCCAATGTGGGCGCAGGCTTTGACTCGCTGGGCCTTGCAGTTTCGATGTACAACGTTTTTACTTTTGAGGAGGCCGACCGCATCCAGATTACTTCGGTGGATGGCACCCACATCCCGACCGGCTCCAACAACCTGGTGTACCGCTCGGCCCGTGTGGTGTACGACCAGCTGGGTATCCCGATGAAGGGGCTGCGCATCACCCAGAAGAACACCATCCCGATGGCCCGTGGCCTGGGCTCCAGCTCCGCCTGCATCGTGGCCGGCATCCTGGGTGCCAACGCCCTGCTGGGCAACAAACTGACCCGCCGTCAGATGTTGACGCTGGCTACCTCGATTGAAGGCCATCCCGACAACGTGGCCCCGGCCATGCTGGGCGGCTTCGTCACCAGTGTGATCGATGAAGGCCAGATCTACAGCGTAAAAAAAGAAATCGACACCGAGCTGGCTTTTGCTGCCTTCGTGCCGGACTTCCGCTTGCTGACGTCCAAGGCCCGCGCCGCCCTGCCCGCCATGGTCAGCCATAAGGACGCGGTCTACAACCTGTCCCGCGCTGCGCTGGCTACCGCCGCTTTCTGCGATGGCAACTATGCGCTGCTGGGCGTGGCTACCAAGGATGTGCTGCACCAGCAGTACCGCCTGCCCCTCATCACCGGCGGCGATGAGGTGTTTGAGTTAGCCCAGGATCTGGGCGCACTGGCTGTCTATATTTCGGGCGCCGGGCCTACCATCATGGCCGTTGTGCATAAAGATGATACAGAGTTCTTTGACCGTGCCGAGGCGACACTGGCGGCGGATGGCCCGCTGCATCACTTTACGGTTCATCGGCTGCTGGCCGATAACGTCGGCGCAGTGGTAAGCTGACGCTGCTATAGAGGAGGAACAGGAATCCTATGGGATTGATCGTGCAAAAATTCGGCGGCTCATCGGTAAAAGACCGTGACCGCATCTTCAACGTGGCGCGCATCGTCATGAATACGCGCAACGCCGGCAACGATGTTGTCGTGGTGGTCTCCGCCCAAGGCGATACCACCGATGACCTCATCGCCAAAGCGGCCGAGATCACCTCGGACCCGTCCCATCGTGAGATGGATATGCTGCTGGCGGCTGGCGAGGAGATCTCCATCTCGCTGCTGACGATGGCTTTGCAGGAGCTGGGCGTTTCCGCTATCAGCCTGACGGGCTGGCAGGCCGGCTTCAACACCGACCGCGCCTACTCCAAGGCCCGCATCAAGCGCCTGGACACAGAGCGTGTCGAAAGCGAACTGGCCCGCAACCGCGTGGTCGTTGTGGCGGGGTTCCAGGGCCTGAACCGCTCTGACGACATCACCACCTTGGGCCGCGGCGGCAGTGATACCTCTGCCGTGGCACTGGCCGCTGCCCTGCATGCAGACCGCTGCCAGATCTTTACCGACGTCGAGGGTGTTTTCACCGCCGATCCGCGCAAGATCCCCAAGGCCACCAAGCTGAAAGAGATCACCTTTGACGAAATGCTCGAGCTGGCCTCCCTGGGGGCCCAAGTGCTGAACAACCGCAGCGTCGAGTTGGCCAAAAAGTACAATGTAGAGCTGGAGGTCATCTCCAGCATCAACCCGGTGCCCGGCACCGTTGTTAAGGAGGAAACCAAAGTGGAAGGTATGCTCATTAAAGGCGTGGCGAAGGACACCGACGTCGCCGTTCTGACCGTCAAGGATGTTCCCGATGTGCCGGGTATGTCCTTCAAGATCTTCAGCCTGCTGGCCCAGAAGAACATCAACGTTGACATCATCCTGCAGACCACCGGCCGCGACGGCCGCAAGGACATGAGCTTCACCGTGCCCCTGGGCGATGCCGAGAGCGCTGTCTCTGCCCTGAAGAACGCTACCGGCCGCATTGGCGGCGGCGACATCACCGTCGATAAGGGCTGCGCCAAGGTCTCCATCGTGGGTGCTGGCATGCAGAGCCACTCCGGCGTGGCTTCCACCATGTTCGAGGCACTGTTCAACCAGAACATCAACATTAAGATGATCTCTACCAGTGAGATCAAGATCAGCGTCATCATTGATGAGGAGGACGCCGACAAGGCCGTCGCCGCCATCCACGATGCTTTTATCAACTAAGCTTTTTCTGCATGTAAATATAGAGGGATAGGGTAAGCCCCCATGCACCGCACTGTGCATGGGGGCTTTTAGTATAGATTAAAATAACTTTTTGCCCTGGGCAAACTTGGCACTTAAAGCACCTTTGCCCAGGTAGGCATACCGCTCCAGCCGTTCCGCTGGGGTAAAGCTGCGCAGGCTGCGAAGATGGCTGTCATCCAGCACCAGTGCATCAAAGGCATAGCCCGGCTCAAACAGGCCGACCTGCTCGCCAAAGTCCTGCCAGAATTCACCGCCGCCCACGGTGGCCAGGTACAGCGCTTCGGTCATCGTCAGCGGGGCCTCGCTCTGGTCCACATAGCGCCAGCGCAGCTTGCTTACCTGCACAGCCGAAGCCATCACGGCAAACAGGTCCAGCGTGTGGCCGCCTGCCACATCGCTGCCCAGGCCGATGCGCCAGCCGCCCCGCAGATACTTGGCCGCCGGGGCAATGCCGGCAATCACGTTCTCGTTGCTGGTGGGGCAGTGGGCGATCATCACGCGGTTGGCTTTCATGGCGGCACATTCTTCCTCGCCGCTGTAGATGCAGTGGGCCATCACAGTGGGCACATCGCCGCCAAACAGGCCGTAGCGGCTGTAACTCTCGCCGTAATATTTCGTGCCGGGGCACAGCGCGGCCACCCATTCGATCTCGCTGGGGTTCTCAGAGAGGTGGCTCTGGGCAGGTACTTTATACTCGGCGGCCAGCTCGCCCAGACCCTTCATGTACTCGTCGCTGGCACTGGGGGTAAAGCGCGGGGTGATCATCGGGCGCACCGGGCCGTCGTGCAGCATATGCTCGTCGGCACAGGTGTCCAGCCAGCGGCGGGTCTCAGCCAGGCCGGCGGCAGGAGAGGGCTCCCGGTAAAAGTCCGGGCTGTTGCGGTCCATGCCCAGCTTGCCCACAAAGGCCGAAAGCCCGGCGGCTTTCAGCTGGTGCATCAGTTCCAGCGTGGCATCGGTGTGCAGCGTGCCAAAGATGCAGGCGCGGGTGGTGGCGCTGTGCGTAAGGTCCCGCACAAAGTAGCCGTAGCCCGCGCGGGCATAGTCGGCATCGGCGTAGTGGGATTCCTCGGGGTAGGTGTACTGCTGCAGCCAGTCCAGCAGTTCCAGATCCATGGCGGTGCCGCAGTAGCTGTACTGCGGCGCATGCAGGTGCAGGTCCACAAAGCCCGGCGTGATGATCTGTCCACTATGGTCGTAGACCGGCACACCGGCTGGGGCTGCTTCACGAAATGCTCCGCAGCGGCCATCCTCACACAGCATATAACCATCCCGCACCCGCAGGGTATCCGGGGTGGGGGTATCTACAAAAATGCCCTTAACGGCAAAACGTTCCATATGGTTCCTCCTGATAGCAGAATACCTATATTATAACCGTTCCACATACCCAACTGCAAGTTTTTTATTTACTTTTACCCATTGAAGCGGTATAATACAAATATCTATTTGCTGTTTGAAAGGAATAAGGACTTGGAACGTAAACAACTTGCTCCCGGCGTGTTCATCACTTCGATGAGCGCCGCTAAATTCAATCGCTGCCGCATCACGATCCATCTGCGCTTCCCTGCGAAGCGTGAGACCGCCACCGATGCCGCTGTGCTGGCCCTGGTGCTGGAGCGCGGCTATGCGGCCTGCCCCGATATGACCGCCCTGTCCCGCCGCTTGGCCGAACTGTACGGCGCTGACCTGGGCGTGGATCTTTCCAGTGCCGGGCCGGACCGCGTGCTGTCCGCCGATATCTGCGGCATCAAGGACACCTACGCACTGGCGGGCGAGAACCTTACCGACGCCTACGCCGACATTGTGTTCGGCACCATCTTTGACCCCTACCTCGTAGACGGCATCTTCGACCCCGAGGCCGTGCGCATTGAGACCGAGACCCAGGCCCGCCGCCTGGAAGCAGAGTTCAACTCCAAGCGCCTCTACTGTGTGCGCCAGGCCCGTCGCAAATTCTTCGGCAATTCCCCGGCGGGCATCGAGCTGGGCGGTTACCCCGGCGAGCTGGTCAACGTCACCCCCGCCAGCCTGAAAGCCGAGTATGACCGCATCCTCTCCACTGCGTCCATCGATGTGATGGTGCAGGGCGTGGACGAAGCCCGCGTGGCCGACCTGCTGCTGCGCAAGCTGGAGAGCATCCGCCGCGACCCGCAGCCCTTTGCGCTGCCTATGGCCATGCCCCGCACCCCGCTGCGCCATTTTAAAGAAGAAGTCCCCGGCCTGACCCAGGCCAAGCTGTGCATGCTGTTCACCACCGGCGGCGAGTCCGACCCGCCCAGCGTCAGTATTCTGCGCGTGGCCATGAGTGTGCTGGGCGGTTCCGCCACCAGCCGTCTGTTCCGCAACGTGCGCGAAAAGCAGTCCCTTTGCTACTACTGCGGTTCCGCCGCCCAGCGCTCCACCGGCGTGATGATGATCGATTCCGGCGTTGAGCCGGGCAAGGAGCAGCAGGCCGAGGCCGCCATCCTGGCGGAATTGGAGGGCCTGAAGAACGGCCCCATCACCCAGGAGGAAATGGACGACTGCCGCCGCGGCCTGCTTTCCAGCATGGACGCGCTGAGCGACAGCCTGGCTGCGCTGGAAGGCTGGTACTACGGCCAGATCACCCGCGGCGAACCGCTCTATCCGCCGGAGTACGGTAAGGTGCTGACCGGCGCCGTCACCCTGGATGAGGTGCGCCAGGCGCTGCAAAGCTACAGCTACTCGGTCTGCTATGACGTGACTGCAAAGCCCGGTACGGCGGGCAAGGGAGGTGCCGAAGATGTCTGATTTTGCAAATCTGTCTGCGGTACAGGCCCGCGCCGCTGCCGCTGTTGGCTGCCAGAGTACCACGCTGCCCAGCGGCCTGACCGTGCTGTGCCGCACCATGCCGGGTTACAGCAGTGTGCATGCCATTTATGCCACGTCCTTTGGTTCCATCCACCGCAGCTTTACGCTGGACGGTAAAGAAGTTGTACTGCCTGCCGGTACGGCTCATTTCTTGGAGCACAAAATGTGTGAGACCCCCAAGGGCGACTCCTTCAGCTTCTACGCCAAGACCGGTGCTTCGGCCAATGCCTTTACCAGCTACGACCGCACCTGCTACCTGTTCTCGGCTACCCAGAAGATCGACGAAAACCTCGACATTCTGTTAGGTATGGTGGGCAAGCCCTGGTTCACCAAGGCCACCATCGCCAAAGAGCAGGGCATCATCGGGCAGGAGATCAAGATGTACGATGACAGCCCCGATTGGCGGCTGCTCAACGCGTTGTTCTGCTGCCTGTACGCCGACCACCCCCTGCGGGACGACATTGCCGGCACGGTGGAAAGCATTGCCGGCCTGACCCCGCAGATGCTCTACAACTGCACCAAGGGGTTCTACGCGCCGTCCAATATGGTGCTGTCCGTGGCGGGCAAAATTACGCTGGAGCAGGCAGTCGAAGCTTGCAAGCGCAACGGCCTGTACCGCGCCCGCGCTGCCCATGAGGTAGAGTGGGACATCCCGGCGGATAACGGCCCGCTGGCCCACAAGGAGGCCCACTTCACCATGCCGGTCACCAAGCCCTGCTTCGGCGTGGCCTATAAAGAGGAACCCCTCGTGCCCGGCGACCTCAAGCGGGAATTGCTGCTGGATATGCTGTCCGACCTGGTCGTTGGCGGGTTGACCAAGCTCTACCGCAAACTGTACGATAACGCCATGGTCAACCCGGAGTTCTCCGGTGACTTTATCGCGGTGCGCGGTGCCTGTGCCGTGGCCTTTACCGGCGAGAGCGACACCCCGCGGGAGGTCGTGGACCTGTTGCAGGCCGAGATCGAGCGCCTGCGTACCGAGGGCATCGAACCCGAGGTCTTTACACTGGTGAAAAACCAGGTGTACGGCGGCCTGCTGGGTGATGTGGAGGCCATCGACGATGCCGCCGAGGAAGCTGCCGCCGCCTACCTGAAGGGCCGCACGCTGGCGGATGAAATCGCCGCGCTGGCCGCCCTGACCGTGGACGATGCCAACGAGCTGCTGCGCACCGCCCTGCGGGAGGAAAACCGCGCCTACGTGCAGATCGACCCGGCTGAATAAAAATACTCCTATAAGGAGATATACAAAATGACTTATCATGTTCAATTCCCCGGCCTGGGGCTGGCCCTGACCGTCAACCGCGTGGCCCTGTCCATCGGCGGGTTCAACATCTACTGGTACGGCGTCATCATCGCCGCCGGCATGATGCTGGCCCTGCTGTATGCCTTCCGCAATGCCGTGGATTTCGGCATCGACTCGGACCGTCTGGTGGATGTTATCGCCATCGGCACCGTTATGGCCATCGTCTGCGCCCGTATCTACTACGTGGCCATGGCACCGTTTAAGTATAATAGCATCTGGGAGATGATCGACATCCGCTTAGGCGGCATTGCCATCTACGGCGCGGTCATCGGCGCGTTCGTGTTCGGCGGGCTGGCCGCCAAGTGGCGCAAGATCCCGCTGCTGCCGCTGTTCGACCTGGTCTCGCTGGGCTTCCTCATCGGCCAGGGCATCGGCCGCTGGGGCAACTTCGTCAACCAGGAGGCCTTCGGCACGAACACTACGCTGCCCTGGGGCATGTACAGCGAGGGAACGGAAGCCTACTTGAAGTCGGTGCAGGTCACACTGCCCGCCGGTATGGCTGTCGACCCCACCGCTCCGGTGCATCCGACTTTCCTGTATGAAAGCATCTGGTGCCTGGCAGGCTTTGTCATCCTGGCAAGCCTTGTCAAGCGCCGCAAGTTCAACGGGCAGATCTTCCTGTCCTATATCATCTGGTACGGCCTGGGCCGCAGCTGGATCGAAGGTCTGCGCACCGACTCGCTGCTCGTTGGCAATACCGGCCTGCGCGCCAGCCAGCTGGTGGCCATCGGCTCTGTCATTGTAGCCGCCATGCTGCTTATCATCGGCCTGCGCAACGCCAAAGGCAAACAGCTGCAAGTCACGCTGGCGGTCAGTGACATCAAGAAGCAGGCCGAAGCAGGGGACCGCTTTACCCCGGACACCCTGCCTGCTAATGCCCCCCACGCCGACTTTGTAAAAGCCACCGATGAGATGAACCGCCGCTTAAAGGACCTGGATCTGGACGCCCCGGAAATCGAGGAATTGGAAGACCCTGCACCGAAAACGACCGAAGCACCGAAGCCTACAGAAAATGCAGCGGTTGAAGCCGAAGCTCCGGCAGAGCCGGAAGAACAGCGGAAAACCGAACCGGCCGAAGAAGCCCCGGCAGACCCGGAAGCAGAACCCGCCGCTGAGACCCAGGCAGAAAAAACTGCCCCGGAAGAAAAGTAACACCGCCGCCCCGCAGTATGGCGATAGATACTGCATGGTGTAAGACCCGACACCGTTTTGCCCGCAAGGACAAAAAAATACATTTGAAAGAGGGAACTATCATGGGAGCAAGTATTATTGACGGTAAGGCATTGGCCGCCGCCGCCAAGGCCGAGGCCGCCGAGAAGGTCACCGCACTGAAAGCCCAGGGCGTCAACCCCTGCCTGGCGGTCATTCTGGTGGGCGAAAACCCCGCCAGCCAGGTGTATGTGCGCGGCAAGATCAACGATTGTGCCCAGTGCGGCATCGAGAGCCGCAGCATCAATCTGCCCGCCGATACCACGCAGGAGACCCTGCTGGCCGAGGTGAAGAAGCTGGCCGACGACCCCGCCGTACACGGTATCCTGGTCCAGCTGCCCCTGCCGGAGCAGATCGACGAGAAGGCCGTCATCGACGCCATCCCGCCGGAGAAGGATGTGGACGGTTTCTCGCCCATCAACGTGGGCCGCATGCAGATCGGCGAGCCTTGCTATCTGCCCTGCACCCCGGCGGGCTGCATCCGCATGATCGAGTCCACCGGCACCGAGATCGCCGGTAAAAATGCCGTGGTCATCGGCCGCTCCAACATCGTGGGCAAGCCCGCCGCGCTGCTGCTGCTGGCCAAGAACGCCACCGTCACCATCTGCCACTCCAAGACCAAGAACCTGAAAGAGGTCTGCGCTGCCGCCGATATTTTGGTGGCCGCCGTGGGCCGCGAGGGCTTTGTCACCGGCGATATGGTCAAGCCCGGCGCTGTCGTCATCGACGTGGGCATCAACCGCGGCGCTGACGGCAAGCTGCACGGCGACGTCAATTTTGCCGAGGCCGGCGAGAAGGCCGGTTACATCACCCCGGTGCCCGGCGGCGTTGGCCCCATGACCCGCGCCATGCTGATGCTGAACACCGTGGAGGCCGCCGCCCGCCAGAGCGGCAAGACCCTTTGATCTCGAAGAATTTGCTGTAAAATCGCCCAAAAAGCCTTGACAAGCCAGCAAGGCTATGGTATTATACTAGAGCCGCTTGGTATGGGCTCTACAAGTGTGTGCTTTTATAGGTGCAACGCCCTACTGTCCAGCGAGACTTATTGAAAGAGGTTATCCACATGTACGCAGTTATCAAAACCGGTGGCAAGCAGTACAGCGTTAAGGTCGGCGACGTCGTTTACGTCGAGAAGCTGAACGCTGAGGCTGATACCGAAGTCACCTTCGATCAGGTTCTCGCCGTTGGCGAGGAGGGCTCTGTCAAGGTCGGCGCTCCCGTTGTTGAGGGCGCTACCGTTGTGGCCAAGGTCGTCAAGAACGGCAAGGGCAAGAAGCTCAACATCCTGACCTATCGTCCCAAGAAGGGCAGCATGGTCCGCAAGGGTCATCGTCAGCCCTACACCAAGGTGGAAATCACCGCGATCAACGGCTAAGGAGGTAAATCACAATGGCACATAAAAAAGGCGTAGGTTCTACCAAGAACGGTCGTGATTCCGAGTCCAAGCGCCTCGGCGTCAAGCGCGGCGACGGTCAGTTCGTTCTGGCCGGCAACATCCTGGTCCGTCAGCGCGGCACCCACATCCATCCGGGTGAGGGCGTCGGCATCGGCAGCGATGACACCCTGTTCGCTCTGGTCGATGGTCGCGTTCACTTCGAGCGCGTTGGCCGTGACCGCAAGCGCTGCACGGTCAAGCAGTAAAAGAACCGTTCGGGCGGGCCATTTCGGCTCGCTCGTTTTTTGTAACTGGCTATTTTTTAACGAGGTAACACATGGCAACCAGTAATTTTATTGATACCGCGACCATCTGGCTGCATGCCGGCAAGGGCGGCGACGGCGCGGTGACCTTCCACCGCGAAAAATTCGTGGCGGCTGGCGGCCCGGACGGCGGCGACGGCGGTCGCGGCGGTGACATCATTTTTGTCGCCGACGACAACCTCTCCACCCTGATGGACTTCCGCTACAAGCGTAAGTACACCGCAGCCGACGGCGAAAACGGCCGCGCCAAGCGCCAGAGCGGCGCCGACGCCGATGACCTGGTCATCCGCGTGCCCCGCGGCACTGTGCTGAAAGAAGCCGAGACCGGCCTGGTCGTGGCTGACCTTTCCGGTTCCGAGCCGGTGGTGGTCGCCCGCGGCGGCCGCGGCGGCTGGGGCAATAGCCATTTTGCCACCCCCACCCGCCAGATCCCCAAGTTTGCCAAGCCCGGCCTGCCCGGCGAGGATATGCACCTGCAGCTGGAGCTGAAGGTCATCGCGGATGTGGGCCTGATCGGCTTCCCCAATGTGGGCAAGTCCACCCTCATCAGCATCATCTCGGCCGCCCGTCCCAAGATCGCCAACTATCATTTCACCACCCTGACCCCCGTGCTGGGCGTGGTGCGCGTCGGCCCGGAGCAGAGCTTTGTCTGCGCCGATATTCCCGGCCTGATCGAAGGCGCTGCCGAGGGCGTTGGCCTGGGCCACGACTTCCTGCGCCATGTTGAGCGCTGCCGTCTGCTGCTGCACGTGGTGGATGTTTCCGGCTGCGAGGGCCGCGACCCCAAGGCGGACTTTGAGCAGATCAACCACGAACTGGCCGGTTTCAGCGCCGAGCTGGCCGACCGCCCGCAGATCGTGCTGGGCAACAAGTGCGACATTGCCACCCCGGAACAGGTGGAGGAGTTCAAGAACTATATCGAGGCTAAGGGTCTGACCTTCCTGCCCATCTCCGCCGCCACCCGCCAGGGCGTGGACAACCTGCCCGCACTGGTCTACAGCCGCCTGAAGGATCTGCCCCCGGTCAAGGTTTACGAGGCTGAGTACAAGCGCCCGGACAAGAGCGCCATGCCGACCCGCCCCTTCACCGTGACCCGCACCGGCGATCACGAGTTTACCGTGGATGCCCCCTGGCTGGAGCGCATCCTGGCTGGCACCAACGTCGAGGACTACGAGAGCCTGCAGTACTTCCAGACACAGCTGGGTGACTCCGGCATCCTGGACGAGCTGGTGGCCCAGGGCGTTGAGGAAGAGGACACCATCAAGATTGGTGAATATGAGTTTGACTACTTGTACTAAAGTAGTGCGGATAGAATATGCTGTTTGAAACAAAATCTGAAGTGGACATCCACGAGATGTCCCCGCTGGCGCTGGCCTTTGTGGGCGATGCGGTGCTGGAACTGCTGGTTCGCGCCCGCCTGGTGGGCACCACCCGTCTGCAGCCCAACCGGCTGCACACAGTAGCCACCCATTACGTCAGCGCCCACGCCCAGAATCTGGAGCTGGCGGTGATTGAGCCGATGCTGACCGATGCCGAGGCCGCCGTGCTGCGCCGGGGCAAAAACGCCAGCAAGGCCACGGTGGCCAAGCACGCCACCGTGCAGGAGTACCGCGCCTCTACGGGTTTTGAGTGTCTGCTGGGCTGGCTTTACCTGCAGGGCCACAACGACCGCATCCAGGAATTGTTCGATGCCCTATGGGAAGGGTACCAGCCGGAATAAAGCGGATACCCTTTCCGTAGGGGCCGATGCTCGTCATCGGCCCGTTAGGCCGCCGCTGTCTTGCGGGGCGATGCAAGTATCGCCCCCTGCCTATAACACGGCAGAGCCACTTTATGTACCCGCGCCATCACGGCGCGGCCCGCCTCACTTGCTGTTTTTGCTGTCGGTGGTATTGGTGGTATTGGTGGTGCGGTTCGTGGTCTTCTGCTGGGTACGGTTGGTCGTTTTCTGGGTAGAGCGGTTGGTCGTATTGTTTGTCTGATTCTTTGCCATAGGTGGTTGACTCCTTTCTGAAGTTCGCAAGTAAAAAGCGATCTGCGGTTCTGGCCGCAAAGGTAGTTTGCCCGCCCATGGCTTTTTTATGCAAAGGGGAAACGTATGCAATTTCCTGCTGATTTTACCGCGCGGGAGCAAGCACTGCTGGGCCCGCGCTTTGCGGAGCTGTACGCCTACGCCACGCCGCAGCCTGCCCGCGGGGTAACGGTCAACGGTCTGCGCTGCACGCCGGAGTGGTTCGCCGCCCATGCGGATTTCGCCGCTGCGCTGTCGCCGTTCTGCCCCACGGCCTTTACCACCGCGCCGGACTTTAAGCCCGGCCGCCATCCCTGGCACCACGCGGGGGTGTTCTATGCCCAGGAGCCCAGCGCTTCGGCCCCGGCTGCGCTGCTGGATGTACACCCCGGCATGAAGGTGGCGGACCTTTGCGCCGCCCCGGGCGGCAAGACCAGCCAGCTGGCGGAGGCTTTGCAGGGGCAGGGCTTGCTGTTGGCCAACGAGTTTGTGGCTGCCCGTGCCGAGATCCTGCGCCAAAATCTGGAACGCATGGGTGTGACCAACGCCGTCATCACCAATGAGGACACAGCCAACCTGGCCAAGGCATTACCCGGCGTGTTTGACCGCGTGCTGGTGGATGCGCCCTGCTCCGGCGAGGGCATGTTCCGCAAGGAGCCGGTGGCTGCGACCCAGCATAATAACGCCTTGGTGGAACACTGTGCCGCACTGGGCGCGGAAATTCTGGAAAATGCCGCCGTAATGCTGGCCCCGGGCGGGGTGCTGGTCTACTCCACCTGCACCTTTGCCCCGCAGGAGGACGAGGCCCAGATAGCGGCCTTCCTGGCCCGCCACCCGGAGTTTACCCTCTGTGACCTGAATGCCTGCGGCTTCGGCCGCCCCGGAGAGGAAAACCGTGCCCCCGGCTGCACCGACATCACCCGCTGCCGCCGCATCTGGCCTGCCGATGGGGGAGAGGGGCACTTTATGGCCAAGCTGAAGAAAAGCCCCGACGCCGAAGCCCCGGTCCAGGTGCGCGTGAAGCCCGGAAAACCGGCCAAGACGCCGCCCGAATGGCTGGATTTTGTCAAAACAACTTTCCCGTTTTTGGCTGACCGCCCGCTGACGACGGCAGGGGATTGGCTGCTGCTGCCGGTGCCGGGCAGTGAGCTGCTGAACCTTTCCAAGCTGCGCATCGTGCGCGGCGGCGTGCTGGCGGGCTCTGTGCTGAAAAAGCGGTTCCAGCCTGCCCATGCGCTGTTTATGGCCTACGGTGCCCGGTGCACGAACCGCGAGGAACTGACGCTGGACGACCCCCGCACAGCCGCCTGGCTGCGAGGCGAGGAAATCAACGCCGCAACGGCACAAAACGGCTGGTGCGCGGTGCTGGTGGATGGCTTTCCGCTGGGCGGGGGCAAGGCCAGCGGCGGGCGCATCAAAAACCACTACCCCAAAGGCCTGCGCAGCCTGCAATAAGGGCTTGAAAAGCACGCAGGGGTGTGCTATAATATCTTATTGGTAATATCGGTAACGCCGGGTCATGCGGCGCTGCCTCATCGGATGGCCCGGCAAGGGCGCCGAGTGAATACAAACTTAGGGGGAACGTATCCATGTCTGGACATAGCAAATGGAACAATATCAAGCGTAAAAAGGAAAAGACCGACGGCGCCCGCGCTAAAGTCTTTACCAAAATCGGCCGCGAGATCGCCGTTGCCGTTAAGGAAGGCGGCGGCAACCCCGCTTCCAACTCCAAGCTGGCGGCTCTGATCGCCAAGGCTAAGGCCAACAGCGTGCCCAACGATAACATCCAGCGTATCATCAAGCGCGCCGAGGGCGGCGACAAGACCGAGTACGAAGCAATGACCTACGAGGGCTACGGCCCCGGCGGCATCGCTGTCATGGTCGAGACCCTGACCGACAACCGCAACCGTACCGCTGCCAATATGCGCCACTACTTTGATAAGTTCGGCGGCAATCTGGGCCAGATGGGCTGCGTCAGCTTCATGTTCACCCAGAAGGGCGTCATCGTCGTCGACCTGGAGGACAAGGACCCCGACCAGCTGATGATGGACGCACTGGACGCCGGTGCTGACGACTTCGATGCAGGCGAAGACGCCGCCGAGGTCGTCACCAGCCCCGAGAACTTCACCGCCGTGTGCGAGGCTCTCGAGAAGAAGGGCTACACCTTCGTTTCCGCTGATGTCGCCATGGTGCCTTCCACCACCACCACCCTGACCGATCCCGACCAGCTGGTGCAGATGGGCAAGCTGCTGGATGCCCTGGACGACGATGACGATGTCCAGAACGCATGGCACAGCCTGGAGAACGAGGAAGACCTCGACCGCTAAAAACGACCCTGAAGAGAGTGAAGTGACCCTTTGCTCTCTTTTCTTTTTAATGCAGCTACGCTGAAAAGGAGGCGACCCCATGTCGGAACCGCTTTGCCCACACTGCCTGCAGCCCCTGCGGGGCCGTTACGAGGGAAACTGCCCCCACTGCGGGCGCTCGCTGGAGAACCGCAACCCGGAGGGCGCCCTGCCGCTGGGCACCCAGCTGGCGGGCAGGTACACCATCGGCACCTATTTGAGCGCCGACGGTGATGGCCTGGCTTACCGCGGCATTTTGAACGAGGAGAAGAAGTTCGTCCTCATCAAAGAGTATTTCCCCGTTACCCTTTGCAACGGCCGCAGCCCCGAGGGAGCGCTGATGCCCAAAGAGGGGAAAGAAGTGCTGTTCAAGACCAGCCGGATGGACTTTAAGGATCTGTACGACGATCTGCATAACCTTACCCCGGCCACCGGCCTGAACACCATCCTGGACGTGATGGAGGAAAACAACACCGTCTACGCTGTGGAGGAAAGCGAAAAGGGCATGACCCTGACGCATTATCTCAGCCTGCGCAGCCGTACACTGACCCCCGCCGAGGCCCGCACCCTGCTGCAGCCGGTGATGGAGGGGGTGGCGCTGCTGCACAAATCCGGCCTGATCCATCGCGGCATCTGCCCGGATAACATTTTGCTGCCCATCGACGGCACCGCCCGGCTGACCGGCTACGGCACGCTGGCACTGCGCACCGGCGGCAGTGAGCTGAAAAGCCAGCTCTATCCCGGCTATGCCGCGCCGGAACAGTACTCGGCTGCCGAGTTCAGCGGCCGCTACACCGACGTGTATGCGCTGGCAGCAGTCTGCTATAAGATGGTCACGGGGCAGACGCCTGTTGCCGCGCCCCAGCGCAAAGTGCGGGACAGTTTGGAATCCGCCCACAGCCTCGAGGCGGGCGTGCCGACCTGGTTCTCTCAGGTGTTGGCCTGTGCCCTGCGGCTGGACCCGGCGCGCCGGATGCAGACGGTGCCCGAACTGATGAGCGCCCTGACCGACCCCAACGTGGCCAACGCCATGTTTGAGCGGGGCGACAACCAGATCAGCACCCGCAAAATTATGGCAGTGTCGCTGGTGGTCATCTTTATTTTGGCGGTGCTGCTGTTCTGGAGCCTGCTGGGCGGCCGCAGCGATGACAAGCCGACCCCCATCCCCACGCCTGCCGAGAACAGCGAGGAGGGGGCCTCCAGCTACGAGGAGATCGAGACCATCCCCGACCTGGTGGGCAAGCGCTACCTGACCGAGATCAAGGACAGCGACCTCTACGCGGGCTACCGCATCGTAATGACCGAGCAGAACTCCTCTGAGGTCGCTCAGGGCGTCGTCATCAGCCAGGATCCGCTGGCGGGCACGCTGAAGACCGAGGAAAACCAGATCATCCGGCTGGTGGTAAGCAAGGGGCCGAACCTGGTGGAAATGCCCGACATCCTGGGCTTTACCCAGGCCAACGCCATTAAGCAGCTGGACGAGCGCGGCATCCAGTACCGCATGCAGGTCGTTGAGAATGACGGCACCTTCGCCGAGGGCTGCGTGGCCAAGACCGACGTGGTGGCCGGGACCAAGTTTGATGCCGGTAAGACCATCGTGAATGTGTTCATCGCCGGGGAACGGGATGATACGCTGGTAGCCTCCACCGCCAGCTCCGAGGAAGAAACGGACAGCGGAGATAGCCAGGCGGAATAAAACAAAATGAAAGGGACTTTCTATGACGGAAAGTCCCTTTTGTTTGTGTATTGATATATACTGCAGAACTATCCCTGCTTCATCCGCTGGTCATCCCCCATAAACATGAACATCTTGCATCCGCCCAGCATGCGGCTGGCTACTTTTTCGGTGTAGCGGGCGGCAAAAACGCTTTGGTCGGTGATGTTGGTGGTGTAAATGGTGGGGCGCTCGGTCAGCATGCGGGTATTGATCAGCTCATACAGCACGCTGATGGTCAGCGGGGTGATGTACTCGGTGCCCAGGTCATCCATAATCAGCAGGTCGGCTTCCTGGCAGGCGGTCAGCCACTCGTCGCCGCTGTTGTAGTCGAAGTGCTCGCGGCCCAGCCGGGCAGCCAGCGCGGCGGAACTGGTGTACAGCACGTCATGGCCGCCCTCCAGCACGGCGTCAGCAATGGCCAGCGCCAAGTGGGTCTTGCCCAGGCCGCTGCGGCCCATAAACAGCAGGTTCTTGCTTTTGCTATTAAACTTAGCAGCGTAGTTTTTGCTCAATTCCAGCAGCTTGGTCATGTAAGCGCGGGCAGTCACGCCAAACTCCGGCACCAGCGTGTCCGGGTAGCGGTTCACGTCAAAGGTGCTGAACTGGCACAGCCCCAGCGGGCTGGCGGCGTTGATCTCCTCCCGGCGCAGGCGGCGGGCCACGTCGGCCACACAGCTGCAGGGCACACCGCCCCGCATGCCGGTGTCCTGGCACAGTGGGCAGCGGAACTTGGGGGCAAAGGCTTCCTCGCTGAAACCGGCGGCCTGGGCGGCCTCGGCAGCGGCCTTGTCGGCGGCCTCTAAGGCTGCACGGGCGGTGTCCATATCGCCGCCCAAAGCGGCGGTGCGGGCTAACGAAAGCCCTGCCCGCATCTTGGCATCATCGGCAGCAGAAAGCGCCGGGTTGGCGGCGTAGGCGGCGCGGCGAGCGGTCTCGGCCTGCATGACGGCATGTTGCCGCCGGGCTGCGATCTCCCGCTGGGCAGCGCGGAACAGTTCGTCTTTGGTGCGCATGGGTTAGCCCTCCTCGTCAAACATAGCCATCCAGTCGCGGCTGGACAGGGGTTGCTGGGCGCTGGCAGCGGCAGGCTGCTGGGGCGCGGGGCGCTGGGTAGCCAAGATGTTGCTGCCGGAAAGCTGCCCCTGCCCGCGGGCGGCCGACACCGTCGTGATGCCCTGGGCGCGCCAGGCCCGCAGGATGCCGTCCACATAGCGGATGGTGGTCTTGTTGCCTGCCCGCAGCAGCGCTTCTTCGATCATCTCGCGGCCAATGCCCCATTCCTCGTGCCAGCGGGCGATGGCGCTGCGCTCCCAGCGGGTCAGGGCGTCGGCGGCAATGCCAAACTGCTCTGCGGCTTCGGCACACCACTGCTCGCGCTGCTTGCAGCGGCGCAGGTAGCGCTCGGCATCCTCGCCGGTCTCCACGCCGGCCTCCCGCCAGCGGATGAGTTCCCGCGCAACGGCGGCGATGGTGCGCCGTCCCTGGCGGGCAACCTCGGCACAGCAGAGCAAAATCACGTCGGGCTGCCAGCCGTCGGTCAGGTACAAGCCGACCAAACGCTGCATCTCGCTGCGGCTCAGGGCCTTGCCAAAGGCGGTCTGGGCTTCCTCGCACAGCACGGCCACGTAGGGGTCGTTCAGGTTGGCCAGGTCGATCTTCTGGGGCTTCTCCGGCTCCGGGATGGGTGCGCCGCCGCGGTCGTAGACCAGCAGACCGGCACCGGCCCAGTATTGCAGGGCACGTTTGGCAGCCTCCACGCTGGACAGGCCCAGGGCGCGGGCCATGGTGCGGGGGTCGGTGTCACCGGTCTGCAACAGGTACAGCGCTGCACGAATGGTATCGCCGTCCGTCTGCGTCAGGTGCGAAACCACCAGCTGCGGTACAGCTAAGGTGTCGCCGTGATACTCTGCCAGTTTATAAGGCATGCCGCAAACCTCCCCACTTTAAAGTAACCCTTATTATAGCATTTTTGCGGCGATGTGTAAAGAAAACTGCCCAAAAACGCGGCGCGCATTTTGGCTAATGCGTTTATTGTAATTGTGCTCAAAAAATTGTACAATAGAACAATAAAAGTACAGGGCAGCGCCCATCAGGCGCGCCCGGACGGAGGGAAAATCTTATGGCGATGAATCTTGTTAAACTGCCCACCGGCAAGCCCAACCTGCAGCTGCGCGTCAGCAAGGGCCACTATGCCACCAGCCACAGCCACATCAACTATTACATTGATGTCACCCTCACGAAGTTCCGCTTATCCGAGGCCCGCGCTGCTGCCCAGGAACTGGTACGCGGCTACCGCGGCACCACCATTATCGACACCATCCTCTGTCTGGACGGCACCGAGGTCATCGGCGCCTGCATGGGCAGCGAGCTGACCAAGGCGGGCTACAGCAATATGAACGCCCACCAGACCATCTACGTCGTCACACCGGAGCATACCACCGGCAGCCAGCTGATCTTCCGCGAAAACACCGCCCCCATGATCCAGGACAAGCACGTGCTGGTGCTGGCGGCATCTGTCACCACCGGCTACACCGTGCAGGGCGCGGTGGAGGCCGTCCGGTATTACGGCGGCGAGCCTGCCGGTGTGACCGCTATCTTTGCCACGGTGGACGAGTGCGCCGGGTATCCCGTGGCCAGCATCTTTGACCCCCACGACCTGCCCGACTACCAGAGCTATGATGCCCACAGCTGCCCCTGGTGCAAGGAGGGCAAAAAGATCGACGCCCTGGTGAACAGCTTTGGATATTCGAGCTTGTAACAGATAGCTATACACGCCCTTTCCCCTATGCAGAGGAAAGGGCGTATTTTATTGGCGGCCACTCCCTCGCAGTGGGAGGCTTTTATGCGATTTGACCTTGACGAACGGCCCCCACCTTATTTATAATAGGAAGGCTTGCGAATTTAGGGCAACACCACATGATTCTAAGTGCCGATACGGCAAGCGAAAAGTGCAAGCTGCTAAGCAAAAAGCACAGAGAATACTTTGTGTATTCTCGAGCATTTTTGCAACGCAGATTGTGCTTTGCAGCTGCCGGAGCGGTGCTTAAGCCCGCAGGGCGGGAATCGTGCGGTGTTGCCTTTACGGGAGGAATTTTGTTGAATAGCGAGAACCTGAACACGATTTTGGCTCAATACATCCATGATTTTGCAGAGCTTTCTCTTTCTCAAACGAGCGGCGAGGGGAGCCTCTGGCAGGCCATTGATACTTTCGGTGCCGAGTGGGACATCGAAGCGTCCGATTTTCCGGCCATGTTTGCCCGTGCCATGCAGGGGGCGGCGGACCAGCTGGACACCCCGGCGGTGCAGCCGGTGGCGGGCTTAAAGCTGCTGATGATGCGCGACAGCGAGGTCGAGCTGGTGCGGGAGTGCTTCCGCTGGCTGTATAACGACGAGGACGACGACCTGAAAAAACGCCGCGGCCGCGCCGAGATGTTTGCCGACCAGATCACCGGCCGTTTCCGCCGCTGCTTCCCCCGGATGAACAAATACACCATGACCCCGGCCCATGCGGTCTACTTCCTCAACCTGTGGATGCCAGAGGAAAACTTCTTCTACATCCCCGCCGAGGCCAAGGCCTGGGCTGACTTTATGGAGTACCCGGCGGAGTTCGGCAACGGCGCCAGCCTGGACCTGGCAGCCTACTACGCCATGTGCGAGGATCTGGTCACCGCCCTGGCCGATTACCCCGACCTCATCGCCCAGCATAAGGAGCGTCTGCGCACCCATCTGGGCGGCATCAACGACCGGCTGCACCTGCTGGCCTACGACATCCTGCATGCGGCCTATCAGCGCGGGTATTACCCCAAGGGCTTCTCCCGCAATGCCACGGCCAAGGAACGCGCCAAGGCCGTGAAAGAAAAGCAGACCCGCGCCGAGCTTTGCCTGCAAATTGCCGAGAAAGAGCAGGAACTGCAGGAATTGCAGGCCGCCCCGGTGGCTCTGCCCGACCTGACCGGCTGCCGCATCGTGCATAAAATGTTTGGTGCCGGCACCGTACTGCCCGGCGAGGGCCAGTTCATGGTCATCGATTTTAACGGTACACAGAAGAAATTCAGCTACACAGCGTCGCTTTCCAGCGGCTATCTCACCGCCGAGGACGACAGCGTGATGCAGCAGATGCAGGACTACCAGAACTACGGCAAGGCCTGCGACGCCCTGCAAAAAGAGCTGAAAATCCTGAAAGATGAGCTGGTAAAGCTGTAAAACCACTTGACAAAGCCCCACACATGCGGGTATAATATCGTATGTGTGATGCGGCTGTCGTACAACGGCTAGTACATCAGCCTTCCAAGCTGAGGACGTGGGTTCGACTCCCATCAGCCGCTCTCTGAAACAAAGCGCAGGTACTTAGGTATCTGCGCTTTTGCTTTTGGACATATAAAACAACCGTTCCAACCGTACAATCCGTACCAACCGTTTTAATCGTTGCAACCGTTGGAACCGTTGATACCGTTGGTCATAAATATGTTGACTCGTATATATATATTATACAATATATGCCACCCTGTACGTGTGGACTTGGCTTATCATATACTAACATGCAGCATCACATCCCCTATCCGCCCGTATGCACATGGCAATTGCTGCGCGGATATAGCTACAGAATCCACCCCTGCGGGCACAAACATTGCTGTAAGCAGCCATTCTATACTACACTATATACAGTCGATTCTTATTACACCAACGGTTCCAACGGTTCCAACGGTATCAACGGTTGCAACGATTAGTACGGTATGAACGATTGATATAGTAGGGTACGGTATGTACGGTCGGAGCGGTTGTTCTATACTGCACATACTTTTAAATTGTGCCGCAAATAACACCGAACACGCAAATTGTGCGCTGGATAACAATACCAGCTGCAATTGTGCTGCGTTTAACAACTTTGTGTGCATAATTATTTTACATATTCCGCCTTGACATTGGGGCGGGCAGGCCTCATAATAAAGCTGGTAAAACAGAACGACTTAGAAAAGGGGAGCATGACCATGCGTGTAATTGCCGGTACCGCCCGGGGTAAAAACCTGCAGGCATTGCCGGGCGAGGATGTCACCCGCCCGACTATCAACCGTGTTAAGGAGGCCATGTTCTCCAGCGTGCAGTTTCTGGTGCCCGGCGCCCGTGTGCTGGACCTGTTTGCAGGCAGCGGCCAGCTGGGCATCGAGGCGTTGTCCCGCGGGGCAAAAAGCTGCATTTTTGTCGACCGTTCGTCGGATGCACTGGCCATCGTAAAGGCTAACTGTAAAACGGCGGGCGTTGACCGCCAAAGCGACATCCGCCAGGCGGAGGCTCTGCCTTTTCTGGCAAACATCCGCGGCCCGTTTGATCTGGTGCTGCTGGACCCGCCGTTCCATTACGATACCTTAAACGAGGTACTGCCCGCCCTGGCCGACAAAGTAGCCCCCGGCGGCGTGGTACTGGCCGAGAGCGAGCGCGAAGCCGCCCTGCCCGAACGCGCCGGGACGCTGGTGCTGGCCAAACAATACTATTACGGCAAGATCATGGTGAGCCGTTACGAGAAAGAGGAACAGGCATGAACGTAGAAGAATTGCTCGATCTGATGGAAGAAACGCTGGAAGCCGGTACGGCTGTGCCCTTTGCCCCCGCCAAGCGCGTGGTGGATGTGGACCGCATGCGGGACATCATCGACGAAGTGCGCAACAACCTGCCTGACGAGATCCGCGAAAGCAAAAAAATCGTGAACGACCGCGAGCAGATCATGAAAAACGCCCAGGTGGAATCCGAGACCATCATCCAGAAAGCCGAGGAGCGCGCCGGCGCCCTGGTCAGCGAGCAGGAGATCGTCAAACGCAGCCGCCAGCGCGCCGCCGAGATCCTGACCGCAGCCAACACCCAGGCAAAGGATTTGACCAGAAATGCAACGGTGTACTGTGAAACTTTGCTGAAAAAGTCCGAGGAGACCCTCGCCCGCAGTGTGGCGGACATTAAAAATACCCGCATGAACCTGCGCAGCG
The DNA here is from genome assembly GCA_900539695.1 of uncultured Oscillospiraceae bacterium. GTDB lineage: Bacteria > Bacillota > Clostridia > Oscillospirales > Ruminococcaceae > Gemmiger. The sequence continues at coordinate 53,567 of UQDG01000001.1, forward strand.
CCACCCGGCCGAATCGCGGCGGCCAGGGCGGGCAAAACCAGTAAAGCGACAATCACAGCAAAGCCCCCACATCTCCCCACCACAAAAAAATAATCTGTGAAATGTAGCCCGCAGCGGGATTTTTTCCTGCTGCGGGCTTGCTTTTTACCCCATTAGATGGTAGACTAAATATACGAAGTGGGGAATTGTGGTGTGAATAACAACCCTTGTGGTGAAAAGTGGGTGGTTTTCCACCCTTTCCACAGAGTTATCCACAAACTCAACGCGGCAACGTCAAAAAATGTGCCGAAGATTTGTAGAAACTGACGAAAGGGGAGAGCGGCTATGCTGGTAGGCCAGTACGACTACGCCATCGACGCCAAAGGCCGCCTGAATTTCCCCGCCAAGTTCCGCGACGCCATGGGTGAGACCTTTATTGTCACCCGCTGGCTGGACCACTGCCTGGCCGCTTTCCCCAGTGACGAGTTTGAAAAGGTCGCCGCCAAGATCGAAGAAAAAGGGCTGGTCAAGGGCCGCAGCGTCAGCCGCATGCTCTACTCCTCCGCTGTGGAGGTCACGCCGGACAAGCAGGGCCGCATCCAGCTGCCCGCCCGCCTGCGGGAGTATGCCGGTCTCGACCACGATGTGACCGTCATCGGTAACCGCAGCTTCGCTGAGATCTGGAACACCGCCGCCTGGAACGGCAGCCAGGAATCCAGCGACGAGGACTTTACCGCCGCCATGGAAGCGCTGGATTTCTAAGGCAACACCGCACAATTCCCGCCTAACGGCTTAAGCACCGCTTCGGCGACTGCGGCACGGCATCTGCGTTGCCAAAATGCTCGATAATACACAAAGTATTATCTGCGCTTTTGGCTTAGCAGCTGCCGCACCTCGCTCGCCGTATCGGCACTTAGAATTATGCGGTATTGCCTTAATGTGATTGCAAGCAAAACCTGTAAATAGAGGACAACACCATGGAATTTTCCCACATTCCCGTACTTTTGCAGCCCTGCCTGGATGGGTTGAACATCGACCCCGCCGGCATCTACCTGGACGGCACCGCCGGCGGCGCAGGGCACAGCACCCAGATCGCTAAACGTCTTACCACCGGGCGATTGATCTCGCTCGACCAGGACCCGGATGCGGTGGCAGTCGCCACCGAAAGGCTCAAGGGCCTGCCCGCCCAGGTGGTACAGGCAAACTTCCGCGAGGCAGCGAGTGTCCTTGCGGAGCTTGACATCCCGGCGGTCAATGGTGCTCTGCTGGACCTCGGCGTTTCCAGCCACCAGCTGGACGACGCGGCACGCGGCTTCTCCTACCATGCCGACGCCCCGTTGGATATGCGCATGAGCCAGCAGGGCCCGACCGCCGCGGACCTGGTCAACACCCTCGACCGCGAGGAGCTGACCCGCATCCTGCGGGACTACGGCGAGGAACCCTACGCCTGGCAGATTGCCGGTAAAATTGTGACCGCGCGGCAGGAAAAGCCCATCCTGACTACCATGCAGCTGGCTGACCTGGTCGCCAGCGCCGTGCCCCCGGCCGAGCGCCGCAAGGCCAAAAACCCGGCCCGCCGCACCTTCCAGGCCATCCGCATCGCCGTCAACTCCGAACTGGACGCCCTGAACGAGGGCCTGGACGCTATCTTCAACTGCCTGGCCCCGGGTGGTCGGCTCTGCGTCATCACCTTCCACAGCCTGGAGGACCGCCTGGTCAAGAACAAGTTCCGCCGTTGGGCGCAGCGCTGCACCTGCCCGCCGGAACAGCCCATCTGCACCTGCGGCGGCGTGCCGAAAGCCAGGCTTATCACCCGCAAACCCATCGAGGCCGATGCCGAGGAATTGGAAGTCAATCGCCGGTCCCGCTCGGCCAAGCTGAGAGTGTTGGAGAAGGTATGAGCCTAAAGGCCCCCTCGCAGAGGGAGCCTTTAGCTACGCACACCTGCAATGACAGAACCATTTAAACAGATACACCGAATTCAGATAGAGGTACCCAATCATGACGACAGTTTTACTTCATACAGGCCAGACGGCACCCATACTGGAACCCCGCCAGCCGGAGATGCGCGTGGTACGAGGCGGCAAGCATGGGCTGAACCGCGCCCGGCAGTTTGCCGCGGTGGCGCTGCATGTTATTGCCGCGGCGCTGCTGCTGGGGCTGATCTTCAGCGTGGTGCACAGCCAGGCCCGCATTACCGAGCTGAACGGCCAGATCAACGATACCCGCACCGGCCTGACTGCCGCCCAGAGCGAGTACGACTACCTTTCCACCAAGATGAGCGACATCACCAGCCGCGCCAGCTTGCAGGATGTGGCCGAGGGCCAGCTGGGCCTGGTCAAGGCCGACCAGAGCCAGATCACCTACATCCAGCTGGAAGAACAGAGCGTCATTGAGAAAACCGGCAGCGACGCAGGCCGCGTTCTGGTGGGCATCCGCACCGCCGCGCTGAATCTGCTGGATAGCTTTAATCCGTAACAAACGCAGGTACGAGCCTTTTTGCAAACGGCACTTCCGCCGCACGCGAAAAGGCTCGCCTACGCATCCGGGGATAAATCCCGCATAAAAGGTAAAATCTATGGCAAATACCCAACCACCCAGGAATCCCAACTTAAAAAGCAACGTCCGCATCCGCACCATCATTGCGGTGGCGGCGTTCACGCTGGGGGCATTTGGCCTGCTCATCTACCAGCTGTACGCCCTGCAGCTGCGCGATGCCGAACACTACCGCACCGAGGCCGTGACCCAGCAGCTCCAGGACACCGAGTTGCCCGCCACCCGCGGCAACATTTACAGTGCCAACGGCAAGCTGCTGGCCAAAAGCAACACCGTGTGGAACATCATCGCTGACCCGGCCCAATCCGAGAAGAACGGCGCCACGGAAACCGAGATCCGCACCGGCGCCGAGCATATCGCCGAGCTGCTGAACGACGGCACTTCCGCCGATGACATCTACGCCAAACTGACCGCCCGCAACAAGAATGGCGAGCTGTACCAGTACCGTGTGGTGGCCCAGAACGTGGAAAAACCGGTGGCCGACGCCATCATCGAATACTCCAAATCCTACCGCACCGCGCCGGAAAAGGAAGGGGAGACCGGCTACCGCATCGCCGTCCTCTCCACCGAGCAGTCCACCACCCGCAGCTACCCCTACGGTGCGTTTGCGTCGTCGGTCATCGGCTTCTGCAACAACGATGAAAATGGCAAGCTCGTCGGCGCTTACGGCCTGGAGAAATCCTACGAGGAAGATCTGGCCGGTACGCCGGGCCGCAGCATCGCTGAGACCAACGTCAACGGCGAAATTCTGGCCAACACCGAGGCCGATGTCCACGACGCCATCGACGGCAACAACCTGAACCTGACGCTGGACGAAAATGTGCAGGCCATCGTGGAAGAGTATCTGGCCGAAGCCATGGATACCTTCTCCGTCCACGGCCGCGGCAGCGCTATCGTGATGAACGTCAAGACCGGCGCGATCCTGGCCATGGCCTCGCTGGAGCAGTTCGACCCCAACGACCCCATGACCGTCTACGATGACAAGATGCAGACCATCCTGGACAAGACTGACGCCCTGACCGCCGACGACATCGATTGGCTGGAGGGCCGCCTGGGTGAGAAGAACGTGGCCGGCATCATCGCGGATGGCGTTATCAGCCAGGAAACCACCGAGGATGAAAATGGCAATACCATTTCCAGCGAATACACCCAGCTGCAAGGTATGCTGCGCGAAGCCCAGTGGAAGAATAAGAACATCACCGAGCTGTACATGCCCGGCTCGATCTTTAAGCTTATCACCGCATCGGCAGGTCTGGATTCCGGCATTATGAACATGAACCAGACCTTCTACTGCAACGGTGAGCTGACCGTCAACCAGGGCAGCGAGCTGTGGGAGCACACCTACCACTGTGCCAACGGCGAGGTGCATAACCTGCAAAACATGGCCCAGGCGCTGGATAACAGCTGCAACCTCTGGTTTATCCAGGCGGCGCAGACCTTGCAGCCTACCGTGTTTTACGATTATATCCGGGCCTTCGGTTTTACCCAGCCCACCGGTGTTGACCTGCCCAGCGAGACCCGCTGGACCAGCGTGTACAACGCCCAGCAGATGGCCGAGGTCGACACCAACCTGTACACCGCCGCTTTCGGCCAGAACGAGGCCATCACCCCCATGCAGATGGCTACCGCCATTGCGGCCATCGCCAACGGCGGCTACCTGGTCACCCCGTATATCGTGGATTCCATCACCGACGATGCGGGCAACATCATCAGCCAGACCGACACCAGCGTCCGCCGTCAGGTCATCTCCGAGGAAGTCAGCCAGGAGATCCTCTCGATGATGGAGAACAACGTTGACCCCAACGGCACCCTGAGCATCCGCCACTCCTGCAAGAACGCCTACGTGGCAGGCTACCGCATCGGCGGCAAGTCCGGCACTGCCGAACGTACCGACCGCCACCTGCGCGGCGACGGCGACTACTACAAGGCCATGAGCTTTTCCGCCGTGCTGCCCATCAACGACCCCGAGATCGAGGTGTTCGTCCTGCTGGATGACCCCCGCTGGATCCATGATTATGCCAGCCAGGTCGTGGCCCCTGTTGTAGGCAACATCATCAGCGAGGTTGCGCCCTACCTGGGCATCGAGCAGGATGCCAACTACAACCCCACCGGCAACGTGACCGTGCAGACCTGCCTGGACTACACCTGGACCAACGCCCAGGTCACCCTGAACCAGCTGGGCCTGCAGCATAAGCTGATCGGCTCCAACGGCAACATTGTGTACCAGTACCCTGTGGGCGGCAGCTCGGTGCCCGTTGGTTCCACCATCTACCTGTACACCAACACCGACCAGGACGCCATGACCACCGTGCCTGACGTGACGGGCAAGAGCGGCAGTTTTGCATCCCAAATGCTGAAAGCCTCCAACCTCAACGTCCAGTTCGAGGGCGACAGCTCCGGCCGGGTAGTATCCCAAAGCACAGCCGCAGAGACCAGCGCCGCCTACGGCACCATCGTGACCCTGACGATGGAATCGGACGGCAGCGATACCGCCGATACGACGGACATCACCGATACCCAGGTTGAGGAAACTACGGAAGAAGCAGTAGGAGAAAATACAGAGCAATAAACGGACCCAAAGGCCCCCTCTGGGAGGCTTTCCGCCTGACATACTACTCGCATATCCATAGAATAAGGAGGCAATCCCATGCAAACCATTCCTGCCAACGAACTGCTGGCTGGCCTGACTTTGGCCGAGCCGGCGGACATCCACGCTGTTGTTACCGACAGCCGCAAGGTCGAGCCCGGCTGCGTGTTCGTCTGCTTCCCCGGTGAACGCGTCGACGGCCATACCTTCGCCGCCGGTGCTTACCGGAACGGCGCCGCCTATATCATCGCCAACCACCCCGTGGACGGCGTGCCCGAGGACCGCACGGTCATCGTGCCGGACAGCGCCCGCGCCATGATCCGCATGGCCTCCAACTACCGCATGCTGTTCAGCCCCAAGATGATCGGCGTTACCGGCAGTGTGGGAAAGACCACCACCAAAGAGTTCTGCTACGCCGTCCTCTCCGCCTTTGGCAAAACCCTCAAGACTGAGGGCAACCAGAACAACGACATCGGTGTGCCCAACACCCTGTTCCGCCTGGATAACGACACCCGGTACGCCGTGGTGGAGATGGGCATGGACCACCTGGGTGAGATCGAGCGGCTGGCCCGCTGCGCCCGCCCCTCCGCCGGCATCATCACGATGATCGGCGTGTCCCACCTGGAAAATCTTGGCACCCGCGAGAATATACTGAAAGCAAAAATGGAGATCTGCGCAGGCCTGCCTGACGGTGCGCCCCTGGCCCTGAACGCCGACAACGACCTGCTGCCCACCGCCAGCGTACCCGCCCGCCTGCGCCCTGTATGGTTCGGCATCGAGAGCGAGACAGCCGATGTACGCGCCGCGGATATCCACACCGGCACCGATGGCACGACCTTTACGCTGGTGGATAAGGCATACGGCAGCTTTGCCGTGTCCATCCCCACCGCGGGCCTGCATACCGTGTACGACGCCTTGGCCGCCTACGCCGCCGCCACCCGCCTGGGGCTGGACCCCGCCCGGTGCGCTGCCGCGCTTTCCCGCTACCAGGCAACCGGCATGCGCCAGCATATCGTGGAGAAGGGCGGCATCACCTTTATCGAGGATTGCTACAATGCCAGCCCGGACAGCATGAAAGCTGCCCTCTCGGTGCTGAAAGCCCTGCCCAACGCGCGCAAGATCGCCCTGCTGGGCGACATGCTGGAACTGGGCGATGCCTGCGAGAGCGGCCACCGCGCAACAGGGGAGTGGGCCGCTGATGCGGGTGTGTCCCTGCTGATCGCCTACGGCCCCAACAGCGCCGCCATGGCCGAAGCCGCTAAAAACCGTGGTATTGCAACTGTGCATTGCCAAACGGCCGCAGAAGTGTTACAATACTTGCAGCAGTCTGTCCGCCCCGGCGATGCAGTGCTGGCCAAAGCCAGCCATGCCATGAAACTGGATGAGATCCTGGCGGACTTTTACGCTGCTTTGCCGCAGGCGTAACGCACAGCCCCGTGCAGCCGCGCCTACGTTTTACTTGAGGAATATGGAGGAATGACTGCATGGAGCCTACTGTCTCCGCAATTTTAGCCGCCGGTGCCGTTGGCGGCTTTGCCGTTACGGCTATCACCTGCTGGCTGTTGATCCCGGCTTTGCACCGCCTGCACTTTGGCCAGACCATCCGCGAGGAAGGCCCGACCTGGCACAACAAGAAAAACGGCACCCCCACCATGGGCGGCCTTGGGTTTATCTTTGGCATCTTGCTCACCATCGGCGTCGTGTACGGGTTGTTCCACAGCTCTGCGCCGGAGGTGCTGGGCCCCCAGCAGATGGCTGCCGGCATGCTGGTACTGTTTCTGGCCTTCGGCAACGGCCTGATCGGCTTCCTCGATGACTTCATCAAGGTCATCAAGCACCGCAATCTAGGGCTTACTGCCTGGCAGAAGATCATTTTGCAGGTCGCTGTCACCGTCGGGTTTATGATCGGCTTACACAGCCTGGGCCTGCTCTCCACCAGCGTCATGTTCCCGGTAGCGGGTATGGTCGATCTGGGGCTGGTTTACTATCCCATCGCGTTCTTCGGCATTATCTTCCTGGTCAATGCTGTTAACCTGACCGATGGCCTGGACGGCCTGTGCACCGGCGTGACCTTTGTGTCCATGCTGGGCTACCTGCTGGCAGGCAGCCTGCTGGGCTTTGTACATGTTTCGCTGCTGGCGGCCACCACCGCCGGCGCCTGCGTGGGCTTTCTGCTGTGGAACTTCTACCCGGCCAAAGTCTTTATGGGCGATACCGGCAGCATGTTCTTTGGCGGCATGGTCACGGCGCTGGCCTTTGTGATGGATCGCCCGGAGCTGGTGCTCTTCTTCGGCATCGTTTATATCTGGGACGCTATGACCGTGGTCATCCAGCGCATCTACTTCAAGGCCACCCACGGCAAGCGCATCTTTAAAATGACCCCCATCCACCACGCCTTTGAGCTGCGCGGCTGGAAAGAGGTCAAGATCGACGGCATCTTCGCCCTCATCGCCGCCATCGGCGTGGCGATGGGCATCTTCTACATCTGCATCGCATAATCAACCATAAGCAACAAGGAGGCTTGCACCCATTGGTTACGCATCTGTATGGCATTTTGGGTGTGATCCTTGACCGCACCTTTGGTAATATCATCCGCATGCTGCGGGTCATCCGCCTGCCCAAAGAGGAACGGGGCCATCTGTCCTGGACCTTTGTGGGCACACTGGCCGTCATATTGGCCTACGGGCTGATCATGATGTTCTCGGCCAGCTATTCCAGCGGCTACACCAACCATGGCGGCAACATCTACTACTTCATCAAGCCCCAGGCCATCGTGGCCGCGGTGGGCTTTGTCGTCATGCTGGGCGTGTCGCTTATCAACTACCGTGCGCTGCGGTATATGTTCTGGACATTTTACGTCATCACGCTGGCGCTGCTGGTGCTGGCGCTGTTCATGCCCAGTGACAATAACGGCTGCTACCGCTGGGTCTACCTGCCGGGCGGCATGTCCTTGCAGCCCTCGGAGCTGGCCAAGTTTGCCGTCATTTTGGGCACGGCGGATATTTTGGACCATCACCAGCGGGAGATCAAAAGCCTGTTCCAGTGTGTTTTCAAGCCCGCCTGCCTGCTGATTCCCATTCTGGTTTTGCTGAAGCTGGAACCCCACAACTCGGCCATGCTGCTGATGGCCATGATCTTTGCCACCATGCTGGTGTGCGCCGGGGCAGGCGGCGTAAAGCTGTGGGCTGTTGCTGTCCCGGCCGGTGCGGCTGTCCTGGTGTATTTTATCAAGTCTCTGGCCTCCGGCGACGGTTATGCGTCGGAGCGTCTGGGCGGCGTCTGGGGCCTGACCCCCACCGATACCGCCGGTATGCTGTGGCAGACCCGCCAGAGCATCTACGCCATCTCCACCGGCGGTCTGTTCGGCGTGGGCATCGGCAACAGCGTGCAAAAGCACCAGTGGCTGCCCTACGCCGAGAACGACTTTATCTTCGCCGTCGTGTGCGAGGAACTGGGCTTTATCGGCGCCATCGCATTGATCGTGCTGTTCGGTGCCCTCATTGTGCAGGGCATTGCCATCGCCCTCAACGCACCGGATTTCTTCGGCTCGCTGCTGGGCATCGGCATCATGGCGCAGGTCGCCTGGCAGGTGTTCTGCCATATCGGCGTGGCCACAGCGCTGCTGCCCAACACCGGCATCAGTTTGCCGTTCTTCTCCTACGGCGGCACCAGCTTGCTGATTTTGCTGGGTGAAATGGGCATCATGCTAAGCATATCCCGCGCCGGAAACGGCCGCCGTGAGGCCCGCCGCCAGCGGGAACAGGAGGAAATGGAAAACCGCCTGCGCCAGAAAAGCACCTACCGCCGCCGCAGAGTTTGACGGCAGAAATCTATAAGGCAACGCCGCAGGCCCTCAAAGGGGTGCAGCGGTCTGCCTGAAAAAGGGGAGTTAGTATGCGTGTTCTGATTGCTGCCGGCGGTACAGCCGGTCATATCAACCCGGCGCTGGCCATTGCCGGTGCCCTGAAAGCCGCCGAACCGACCGCCGAGATCCACTTTGCCGGCCGCCGCGAGGGCATGGAGTACGGCCTTGTCACGAAGGCCGGGTATCCCTTCCATCACATCGAGATCAACGGCTTTCAGCGCCGCCTGAACGCCGAGAACATCGTGCGCAACGTCATTGCCCTGTGGCATCTGGCACTGTCCGGTCCCCGCACCCAGAAGATCCTGAACGAGGTCAAGCCTGACCTGGTCATCGGCTGCGGCGGTTACGTCAGCGGCCCCGTGGTGCGCGCCGCTGCCAGGCGTGGCATCAAGACTGCCATCCACGAGCAGAACGCCTTCCCCGGTGTGACCAACAAGCTGCTGGCCAAGGATGTGGATGTGGTACTGGCCGCCAGCGCTGATGCGGTGGAGAAGCTGGGAGCCCCCGAAAAGACCACCGTGGTAGGCAACCCTGTCCGCCCCGAAGTGCTTACCGCCGACCGCGAAGCCGCCCGCCGCAACCTGAAGGCCGGCGACCGCACCGTTATCCTGAGCTTTGGCGGCAGCCTGGGCGCTGACCGCATCAACCAGGTGGTGGCGGACCTCTGCGCCTGGGAAAAGCAGCAGGGGGCGAACGTGCTGCACCTGCATGCCACCGGCAGCCGCGGCGTAGAGCTGTTCGATAGGCTGGAAAAAGAAAAGGGCTTTGCCCCCGGTGAGAACCTGGTTGTCACGCCCTACATCAACAATATGCCCCAGCTGTTGGCCGCCGCAGATTTGGTCATTGCCCGTTCCGGTGCGCTGACGCTGGCTGAACTGGAGGCCGTGGGCCGCGCGTCCATCCTGATCCCCAGCCCCAACGTGGCCGAGAACCACCAGTATTACAACGCCCTGGAACTGCAAAAGGCCGGTGCCGCCGTCGTCATCGAGGAAAAGAACCTGACCGGCGAGGGCTTGATCGAAACCGTGCAGCAGCTGCTGGCCCAGCCCGGCAAGCTGGCCGAGATGGGCGCCAACGCCAAGACCCTGGGCAACCCGCACAGTTTGGAGCTTATCACCGCCAAGCTGCTGGAGCTTGTCAAATAATGCAACCATATTGTAACCGGAGTGGAGAGCGTATCCGCGGTCTCCGCTCTTGTTTTTTTGTATCGTTTCTTCTATAATAAATGTAAACTGTAAAAGTATGCTTTGCAGGGGCGCACAGTGCACGTCCGCGGGCCGATGACGAGCATCGGCCCCTACATTGAGTATTGCACGGTTGTGTAGGGGCGGGTGCTTGTATTGCGGGGTCGCGCAGCGATCTATGCTCGCCCCTACAATCTAAATTATTTACCTGAATAGAAGGGAGGGCCGACCCATGGATTATAACCAGCGCAGCCGCGGGCAAAAGTCCGGGGCCGGTCATCCTGCCCGTGCGCCCCGCCGCAGCGTAAGCAGCCGCATGGGGCTGGAAAAACGCGGCGCACCTGCCCAGCAGCCCCCGCGCGGCAATGCCCCGCGTCCCAATCAGCAGCGCGGCCCCAATCAACCGCCCCGCAGCGGCCAGCCCCCGCGGCAAAACCGCCCCGGCCAAAATCAGTCCAACAATGGCCGCCGCCCCCGCCCGCAGCAGCAGATCAACCCGCAAAAAAGCGGCTACACGCCCGGCTCGCCCCGCCGCCAGCGCCGCGTGACCCAGGCGGAGATTTTACGCCGCACGCGCCGCCGCCGCTTTCTGGGGATGCTGGCCGTGCTGGCCGTGCTGGCCATCGGCGCGTTCGTGTCGGTCAACCTGCTGTTCAAGGTGGCCATCTTCCGGGTCGAGAACTTCGACCACAGCACCCCCGCCGACACCGGCATTTATACCGAGGATGAGATCGTCTCGGCGCTGAATATCGAGAAAAACTCCAACCTTTTCGCCTTCTCCACTGCCGAAAAGACCAAGGAATTACAGGCGCAGTTCCCGTATCTGGACAAGGTGGAAGTGACCGTCCAGATGCCCGCCACCGTGGTGGTGCAGCTGACCCCCGCTACCGAGCGATTCACCTGCATGTACTCCGGCGGGTGGATGGTCCTCAGCGATGCGCTGCGCATCCTGCGGTTGGAGGTCTCCCAGCCCGAGGGCATGATCTTGCTCAACGCCAAACTGCCGGACAATTTCAGCCCCGCCATCGGTCAGCAGGTCATCCCGGAAACCTATAACTCGCTGCTGGCCCACACCGAATCGTCAGCCGAATCGGACAGCACCGACGCCACACCGGAATCCGCCCAGCCCACGGTAACCGATATTGTCACCCAGCTGTGGCAGCTTTTGCAGGACGACGGTCTGCTGGACGGCCTGACCGCGCTGGACATCAGCGATACCAGCCAGCTCTCCTTCACCTACCAGGGCCGCGTGGACGTGCTGCTGGGCAACAGCAGCAGCCTGGATTACAAGCTGCGCCTGGCCGCCAAGATCCTGACCGACCCCGACAAGGGGCTTTCCGGCAGCGACCGCGGCACCCTGGACGTGAGCGACCAGCTGGAGGACGGCGAGATCCGCGGCTACTTCCAGCCCTATGAGCAGCCAACTCCCACGCCGGAACCTGCCCCGGAGCCTGACCCGGAATCAGAAAACGCGGAAAACGCCGAGGAACCCCCAACCGAATAACCCCCTTGCCCCAGCCTTGTGCCGGGGCAATTTTTGTATCTGCCTGTAACGCGGGCGCAAAAACCTGCACTAATAGGATGAACGCCAACAGAAAGGAGGGCAGCGGATGCCGTACCCAGAACTGGAAGAACTGTATAACACCTACCGCACCGACCTGTACCGCTACCTCTGCCACCTGACCCACGACCCCGCCGAAGCGGAGGACCTGTTGAGCGAGACCTTTCTGCGGGCGCTGCGACGGCTGCACACCTACCGCGGAGATTGTGCAGTCAAGACCTGGCTGTTCGGCATTGCCCACAACGTCTGGCTGGAAAGCCTGCGCAAGCGCCGCCCTACCGTCAGCGCCGACGACCTGTTAGAGACCTACCTGACCGACGACACCCTGCCGGACCACACCGACACCCGCCTGCAATGGCAGCGGGTACAGGCACTATTACAGCAAAAAGATGACCGTGCCCGCCGCGTGGTGCAGCTGCGGGCACAAGGCTACAGCTACGCCGAGATCGCCGCGCGGCTGGGCATCAGCGAAAGTTCGGCTCGCGTCATCGAGCACCGCACCCGCACCTGGCTAAAACAACAACTTGCAAAGGAGGGCTACGACCTGTGAAAGAAGCTGCCGAAATCAAAAAAATCCCCTGCGCGGTCTGCCGCGACCTGATGCCTCTGGTGCAGGACGGCGTAGCCAGCCCGGAAAGTGAAGCGCTGGTAAAAGCCCACCTGGCCGCCTGCCCGGCCTGCCGCGCTTTGCGGCAGGGGGCAGACGCCCCCGCCGTGCCGGAACTGCCCGCCCCGGATGACGGTAAGATCCTGCAAAAACTGCGCCGCCGATACAGCACCCATTTGCTGCTGCTGGCCTTTGTGGGCATTGCGGCGGGCGTGGCCCTGGGGTATACAGGCAGCGCCAACTGGGTCATCCTGTTCCTGCCGTGTGTCTGGGCCGTTCTGACCTGCCGGGATACCGGCATGGGCAAGCCGCTGCTGCTGTTTACGCTGGGGCTGGCCGTGCTGGATGCTATCATAAAGCAGACGGCTTTTTTTGAATCATTCTCGCTTAGCAATTTCTTATGGAACCTGGCGTCCGGCTGTATCTTGTACGCTGTTTTGGGCGGCATAGGCTGGCTGATCGGCTGGCTGCTGCACTATGCAAAGGAGAGTACCCATGAAAACAAAGAATAAAAAGACGAAAACCATGCGCCGCCTGGCGCTGACGGCGGCCCTGCTGCTGATTTTGGCGCTGCTGCTGGCCTTTGATGCCATCAACGGCGACCCGCTCAGCCAACAGTGGGCCATATACCGGGCTATTCGATATGCGGAAAAGCTATATCCGGAGGAAACATTTCACTGGGACCAGCGCACCGCCGCTGATGGACAGTTCTTCCACTATGTGGTATACGTTCAGTCTGACCAGAGCAGTGACACAAACTTTGCGGTGCAGACACGGTTCTGGCTGCTGACGGATGATGAAATCCGGGGTAAGGAGCTTGAGCCAGACCATGTGTTCTATGTAGACCACCGCTGGACCACCGCTTACCGTCTGGGGGATGAAGCTGCCCAGCAGGCAGCCGCGTATCTGACCGTGCAGGCCCCCGAATTAAACTTTGCATCTGTCTACGGCGCAAAGGGCAACACGGTAGAGATCGACCTTTGCTATACCGAGCAGGACGGCATGACCCCGGCTGACTATGTGGAGGATCTGCCGCTGGATGCTGCCTTTGACAAAGCCCTGCTGCAAAAGGTGCCCAGCCGCCTGTGCGCACAAGTGCTGTGCGATGGCAAGCCTACCGAGGCGGACATGCAAACCGTCCTGCACACCCTCAAGCAGGTGCTGGAAAGCAACGACATGCCGATCACCTATTACGACATCACCCTTGTGCCCACCGGCGATTACGCTGACCACAGCGCGTTTATGGCGGATGTGTTGGAATCCGGCCTGACGTCCGCCGATACAATTGCATAAAAAATACCCGTATTGCCTTTAGTAAGGCAGTACGGGTATTTTGCTGTTCTGTAGGGGTCGATGTTTATCATCGACCCGCGGGCGGATGCAAGCATTCGCCCCTACAATTTACGATGCAATCAATCAGACGTTCAGCTCCACATGCTGGCCCAGGTCCTCTTTGTTGGCGTCCAGCACGGGCTGGATGACGTCACGCAGGAACTCGGTGACCTGCTCGGCGCTGCGGCCGGTGAAGGCCTCGGGGCTCAGCTCGGCCTCGATCTCCTCGCGGCTCAGGCCGAAGGCGGGGTCAGCCTCCACGCGGGCAATCATGTCATTGGGCTTGCCCTCCTGCTTGACCACAGCGGCTGCGGCCACGGCATGCTCACGCAGGCGCTCGTGCAGCTCCTGACGGTCGCCGCCCTTCTTGACAGCCTTCATCATGATGTTCTCGCTGGCCATAAACGGCAGCTCGGCCATCACCCGGGCACGCACGACCTTGGGGTAAACCACCAGACCGTCCGAAACATTCAGCAGGATGTTCAGGATAGCGTCAGCGGCCAGGAAGCCCTCGGCCATGGCGATGCGCTTGTTGGCAGAGTCGTCCAGCGTACGCTCAAACCACTGGGTGCCGGCGGTCATGGCGGGGTTCAGCACGTCCACCATCAGGTAGCGGCTCAGGGCGCAGATGCGCTCACACCGCATGGGGTTGCGCTTGTAGGGCATGGCCGAGGAACCGATCTGGTTCTTCTCAAACGGCTCTTCCATCTCTTTAAAGTTGGCCAGCAGGCGGATGTCGGTGGCCATCTTCATGGAGCTCTGGCCCAGGCCCGCCACGGCGGACAGCACATTGTAGTCCACCTTGCGGCTGTAGGTCTGGCCGCAGACAGGCACGACCTTGGTAAAGCCCATCTGGGCGCAGACGTCAGCCTCGACGGCCTTGATCTTGGCGGAATCGCCGCCGAACAGCTCCATAAAGCTGGCCTGGGTGCCGGTGGTACCCTTGACGCCGCGCAGCGCCAGCTGGCCGATCTGGTGGTCAATCTCCTCCAAATCCATGTACAGCTCGTTCATCCACAGGGTGGCGCGCTTGCCGACGGTGGTCAGCTGGGCGGGCTGGCAGTGGGTGTAGGCGAGGCAGGGCATATCCTTGTACTCGTCGGCAAATTTGGCCAGGTTCGCCAGCACGCCGATGATCTTCTTGCGCACCAGCTGCAAAGCCTCGCGCATGATGATGACGTCGGTATTATCGCCCACATAGCAGCTGGTAGCACCCAGATGGATGATACCCTTGGCCTTGGGGCACTGCAAACCGTAGGCGTAGACGTGGCTCATGACGTCATGGCGCACCAGCTTTTCGCGGGCGATGGCATCCTCGTAGTTCACATCGTCCTTGTGGGCTTCCAGCTCGGCAATCTGCTCATCGGTGATGGCAAGGCCCTGCTTCTGCTCGGCCTTGGCCAGCGCGATCCACAGCTTGCGCCAGGTGCGGAACTTGTTGTCGTCCGAGAAGATATACTGCATTTCGTCGGAGGCATAGCGGGTCGAGAACGGGGAAATATAACGGTCATGTTGTGCCATGGGAAAAGTCCTCTACTTTCTTACAGCTTAAAATAGTTCACGCCGCCCTCAAAGATAGGCTGGTACTTGTCGCCGGTAACGTTCTTGTACAGGCGTTCGCCGTAGCGTTCGCTGTGGCCCATCTTGCCAAAGACGCGGCCGTCCGGGCTGGTGATGCCCTCGATAGCCATTACGGAGCCGTTGGGGTTGTAGCGCAGGTCCATGGTGGGCTGGCAGGTCAGGTCGACGTACTGGGTGGCGATCTGGCCGTTGTCGATCAGCTGGTTCAGCAGCGTCTGGCTGCAGACAAAGCGGCCCTCGCCGTGGCTGATGGCGATCAGGTGCTCATCGTTGATGTCGCAGCGGCTCAGCCAGGGGCTCTTGTTGCTGGCAACGCGGGTGCGCACCAGCATGCTCTGGTGGCGATGGATGGTGTTGAAGGTCAGGGTCGGGTCATCGGCCGTGATGGGGCGGATCTCGCCGTAGGGGACCAGGCCCAGCTTGATGAGAGCCTGGAAGCCGTTGCAGATGCCCAGGGCCAGGCCGTCGCGCTGGTTCAGCAGGCGGTTAACGGCATCGGCCACAGCGGGGGAGCGGAAGAACGCCGCGATGAACTTGGCGGAGCCGTCCGGCTCGTCACCGCCGGAGAAGCCGCCCGGCAGCATCAGGATCTGGGCCTCGTCCAGCTCCTTGACCAGGGCTTCACAGCTCTCGGCAACATCGGCGGGGGTCAGGTTTTTCAGCACCAGAATGTGCGGGTCGCCGCCGGCCTGGCGGAAGGCGCGGGCGGTATCATACTCACAGTTGGTGCCGGGGAAGACGGGGATAATGACCCGCGGGGTAGCCAGGCGCACGGCAGGGGCCACGCGCTTGTTGGTGGGGCAGTCATGCTCCAGCGCGGGCACAGTCGGGCCGGCCTTGCGGTAGGGGAAGACCGGCTCCAGCTTGGCTTCCCACTTCTCCTGCAGCTTGGCCAGGTCGATCATCTCTTTGCCGGCTTCCAGCGTATAGTCCACGGTGGTAAAGCCCAGGAACTCGCCGGCGGACGGGTCCAGCAGCTCCAAAATCACGCTGCCGTAAGCGGGCTTGAACAGGTCGTTGAAGTTCAGGTCGTTGGAAAGCTGCAGGCCCACATGGTTGCCCACGCACATCTTGAACAGGGCCTCGGCCACGCCGCCGTAACCGGGGGTAGCGGCAGACAGCACCTTGCCTTCTTCGATCATCTGCTCGACGGTCTTGTAAATGGCAATCAGGCTGCCAATCTCGGGCAGGCCGTCCTTATACTGGGGACGCAGCATAACAACGGCGCTGTTGGCTTTCTTGAACTCGGGGCTCTGCACATCGCGGGTATTGCCGATGGCAGTGGCAAAGCTGACCAGCGTGGGGGGAACATCCAGGCCTTCAAAGCTGCCGGACATAGAGTCCTTGCCGCCGATGGAGGCGATGCCCAGGCCCATCTGGGCATCCAGGGCACCCAGCAGGGCGGCCAGCGGCTTGCCCCAGCGCTCGGGCTTGTCGTTCATGTGCTCAAAGTATTCCTGGAAGGTCAGGTACATATTCTCGTGGTGGAAACCGGCGCACACCAGCTTGGTGATGCTCTCGACCACGGCCAGATAAGCGCCGCGGTAGGGGTCGGCCTCGGTCAGGTAGGGGTTGAAGCCCCAGGCCATGCCGGAGCAGGTGGTGGTCTCGCCGTCCACGGGCAGCTTGGCAGCCATGGCCATGGTGGGGGTCAGCTGGTACTTGCCGCCGTAGGGCATCAGCACAGTGGCTGCGCCGATGGTGGAGTCGAAGCGCTCGCCCAGACCCTTCTGGCTGCAGACGTTCAGGTCGGAGACCAGGTGCTCCATCTTCTGCTCAAAGGTAGCACCGGCAAACTGGGGCTGCCAGACATGACCCTTGAGGATGTGCACGTTGGCGTGACGCTCGGCACCGTTGGAGTTCAGGAACTCGCGGGAGAGGTCGACGATGGCCTTGCCGTTCCAGAATTCGCGCATGCGCTTTTCCTCGGTAACGGTGGCAACGATCGTAGCTTCGAGGTTTTCCTCGGCGGCGTACTGCATAAAGGTCTCGGCATCCTCGGCAGCGACGGCCACAGCCATACGCTCCTGGCTCTCGGAGATGGCCAGTTCGGTGCCGTCCAGACCCTCATATTTCTTAGTGACCTTGTTCAGGTCGATCTTCAGGCCGTCGGCCAGCTCACCGATGGCAACAGAGACACCGCCTGCGCCAAAGTCGTTGCAGCGCTTGATGAGGCGGCAGGCATCCTCGCGGCGGAACAGACGCTGCAGCTTACGTTCGATGGGGGCGTTGCCCTTCTGCACCTCGGCACCGCAGGTCTCCAGGCTGGTCAGCTTGTGGGCCTTGGAGGAGCCGGTGGCACCGCCGATGCCGTCACGGCCGGTGCGGCCGCCCAGCAGGATGACCACATCGCCGGGGGCGGGTTCCTCGCGGCGGACATGGCTGGCAGGCGTTGCGCCCACGACCGCGCCGATCTCCATGCGCTTGGCAGCGTAGCCGGGGTGATACAGTTCAGAGACCTGGCCGGTGGCAAGGCCGATCTGGTTGCCGTAGCTGGAGTAACCGGCAGCGGCGGTGGTGACCAGCTTGCGCTGGGGCAGCTTGCCGGGCATCGTCTCGGAGACAGGCTTCAGCGGGTCGGCTGCGCCGGTCACGCGCATGGCCTGGTAGACGTAGCTGCGGCCGGACAGGGGATCGCGGATGGCACCGCCGATGCAGGTGGCAGCACCGCCGAAAGGCTCAATCTCGGTGGGGTGGTTGTGGGTCTCATTCTTAAAGAGAAACAGCCAGTCCTGCAGCTCGCCGTCGACATCGCACTTGATCTTAACGGTGCAGGCGTTGATCTCCTCGCTCTCGTCCAGGTTCTTCAGGATGCCGCGCTGCTTCAGGGCCTTGGCGGCGATGGTGGCGCAGTCCATCAGGGTGCGGTTCTTCTTGTCGCGGCCGGTCTCCTCGCGCAGGGCCATGTAGCGGTCAAAGGCAGCCTGCACCAGCTCGTCATCGATCTGCACGTCGTCCAGAATGGTGCCGAAGGTAGTGTGGCGGCAGTGGTCGGACCAGTAGGTGTCGATCAGGCGGATCTCGGTGATGGTGGGGTCGCGGTGCTCGGACTTGAAGTAGTCCTGGCAGAACTTGATGTCGGCGTGGTCCATGGCAAGGCCCTTCTCGTTGCGGAAGGCTTCCAGGGCATCGTCGTCCAGGGAGGTAAAACCGGTCAGGGTCTCCACCTCGGTGGGGATGGCAAACTCCATCTTGAGGGTGCTGCGCTCCTCAAGGCTGGCTTCGCGTGCCTCGACGGGGTTGATGACGTACTTTTTAATGGCGGCGATGTCGTCCCCGGTCAAATCGCCCTCCAGCAGGTAGACGCGGGCGCTGCGCACGGTGGGGCGCTCGCCCTGGCTGAGCAGCTGGATGCACTGACTGGCAGAGTCAGCACGCTGGTCAAACTGGCCGGGCAGGTACTCAACAGCAAAAACGTGCTGGGCCTCGGGCAGGGTGGTGTAAGTGGTGTCTACCGGCGGCTCGCTGAAGACAGTAGGGATGGCCTGCTGGAACAGGACGTTGTCGATACCCTCGACATCATAACGGTTGATGAGCCGCAGACCTTTCAGGGCCTTAATGCCCAGCAGGTCGACCAGCTCGTGGCAAAGGCCCTGAGCCTCGCCGTCAAAACCGGGCTTTTTCTCAACATAAATGCGATATACCATTGTATATTCCTCCGTTACTGCATCGCAGCCAGCGCTCTTGCGCCGATGTCGCTGCGCTTGTGCAGCTTGTCAAAGTGGATGCTCTCGCTGGCAGCGTAGGCTTTTTTCAGTGCCTCGGGCAGGGTGGCGGCGGTGGCCGTCACGCCCAGCACACGGCCGCCGTTGGTGACCAGCTTGCCCTCCTTGATGGCGGTGCCCGCATGGTAGACGGTCACGTCGGCGGTATCCAACTGGCCCTCGGTCAGGCCGGTGATCTCCTTGCCCTTCTCGTAGGCGAGGGGATAGCCGCCGCTGGCCAGAATGACACAGGCGGCAGCGCCGTCGCTGAACTTGACCTCGGTCTTATCCAGCGTGCCGTTGGTGGTAGCCTGCATCACGGTCAGCAGGTCGCTTTCCAGCAGGGGCAGCACCACCTGGGTCTCCGGGTCGCCAAAGCGGCAGTTGTACTCGATGACCTTGGGGCCGTCGGGGGTCAGCATCAGGCCAAAGTAAAGGCAGCCCTTAAAGGGGCAGCCCTCGGCCTGCATGGCGGCCACGGTAGGCAGGAAGATCTCCTTCATGCAGCGGTCGGCCACGGCGGGGGTGTAGTAGGGGTTGGGGGCCACGGTGCCCATGCCGCCGGTGTTCAGGCCTTCGTCATGGTCCAGCGCACGCTTGTGGTCCATGCTGGAGACCATCGGCTTGACGGTCTTTCCATCGCAGAAGGACAGCACGCTGACCTCGGGACCGGTGAGAAACTCCTCGACCACCACATGATTGCCCGATGCACCGAACTTTTTATCCAGCATGATCTCTTTCACGCCGTCGGCGGCTTCCTGCTCGTTCTGGCAGATCAGCACGCCCTTGCCCAGGGCCAGGCCGTCGGCCTTGATGACCACAGGATACTTGCCCTCGGCACGGATGTACGCCATGACCTTAGCGGGGTCGTCGAAGGTCTCGTACTTGGCGGTGGGGATGCCGTATTTCTTCATCAGGTCCTTGCTGAATACCTTGCTGGCCTCGATGCGGGCCGCGGCTTTGTCGGGGCCAAAGGCCGGGATGCCGACCGCCGCCAGGGCGTCGACCATGCCCAGGGCCAGGGGATCATCCTGGGCAACGACTACATAGTCAAAGGCTTCCTCTTTGGCAAAGGCGACCATGGCGTCCACGTCGGTGGCGGGGATGGCCTTGCAGTGGGCATCGTAGCTGATGCCGCCGTTGCCGGGTGCGCACCAGATCTCGGTGCAGAGGGGGCTTTTTTTCAGTGCGCGGATAATGGCGTGCTCGCGCCCGCCGCCGCCTACAACCAGAATTTTCATAAGCGTCCTCCTTGACAGCACAACAGCCCGCGACGAAAAATCGCCGCAGGCGAGTTGTTTTTTGCGTTTAATGATGGAACAGCCGGATGCCGCAGAACGCCATCGCAATGCCGTACTTGTTGCAGGTATCAATGACCTGCTGGTCCCGGATGGAGCCGCCCGGCTGCACAATGGCCGTTACGCCGCTGCGGCGGGCACGCTCGATATTATCGCCGAAGGGGAAGAAAGCATCACTGCCTAAGGCAACGCCGGTGACGGCATCCAGCCAGGCGCGCTTTTCGTCCAGCGTCAGCGGGGCGGGCTGCTCGGTAAAGGTTTCAGCCCAGACGTCATCGCCGATGACATCCTGCGGCGTATCACCGATGTAGACGTCGATGGCGTTGTCGCGGTTAGGTTTGGCAATGTCGGGGCGGAAGGGCAGGTTCAACACCTTGGGCATGTGGCGCAGCTGCCAGTTGTCAGCCTTCTGGCCTGCCAGGCGGGTGCAGTGCACGCGGCTCTGCTGGCCGGCACCTACGCCGATGGTCTGGCCGTCCTGCACGTAGCAAACGCTGTTGGACTGGGTGTACTTCAGTACGATGAGGCTGATGATGAGGTCGCGGCGCTGCTCCTCGCTGATGAACTGGTTCTCGGTCACGATGTTCTGCAGCATCGTGGCGTCGCTGATGTCCAGGTCCTGGCGGCCCTGCTCGAAGGTCACGCCAAAGACAGTGCGGGTCTCCAGCGGTTTCGGCTCGTAGGCAGCGTCGATCTGCACGATGGCGTAGTTGCCCTTCTTTTTGCTTTTCAGCACTTCCAGCGCATCGGCGTCATAGCCGGGGGCAATGATGCCGTCGCTGACCTCGTGCTGGATGAGTTTTGCAGTGGACAGGTCGCAGACATCGGACAGCGCGATCCAGTCGCCAAAGCTGGACATGCGGTCGGCGCCGCGTGCGCGGGCGTAGGCGCAGGCCAGGGGAGACAGCTCGGTCTCGGGGGCGATGTGGTACATGGCGCGCAGGGTGTCATCCAGCGGCAGGCCGATGGCCGCACCGGCGGGGGACACATGCTTGAAGCTGGCGGCGGCGGGCTGGCCCAGGGCCTTTTTCAGGTCGCGCACCAGCTGCCAGGAGTTGAACGCATCCAGAAAGTTGATGTAGCCCGGGCGGCCGTTCAGGATCTGCACCGGCAGGTCGGAGCCGTCGGCCATGTAGATGCGGGCGGGCTTCTGGTTGGGGTTGGTGCCGTATTTCAGCTGAAATTCGTTCATATTAACCCTCCACAGCGGTGTATTTGTTCAGGATAACGTCCTCGTAGGTGCCGGTCTCCAGCTCGATGCTGCGCACAAACAGGCTGACCTTGTTATCCTCGTTCAGGTTCTTCCAGAGCTTGTCGGCAAACTTATCGGGGTCGTTCTCATCGATGGCGACGTGCAGCGGTTCTCCGGCAAAGCTGGGGATGGGCGCACCGTTCTTCTGGTAGGTGCTGATGAAGTGGCCCTCACCGGCAACGGGCTGGGGGTAATCGAAGGTATAGCGCTGCACGCTGGCGGCGTTGCCCTCGTTGGATTTGACGATAGACAGCTTGTAGCCGCCGCGGCGCATATCCACCACGCCGGAAATGCGCGGGGTGAAGTTGGGGGCGTCATCCTCATAAGTACGGGTGGCCAGCGCAGCCTCAAAGCTGTAACCGGGGAAAAGGTTTCCGTTCATGAATCGGGCAATCGTATCGGTCTGGTCGCCGTTGGTGACCACGGTGGTCTCCCGCAGGGTCAGCACGGCGTTATAGATGATGAGGTGCGGGTCTTCCAGCTTGGCGGGGTCAGCGGCCACCGTGCGGATGCCGCCCTCGATGGGCTCAAACACGCGGTTGCGGCTGTTGGCGCTGCGGCCCATGATCCAGTAGGCCACCACGGCCTTTTTGCTGTCGGGGGTCAGGCCCAGCACAATGCCGCGGCCGGGATACTCGTTACCGGCCAGATATTTGTACAGATTTTTCTTCATTGTTTATACCTCATCGCTGCACACCATGGCCAGGGCCTGGGGCAGCAGCTTCCATTCGGCTTCGACCATCACGCGCTTCTGCAGCACCTCGGGGGTGTCGCCGGGCTGGACGGTCACGGCTTTCTGCAAAAGGATAGGCCCGCCGTCGCACTCCTCGTTGACCAAATGCACGGTGGCACCGGTCAGCTTTACGCCCCGGGCCAGGGCGGCTTCGTGGACTTTCAGCCCATAGAAGCCTGGGCCGCAAAAGCTGGGGATCAGGCTGGGATGCACGTTGATGATCTTGTTGCGGTAAGCGGCAATGACCTTCTCGCCCAGCACGCTCAGAAACCCGGCCAGCACCACCACGTCAATGTTATGGCTTTGCAGGGTGTCCAGCAGGGCGGCGTCAAAGGCGGCGCTGTCGGCATAGTCTTTGCGGCTGACCACGGCGGATTCCACGCCAAAGCTGGCGGCGCGTTCCAGCGCGTAGACGCCGGACTTGCTGGCGACCACCAGCACGATCCGGCCGTTGGGGTTCTCGCCGCGACGCTCGCTTTCCAGCAAAGCCTGCAGGTTGGTGCCGCCGCCGGAGACCAGAACTGCTACACGCTTCATACCAGTTCCACCCCGTCGCCCTCGACGATGGTGCCCAGGCGGTAGGCGTCCTCGCCGTGGGCCTGCAGGATGGCGATAGCCTTGTCGGCGTCCTCGGGGGCCACGGTCAGCACCATGCCAACGCCCATATTAAAGGTGTTGAACATGTCATGCTCACTGATGCCGCCCTCGCGCTGCATTACATCAAACAGGGCGGGGATGCGCACATCGGCCTTGGCAATGCGGGCGGCGCAGCCCTTCTTCAGGCTGCGGGGGATGTTCTCGTAGAAGCCGCCGCCGGTGATGTGGGAAACGCCCTTGACCTTGACCTCGTCCATCACAGCCAGCACGGGCTTGACATAGATACGGGTGGGGGCCAGCAGAGCCTCGCCCAGGGGCTTGTCCATGCCGTCGAAGGTCTTTTTCAGCACATCGGGGTTGTTGTCAATATCAAAAATCTTGCGTACCAGCGAGAAACCGTTGGAGTGCACGCCGGTAGAGGGCAGGGCGATGATGACGTCGCCCGCCTGCATGGTGGAGTTGTCCAGGATCTTGGCCTTGTCGACCACACCGACGGTGAAACCGGCCAGGTCGTACTCATCCTCGGGCATCATGCCGGGATGCTCGGCAGTTTCGCCGCCCACCAGGGAGCAGCCAGCCTGCACGCAGCCCTCGGCTACGCCCTTGACGATCTCGGCAATTTTCTCAGGGATGTTCTTGCCGCAGGCGATGTAATCCAGGAAAACCAGCGGCTTGGCACCGGCGCAGATCACGTCGTTGACGCACATGGCCACGCAGTCGATGCCGATGGTGTCGTGCTTGTCCAGCAGCATGGCGATGCGCAGCTTGGTGCCCACGCCGTCGGTGCCGGAGATCAGGACGGGATGCTCCATACCGGAGCAATCCAGCTCAAACAGGCCGCCGAAGCCGCCCAGCCCGCCGATGCAGTTCTCGGTCATGGTGCGGGCGACATACTGTTTCATCAGTTCGACCGAACGATACCCGGCCGTAATATCCACGCCTGCAGCGGCGTAACTGGCAGAATAGCTTTTTTCCATGGTGTACTCCTATCAAAGTAGAGTTTGCGGTAACATGTGTCCGCGGGCATTGACTTCCTGTTGTGTAGGGGCGGATGCGAGCATCGCCCCCTACAAACGTGTGGGAAAATCCATTGCCAACGTTAATTTATAATTTTTTATTGTTGTTGGATTGGCTCAGCGGCTTGTCGTAGACGATGTCCATCGTCTCGGTGGGCGGGGCCACGGGGTACTTGCCGGTAAAGCAGCCGGTGCAGAACCCGCACTTGCTGTGGATGGCCAGCTGCTGCACATGCTCGATGCTCAGGTACCCCAGCGTGTCGGAACCCACCAGCTTGTTGATCTCCTCCACCGTATGGCCGGTGGCGATCAGGTCTTTTTCGTCGGGGATGTCGGTGCCGAAATAGCAGGGGTGGGCGAACGGCGGGGCGCTGATGCGGTAGTGTACCTCGGCGGCGCCGGCCTCGCGCAGCAGGCGGATGGTGCGGGCACTGGTGGTGCCGCGCACGATGGAGTCATCCACCAGCACGACGCGCTTGCCCTTGACCGTGGAGGAGATGGCGTTCAGCTTGATGCGGACGCTGCTCTCGCGCTGGGCCTGGCTGCCCTGAATGAAGGTGCGGCCGACATATTTGTTCTTGATAAAGCCTATGCCGTAGGGGATGCCGCTCTCCTGGGCGTAACCCAGGGCGGCGTCCAGGCCGGAATCCGGCGCGCCGATGACGACGTCGGCCTCGACGGGATGCTCCTGCGCCAGGAAACGGCCGGCCTGCAGGCGGGCCTCATGGACGCAGGTACCCTCGATGATGGAATCCGGGCGGGCAAAGTAGATGTACTCGAACACGCACATCGTGTGGGGAGCGGTGCCGCAGTGATCCTCGATGCTGCGCAGACCGTTGCGGTCAGCGATGACGATCTCACCGGGCTTGACGTCCCGCACGAATTTGGCGCCGACGGCGTCCAGGGCGCAGCTCTCGCTGGCAAAGGCCCAGCCGGAACCATCGGGCAGCTCGCCGATGCACAGCGGGCGGAAGCCGTTGGGGTCGCGGGCGGCGATCAGCTTGGTATGGGTCATGATGACCAGAGAATACGCGCCCTCGATGTCGTCCATCGTGCGGCTGACGGCCATCTCAATGTTGGGGGTCAGCAGGCGGTTCTGGGTCAGCAGGTAGGCGATGACCTCGGTATCCGAGGTGCCGTGGAAGATGGAACCGCTCATCTCCAGCTTGCGGCGCAGCTTGGGGGCGTTGACCAGGTTGCCGTTGTGGCATACGGCCATGGCACCCTTGCAGTGATGCAAAATCATCGGCTGCGCGTTGGAACGGCTGCGCTGGCCTGCGGTGGCGTAACGCACGTGGCCGGTGGCCATCTTGGCGCCGCGGGGCAGGTCCTCCAGCACGCGCTTGGTGAACACCTCGCTCACCAGCCCCAAATCGCGGTGGCCGGAAAGCACACCGTCCACGTTCAGGGCGATGCCGCAGCTTTCCTGCCCGCGATGCTGCAGGGCGTACAGCGCACTGTATACGGCACTGACCATATCGGTAGCGCCGGTCTTATCGTACATGCCAAAGACACCGCACTCCTCGTGCAGGCCCTGGCTGAATTGGGAAATTTCGCTCATTCTATGCTCCGTTCCGTTTGCGGAAATTTAGCCCAGCAGGCGCTTCATAACTTCCTGGTAAGCATCAGCCTCGCCGCCCAGGTTGCGGCGGAACAGGTCCTTGTCCAGATGTGCGCCGGTGGTGGCATCCCAGAAACGGCAGGTGTCGGGGCTGATCTCGTCGGCCAGGATGATGGTGCCGTCGGACAGGCGGCCGAACTCGACCTTGAAGTCGATCAGGCGGATGTTGGCATCCAGCAGGATCTTCTTCAGGACTTCGTTGATCTTGAAGGCGTACTTGGTGATGGTATCGATCTCTTCCTGGGTGGCCAGGCCGAGAGCCAGGGCATAGTAGTGGTTGATGAACGGATCATGCAGGTCGTCGTTCTTGTAGCTGAACTCCAGGATGGGGGTCTTGAACTCGGTACCCTCGGGCACGCCCATGCGCAGGGTGAAGTGGCCGGCGGCGACGTTGCGGATGATGACCTCCAGGGGCACGATCTCGACCTTCTTTACAAAGGTGTCGCGGTCGTTGATCTCCTGCACATAGTGGGTGGGGATGCCCTCTTTCTCCAACTTCTGCATCAGGGCATTGGACAGCTTGTTGTTCACGATGCCCTTGTCGCGGATGGTGCCCTTCTTCTCGCCGTCACCGGCGGTGGCATCGTCCTTGTAGTGGACCATTACGATCTCGGGGTCGCTGGTAGCGAAAACCTGCTTGGCCTTGCCTTCGTACATCTGCTCTTTAACTTCGTAATTCATCGTAAAACGCTCCTTTTATTATGGGTTATTATAATAAGTAGCGGGTACTTTCATTGTACCCTGTTTTTGGACAATGTGCAAGAAAATTGTTGGGGCTTTGACGCCTTTTTGTGCCTTACAGCGCGGCGGCCTCGGCGGCGATGGCGGCGTCCTTTTTGGCGATAGCGGCGGCGGTGTCCGCACGGAACTTGTCCAGCTTGGCGGCCAGGTCGTCATCAGCCACGGCAAGGATGGCCACGGCCAGGTAAGCGGCGTTCTTGGCGCCGTTCAGCGCCACGGTGGCCACCGGGAAACCGCTGGGCATCTGCACGGTGGCGAGCAATGCGTCCAGGCCGTCCAGGACACCGCCCTTCATCGGGATGCCTACCACCGGCAGGGTGGTGTTGGCGGCAAAGGCACCGGCCAGATGGGCGGCCATGCCGGCCGCGCACAGGATAACGCCGTAACCATTGGCACGGGCGGACTTGGCAAAGTCAGCGGCGGCTTCGGGCGTGCGGTGGGCCGAGAGGATGTGTGCCTCAAACGGGATGCCGAAATCCTTGAGCACCGTGCAGGCAGATTTTACGACCGGCCAATCACTGTCCGACCCCATGATGATGGCAACTTTTTTCATGGTAAACTCCTTTCCCCAAAAAGCAAAAAGCGCAGTGCGGCCCGTATGGGTACACTGCGCTATACTTCTACTGCGATACCGGCAGGGTACAGGGAACCCGCGTGATGACTGCGATGCTGCATCGTGTACTGCACGTAAGCTCCCCCTTTACTGATAAGTCAGGAAAACCCTGTAAGAGTAGTGTAAAGCGTAGGAGAACAAATTGCAAGATGGGTTTGTCTTTTTCAGCCAAAAAACCACGAGGGTGAGTTTTGACCGGCGCTTTTTGTCGTTTTTGATGGGGTTTGCAGGACAAAGGTATGACTTTAACCGGACGATGCACCGGACACGGCACAGGCTACTATAATGTACGGCGGGCGTATACAGCACGGGCAGGGGAGCGCTGCACGGGAAACTTTCTGTTGCCGTGGATGGGCGTTGTATGCTACAATACAAGCAGAATTTTTATGAAATGAGGAATTTCCCCATGTCTTTGAAGGATTACGAACCCCGCATTGCCAAAAGTGCGCTGCACCGCAGGGAAGAACACGTCAAGCAGGTCTTTCGCGACCAGGTGGCTGAGGCGGCCGGGCTGCTGGAAGTGGTGCTTTCGGCCATTGTGCTGGTGGCGCTGCTGCTGAGCGTGGCGCCCCTGCTGCAATTACTGCCGGGCCTGCTGACCCACGGCAACAGTGTGGAAGTGCGGGAGTTTTTGGAACGGGCGCTGGATATTGTCATCGGCATTGAGTTTATCAAGATGCTGGCCAAGCACAGCCCCGGCAGCGTGCTGGAAGTGCTGCTGTATGCCATCGCCCGCCACATGATCGTTGGCCACGAGGATGCCGTGCAGAACCTTGTCAGCGTGGGGGCGATTGCGCTGATCTTTATTATCCGCAAGTTCTTCTTCGTCCCTTCCTTCGGCCACAAAATGCCCGGCGGGGATTTAGCGCCGGATATTAAGGAAAAGGAAAAAGAGGAAGAATAAAAAAGTGTAGAGCATATTGCAGGGGCGCACAGTGTGCGCCCCTGCAATTGTTTTAAGAATGCGCACAAAAAAGCCCCCTCTGGGAGGGGGCTCCGGCGATAGCCGGTGGGGGAGAGAGCCTGCGATTCAGCAGCAGCTAAACTTTAGGTCTCTCCCTTAGTCGCCTGCGGCGACAGCGCTCCCCTTCTGGCGCTTCGCGCCATCTCCCCCGTATCGAGGAAGTCTGTCTCACAGAGGGAGCCTTTTTATTGCCTGCTAAAGGGTTACCCCATCACGACCTTGACCTGCACGGTGGTCCCGGCGGGGGCGGGGGAGAGGGTGTTGGTGGGGACGGGCTGGCCGTTTACCGTCATAGACGCAACGCCTTTTTCGGCGTGGGCGGTGTTGTCTACCGTAATTTCATACGTTGCCCCGCGCCAGACGCGGCGCAGGGTGAAGCCGTCCATCTCGTGGGGGAGACAGGGGTCAATTTTCAGCCCCGCCAGCGTGGGCTGGATGCCAAGGATGTACTGGCTCACATCCACAAAGGTCCAGGCGGCGGTGCCGGTCAGCCAGCTGTTTTTCGCTTCGCCAAAGGTGGCGGCGTCACAGCCTGCCACCATCTGGCTGTAGACGTAAGGCTCGGTGCGGTGGATCTCGCTGATGTCCTCGATGTAGGCAGGACAGGTCTTTTTGTAAATCTCAAACGCCCGGTCGCCGTGGCCGACGACGGTCTCGGCACAGCTGACCCAGGGGTTGTTGTGGCAGAATATGCCTGCGTTCTCCTTGTAGCCCGGGGGGTAGCTGGAAATTTCGCCCAGCTCCAGATGATACTTGGTATAAGCAGGCTGCAGCAAAACAATACCGTACTTGGTGTCCAGCCGGGTCTGTACGCTCTGCAGCGCGGTCACGGCCTCGCCGGTGTCCACGCCGATGCCCGCCATGACACACATGCCCTGGGGCTCGATGAAGATCTGGCCTTCCTCGCACTCCTGTCCGCCGACCACATGGCCGTAGGCATCGTAGGCGCGGCGGAACCATTTGCCGTCCCACCCGGCGGTGAGGGCGGCGTGCTCCATCTTGGCGACTTCGTCCCGCACAGCGGCGGCTTCATCGGCGTGGTTGGTGGCTTCAAGAATCTCGGCAAACTCGTTGCCGTATTTAACATACATACCTGCGATAAAAACGCTCTCGGCCACCGGGCCTTCACTGGGACCGGTGGTCTGGAAGCTCTCGCCAGGCGTGTCGCTGAAGCAGTTCAGGTTCAGGCAGTCGTTCCAGTCGGCGCGGCCAATCAGCGGCAGGCCGTGGGGGCCTTTGTGGGTCGTCAGGTAGCCAAAGCTGCGGCGCAGGTGTTCCAGCAGCGGCTGGGCGAGGGTGTGGTCGTTGTCGAAGTCCACCTGCTCGTCCAAGATGCTCATGTCGCCGGTCTCGCCCAGGTAGGCGTAGACGGCGGCGATCAGCCACAGCGGGTCATCGTTGAAGCCGGAGCCAACGTCCATGTTGCCCTTTTTGGTCAGCGGCTGGTACTGGTGGTAGGCGCTGCCGTCGGGAAACTGTGTGGCGGCGATATCCAGAATACGCTCGCGGGCGCGGGCGGGGATGAGGTGCACAAAGCCCAGCAAGTCCTGGCAACTGTCCCGGAAACCCATGCCGCGGCCGGTGCCGCTCTCGTAGTAGCTGGCGGAACGGCTCATGTTGAAGGTGACCATGCACTGGTACTGGTTCCAGATATTCACCATACGGTCGAGCTTTTTGTCGCTGCTCCTGACCGCGTAGGTGGACAGCAGGCTGTTCCAGTGGGTGTGCAGCTTGGCCAGGGCTTCATCCACCTGCGCGTCGGTAGCATAGCGGGCCATCAGCTCATGGGCGCGGGTCTTGTTGATGACGCCGGGGGCGGCCCACTTTTCCTCCTGCGGGTTCTCGATGTAGCCCAGCATATAAATTAAGCTGCGGCTCTCGCCGGGGTTTAGCGTTACGTTGATTTGGTGTACGCCGACCGGTGCCCAGCCGTGGGCGACGGAGTTGGTGCAGGCACCTTTTTCTACCACTTCGGGGTTGGCATTGCTGCGCCAGGCACCCAAAAAGGCATCCCGGCTGGTGTCAAAGCCGTCTACCGGCGCGTTGACGGTGTACAGCGCGTAGTGGTCGCGGCGCTCACGGTATTCGGTCTTGTGGTAGATCGTACTGCCCTCTACCTCGACCTCGCCGGTGGAGAAGTTGCGCTGGAAGTTGGTGGAATCGTCCACGGCGTTCCACAAACAGAACTCTACATAGCTGAATACAGTAAACGATTTCGGCGCGTCGCTTTCGTTGGTCAGTACCAGACGGTCGATCTCGCAGTTGTCGCCCACGGGCACGAACAGCTCCAGCCGCGCAGCCAGCCTGTTCTTTTTGCCGGTGATGATGCTGTAACCCAGACCGTGGCGGCACTCGTAAAAATCCAGCTCGGTCTGGGTGGGCTGCCAGCCGGGGTTCCAGATGGTGCTGCCCTCTTTAATATAGTAATAGCGGCCGTTAGAATCCGCAGGTACGTTATTATACCGGTAGCGGGTGATGCGGCGGAGCTTGGCGTCCTTGTAAAAACTGTAGCCGCCCGCCGTGTGGGAGACAAGGCTAAAGAAAGCCTCGCTGCCCAGGTAGTTGATCCACGGCAGCGGCGTGCGCGGGGTGGTGATGACGTATTCCCGTGCGTCGTCGTCAAAGTGACCGAACTTCATAGAGATCCTCTCCTTACAAATGGGATGTCTGTTTTTTGAAAAGTTCAAGTCGAAAACGATTAAGTTGTTACCTCTACAATAGCGCATTTCTTCGGCAATTGCAAGACTTATGCGTAAAAATAACGATGATTTGGCAAGTTTCACAATTTCGCCGGCTAAAATCTGGCACGAAAGCCCATCTATACCTTATTTATAATAGGAGTCGTGGGAGGGCGCGGCCCGGAAACTTTCATGAACCGCCTGCAAAATCCCCGCATAACACCCATACACCGCCAGCCTGGCACCCCCAAAACCGCCTGTGTTCACCCTGCCAGCGAAACCATAAGCAGCGCTTCCCTGCAAAATCACCCCGGATTTCGACAGAAATTCACGAAAACAGCAAACGAAACTGCCAAAAGACGGACTTCTGATTTTTGCAAAACGCCAAATTGTATCGATGTGCACAAAAAATCGTAAAAAGCGCTTGATTTTGTAGTTGACCTGTTGTATAGTGAAGATGCGAAAACGATTAAGGGACGCAAAACTCAAACAAAGCGATCCAAACCAAACACATGACCGGGAGGTGGTACTCATGGCATCCATCAAGGACATCGCAAAAGCCTGCGGGGTCTCGGTAGCTACCGTGAGCAAGGCGCTGAACGGCCATAACGACATCAGCCAGGCCACCAAAGAGAAGGTCCGCGAGGCTGCCCGCCAGCTGGGGTACATGCCCAACAGCGCCGCCCGCGCCTTAAAGACCAACCGCACCTACAACCTGGGCGTCCTTTTTGTGGACGAAGCCCAGAGCGGCCTGACCCATGAGTTCTTCGCCGCCGTGCTGGACAGCTTCAAGCGCCACGCCGAGGGCAGGGGCTACGACATCACCTTTATCAACCACAACATTGGCCACAGCCATTCCAGTTACTTAGAGCATTGCCGCTACCGCGGCGTTGACGGTGTGATCGCCGCCTGTGTACAGTTTGACGACCCCGAGGTCGTGGAGCTGGCTTACAGCAATCTGCCGCTGGTCACGGTCGACCATGTGTTCAACAACCGGGCTGCGGTGCTCTCCGATAACGTGGACGGCATCCGCCAGCTGGTGGATCAGCTCACCGCCTTGGGGCATGAGCGCATCGCCTACATCCACGGCGAACAGCACAGCGCCGTTACCCAAAAGCGTCTGGTCGGTTTCTACCGCGCCTGCGCCGCCCACGGCATCACGGTGCCGGATGAATACGTCATCGCCGGTACCTACCGCGACGCCATCGGCTGCGCCAAGGCCACCCGCCAGCTGCTCAGCTTACCCCAGCGGCCCACGGCGATCCTGTTCCCGGACGACTTCTCCGCCATCGGCGGTGTGCAGGCCATCCGGGAGGAAGGGCTGCTGATCCCGCGGGACATCTCGGTAGCCGGTTACGACGGCAACCTCATCTCGCAGGTCATGTCGCCGCAGCTGACCACCTACCGCCAGGACACCGAGGCCATGGGCAAGGCCGCCGCCGAGCTGCTGATCGAGGAGATCGAATCCCCCCGCACCGCTTTGCCGGAGCAGCGGCTCATCGCCGGCAGCTTCGCCCGCGGAGAATCCATCGACACACCGCACCGCTGACCCATTCCACTGTAAACAAGCCTGCATGCGCAGCGGGCTTATTAAAAAATGTAATTTCATGATCAAGTTTCTTTAAAAGGAGGAAAACATCATTATGAAAAAGGCACTCAGTTTACTGACCGCGACTGCTATGGCAGCCACCCTGCTCACCGGATGCGGCTCAGGCGCCGCCAGCTCGTCCGCAGCACCTGCCGCTGACTCCACCTCTACCGATGCCAGCAGCACCGCCGCAGAACCCGCCGCCGATGATACCGCCGAGGAGGGCAAGGTCCTGAATATCTGGTGCTGGAACGACGAGTTCCAGTCCCGCTTCAACGATTACTACCCCGGCGTCGTCTCTGTGGCCGACGATAAGTCCACCACCGAACTGGACAACGGCGTGACCGTGAAATGGACCATCAACCCCAACGACAACAACAACTACCAGAACAAGCTGGACGAAGCCCTGCTGAAGCAGGACAGTGCCGCCGATGATGACAAGATCGACATCTTCCTGATCGAGGCTGACTACGCGCTGAAGTACGTCGACTCCGAGTACACGCTGGACGTCAAGGGCGACATCGGCCTGACCGATGACGACCTGAAGGACCAGTACCAGTACACCAAGGACATCGTCACCGTTGATGGCGTCCAGAAGGGCACCACCTGGCAGGCGACCCCCGGCCTGTTTGCCTACCGCCGCAGCATCGCCAAGAATGTGCTGGGCACCGATGATCCCACCGAAGTCCAGGCTGCACTGAGCGATTGGGATAAGTTCAACGATGTGGCCAAGCAGGCCGCTGCCAAGGGCTACAAGATGCTCTCCGGCTACGATGATTCCTACCGCACCTTCTCCAACAACGTGTCCGCCGGTTGGGTGGACGGCACCACCGTCAAGGTCGACCACAACATCATGAGCTGGGTCGATCAGACCAAGGATTACACCGACAACGGTTACAACAACAAGACCAGCCTGTGGAGCGACCAGTGGGCCGCTGACCAGGGTCCTTCCGGTAAGGTCTTCGGCTTCTTCTACTCCACTTGGGGCATCAACTTCACCCTGCTGGGCAACTCTCTTGAAACCCCGACCTCTGAGGGCGGCAAGGAAGAAGTTGGCAACGGCATCTACGGCGACTACGCAGTCTGCCAGGGTCCTCAGCCTTATTACTGGGGCGGCACCTGGATCTGCGCTGCTGCCGGAACCGATAACATCCCCACCATCAAGGACGTTATGCTGAAGCTGACCTGTGACTCCGACATCATGACCCAGATCACCAAGGATACCCAGGACTACACCAACTGCAAGAGCGCTATGGACGCCATCGCTGCCGATCCCGACTTCGGCTCCGACTTCCTGGGCGGCCAGAACCACATTGCTCTGTTCGCAGAGGTTGCACCTACCATCGATATGTCTAACGCCGGCCCCTATGACCAGGGCTGCAACGAGACCTTCCAGAGCTGCTTCAAGGATTACTTCGACGGCACCGTCGACATCGACACTGCAAAGCAGAACTTTGAGGATCAGATCAAGGTCAAGTATCCTGAGCTGACCAGCGTGGAATGGCCCGCATAAGTTGGGACTTACACCTGAACACGAAACCGTAAACGCCATACCAGGGGCGGGGGAGAGACGCCCGCCCCTGGTTTTATTTTAACCGCAAGGCCGTTGGCCTGTAACATGCAAAAGGCTCTGCCCCCAGCAGGGCAATGCCCGTACAGCTAAGGAGGGCGAGACTTATGAAAACCAAGAAAAAAGGCATGAGCTACGCCAAATGGGGTTACATCTTCCTGGCGCCGTTCTTCATCACCTTTTTCATTTTCCAGTTCTGGCCGCTGGCTACCACCATCTACTATTCCTTCTTTGAGTATTTCCGCAGCGGCCTAAAGATCATCGGCCCTAACTTTGTTGGCTTGAAAAACTACGCTGCCATGATCAAAGAAGTGCCCAAGTACTTTGGCAACACGATGATCATGTGGCTGATGGGCTTTATCCCGCAGATCGTGGTCTCGCTGCTGCTGGCGGCCTGGTTCACCGACCTGCGGCTGAAACTAAAGTTCCAGGGGTTCTTCAAAACGGTCATCTACATGCCCAACCTGATTATGGCTTCGGCGTTTGCCATGCTGTTCTTTACGCTGTTCTCCAACGCCGAAACCGCGCCCATCAACTCCATCCTGCTCAAACTCGGCATCGTGAGCGAGCCGGTGCGCTGGCTATCCAACGTATGGACCGCCCGCGGGCTGGTGGGGCTGATGAACTTCCTGATGTGGTTCGGCAACACCACCATCATTTTGATGGCGGCCATCATGGGCGTTGACCCCGGCCTGTACGAGGCCGCCGAGCTGGACGGTGCTTCCTCGACCCAGATGTTCTGGAAGATCACCATCCCGCTCATCCGCCCGCTGCTGGTGTATACCCTCATCACCAGCCTGATCGGCGGTTTGCAGATGTTCGATGTACCGCAGGTTTTGACCAACGGCAAGGGCGACCCCAACGGCAGTACCAACACCATCATCATGTATCTGAACCAGCACCTTTACAGCAAAAACTACGGCACGGCCGGCGCTATTTCGGTGCTGATGTTCCTGCTTTGCGCGGTGCTTTGCGTCATCATCTACTTTACCCTTACCCAGGAGGATGACGGCCTGACCCGTGAGCAGCGCAAGGCCGAAAAAGCTCGTATCAAAGCAGCCAAGGCGGCTGCAAAGCATCATTAAGGAAGGAGCGTGAAAGAGTATGCCAAACGAGACCAAAACCGCAGCCACCAAGACCAAGGCAACGAAAATTCACGACCCTATGCTTACGCTGCAGCGTGCAGTTGCTTACATTGTGCTGTTTGTACTGTGCTTTGTCTGCCTGTTCTTCTTCTACGTGTTGATTGTCAACGCCACCCACAACAATTTTACCATCCAGCAGGGCTTTGACCCGCTGCCCCGCACCAGCTTCGGCACCAACTTCTACAACACCACCCACGATGCCAACGTGCCAATTCTGAGCGGCCTGCGCAACAGCCTCATCGTTTCGGCGGCCTGCGCGGCGCTGTCGGTCTATTTCAGCGCGCTGACGGCCTACGCCATTTACGCCTACGACTTCAAGCTGCGCAAGCTGGCGTTCACCGTCATCCTGCTTATCATGACGATGCCGACGCAGGTGTCGGCGCTGGGCTTCCTGAATTTGATGGACAAGATGAAGCTGACCAACACCCTGTGGCCGCTGATTCTGCCCAGCGTTGCCGCGCCCACCGTGTTCTTCTTCATGAAGCAGTACATGGATTCCAGCCTGCCGCGGGATATTATCGATGCAGCGCGCATTGACGGCAGCGGTGAGTTCCACACCTTCAACGCGGTCATCCTGCCGATCCTCAAGCCCGCCATGGCGGTGCAGGCCATCTTCAGCTTTGTGGGCGCGTGGAACAACTACTTTATCCCGGCGCTGATCATCAACGACGCCAAGTGGAAGACGGTGCCCATCCTGGTTGCACAGCTGCGCAGCGCGGATTTCCTCAAGTTCGATATGGGCAAGGTGTACATGATGATCACCATTGCGATCTTGCCGGTTATGATCGTCTACCTGCTTCTCTCGAAATATATCGTGCGAGGGGTTGCATTGGGCAGCGTTAAGGGGTAAACTAATACTAAGCAGAGGTGCAGTGGCAACGCGCTGCACCTTTTTTTGATTGTGCAGATACGTGTGGGGTACATCGCGCACCCTTGCAGGGGTCGTTGCTCGCATCCGCCCCTACATCCTCGTTTTTATCAGCAACCAGAGGGAGAAGAATATGCCATTTCCAAAGAAATTTGTTTGGGGTGCGGCTACCGCATCCTATCAGATAGAGGGCGGCGCGTTTGAGGACGGGCGTGGGGCGTCCATCTGGGATACCTTCAGCCATACGCCGGGCAAGACCAAGGGCGGCGACACCGGCGACGTCGCCTGCGACAGCTACCACCGCTGGGCCGAGGATATGGAGCTGATGAAAGCCCTGCACCTGCAGGCCTACCGGTTTTCCATCGCCTGGCCGCGCATTTTCCCGGCAGGCACCGGCGCGGTGAACCCTGC
Organism: uncultured Oscillospiraceae bacterium; assembly: GCA_900539695.1. Taxonomy (GTDB): domain Bacteria; phylum Bacillota; class Clostridia; order Oscillospirales; family Ruminococcaceae; genus Gemmiger. Next base: position 89,618 of record UQDG01000001.1, read on the forward strand.
TGGCCTTGCCTGGTACGACCGGTTTGTGGACGCGCTGCTGGCGGCGGGCATCGAGCCGTATGTGACGCTCTACCACTGGGACCTGCCCCAGGCATTGCAGGATAAGGGCGGCTGGCTGAACGCCGACACCGCCAGGGACTTTGCCGTGTACGCTGCCACGGTGGCGGCGCACTTTAAGGGACGTGTAAAATATTACTTTACCCTCAACGAGCCGCAGTGCAGCGTGGGGCTGGGCTACAGTGCGGGTGTGCATGCGCCGGGCTATAAACTGGACGATGCAGCGGTGTTTACTGCCTGGCATAACACGATCTATGCACACTGCCTGGCGGCGGATGCCATCCGCAAAGCCGACCCTGACGCCAAGGTGGGCATGGCTCCCACCGGGCGCATCTGTACCCCGGCCACTGACAGCCCCGCCGATACTGCCGCCGCCCGCGAAGCCACCTTCGCCCTGGCGGACGGCGATTGGACCTTCACCTACACCCCGGCGCTGGACCCGGTGTGCGGCCGCGGCTGGCCCAAAATTGCGGGCGGGCAGACCCAACGGGTGGTGGATGCCATCCCGCAGGAGCAGCTGGACGCCCTGCCGCTGGGGCGGTTGGACTTTATTGGCATGAACATCTACAACTCCGTCGCGGTGCGGGCCGGAGCCGACGGCAAGCCAGAATTCTGCCCCCGCGCCGCCGGTCATCCGCGCACGGCCATCGGCTGGCCCATCACCCCCGAAGCTATGGAGTGGGGCCCGCGGTTCCTCCATGAGCGGTACGGCCTGCCCATCTTTATCACGGAGAACGGCCTTTCCTGCACTGACCGCATCCACCTGGACGGCAAGGTGCACGACCCGGAGCGCATCGACTTTACCCACCGCTACCTGCTTGCCCTGCGGCAGGGGATAGAGGCCGGGGCCGATGTGCAGGGTTACTTCCACTGGTCGCTGCTGGATAACTTTGAGTGGAGCGAGGGATACAACGAGCGGTTTGGCCTGGTGTATGTAGACTACCCCACCGGCACCCGCACCCCCAAGGACAGCGCGGCATGGTATAGGGAAACGATTGACGCCAACGGCGGCAACTTATAATGGAAAAGGTAATTATGAACAGAAAAAATAAGCGGGGATTCACGCTGGTAGAATTGATCGTGGTGCTGGTGATCCTGGCAATTTTGGCATCCCTGCTGATTCCGGCGCTGACAGGGTATGTGACCAAAGCAAAAAAGCAGGCGGTCATCACCGAAGCGCGGGATGTGTGGACGGCTTCACAGGCTGCGCTGACCGAATGTTACGCCCTGTACCCGGAAAGCTTTAACGACAAAAGCAATTCCTGCAGATTTACCATTACCGTAAACGGCATGACCTACAAAAATGTGGGCCGCATCACAAACGGCGCACTGTACGCGATACAGAAAAACCCGAATGATAAGACAGAGGCGGGCAGCTCCAGCCGGAGAGCGGCCGCCCAGGTGCTGAAGTATCTGGAGAGCGACGGCAAAAATCCGCGCTATACCTTTGGCAACGGCAGCCTGATCAGCAGCGCTGTCAAGCCGAGCGCCTACTTTAAAACTAAGCCTAAGAAAACGGACGTTATCATCCAGATCTTCCATACGAAGGAGGGGCAGATCGTAGCCATCAACTTTGCAAAGGATGGCTATATGGCAACCATTGTGCCGGGCCAGGAAACGACCTGCGAGTATGACGGAGCCTGTATTGCCTCCACGGGCTGAGATAAGAGAATCAAAAAAGGCTCCCCTCATCACAAGGGGAGCCTTTGCTGTGCCTATTTATATTGTATAAATCAGAACAGGCCGGTGATCTTGCCGTTCACGTCCACGTCAATATCCATGGCGGCGGGGTGCTTGGGCAGGCCGGGCATCGTCATGATGCTGCCGCAGACGACGACCACGAAGCCCGCACCGGCGGAGAGCCGCACCTCGCGGACGTTGAGGGTGAAGCCATCCGGCGCGCCGGTCAGCTTGGCGTTGTCGCTGAAGGAATACTGCGTCTTGGCGATGCAGACCGGCAGGTTGCCGTAGCCCAGGGCGGTCAGCTCGTCCAGCGTCTTTTTGGCGGCGGCGCTGTAGCTGACACTGCCTGCACGGTAGATTTTCTTCGCCACAGCATCAATCTTGTCGGTGAGCGGCGCGTCCAGTTCATAGGTGTATTTTACCTGGGCGGTATCGTCCAGAATCGACAGCACGGTCTCGGCCAGGGCCTTGCCGCCCTCGCCGCCCTTGGCGAACACCTCGCTCAACGCGCAGGGCACACCGGCCTTGGCGCAGACGTCATAGATGACGGCCATCTCCTCCTCGGTGTCGGTGGGGAAGGCGTTGATGCCCACGCAGACCGGCAGGCCGAAGCCCTGCAAATTCTCGATGTGACGTGCCAGATTCACAGCGCCGGCCTTCACGGCCTCGGCGTTGGGTTTGTTCAGGTCGGGCTTGGCAACGCCGCCGTGGGATTTCAGCGCACGGACGGTAGCAACCAGCACCACAGCGGCGGGATGCAGCCCGGCCGCGCGGCACTTGATGTCCAGGAACTTCTCGGCGCCCAGGTCGGCACCGAAGCCGGCTTCGGTGATCACATAGTCGGCCAGCTTCAGGCTCAGCTTGGTGGCGATGGCGCTGTTGCAGCCGTGGGCAATGTTGGCGAACGGGCCGCCGTGGATGATGGCGGGGTTGTTCTCCAGCGTCTGCACCAGGTTGGGGTCAAGGGCGTCCTTCAGCAGGGCGGTCATGGCACCGGCCGCACCGATCTGGCTGGCGGTGACGGGCTGGCCATCGTAGGTGTAGGCGCAGACGATGCGGGACAGCCGTTCTTTCAGGTCGTTCAGGTCGGTGGCCAGGCAGAACACAGCCATGACCTCGCTGGCGACGGTGATGTCAAAGCCGTCCTCCCGCGGGGTACCGTTGACCTTGCCGCCCAGGCCGTCCACGATGAACCGCAGCTGGCGGTCGTTCATGTCCATGCAGCGTTTCCAGGTGATGCGGCGGGGGTCGATGTTGAGCGGGTTGCCCTGCTGGATGGAGTTGTCGATCATGGCGGCCAGCAGGTTGTTGGCGGCACCGATGGCGTGGATGTCGCCGGTAAAGTGGAGGTTGATGTCCTCCATGGGCACGACCTGGGCGTAGCCGCCGCCGGCCGCGCCGCCCTTGATGCCGAACACGGGGCCCAGGGACGGCTCACGCAGGCAGAGCATCGTTTTTTTGCCCAGGGCGTTCATGGCGTCGGCCAGGCCCACGCTGGTGGTGGTCTTGCCTTCGCCGGCCGGGGTGGGGCTGATGGCGGTGACCAGGACCAGCTTGCCCTCGGGCTTGTCGGCCTTGGCCAGCAGGTGGTTCAGCTTGGCCTTGTAGTGGCCGTAGGGGATGACGTCCTCACCCTGCAGGCCCAGCTTGGCAGCAATTTCGGTGATGGGCTGCATTTTGGCGGCCTGGGCAATTTCGATGTCGCTCAACATTGTACGATTCCTCCGTTTTTGTAAAAAAATAAAGGGCTGCACACACCATACTCCAGTGTATGCAGCCCAGACGGTCGGCTTAATAGGCGATACTATGCAATTCTAAGCGCCGATGGAGCGGTGCTTAAGCTGTCAAGCGCGAATTGCGTAGGATTGCCGTAGCAAGGTGAAATCCGCGTCCCCTGTGGTAACTCCACAAAACTCCGTCGGTCAGCGGCCTTGCGATGTATTTACTGTAGCATAGGGGAGAAGGTTTGTCAAGGGGTACTCATTAAAGGCTCCCCTTTGAGGGGAGCCTTTAGACGCTCCCTTTCCCGCAGCCCCATTTTTGGAAGTACCGCCCCATGCTGACCAGCTGCATTTTGAACTTGCCTGCATCCCGCATGGGGGCGCGGTGCCAAGCGTGGATGGCGTGGAACTGCGGAGCCAGCCAGACGGTGCCCTTCCGCAGGACTTTCTGGGTCAGGTCGGCATCCTCGACATACATAAAATAGGCGGGGTCAAAGCCGCCGATCTTTTGCAGCACGTCGGTGCGCACAGCCATAAAGCTGCCGGTGCAGAACTCGATGCGCCGGGGCGCGGTCAAATCCTCGTCCTGCATGGTGTAGTGGTCGTCAGCTTTTTTGAACGCTCCACCGAACTTTGGTGCCAGCTGGCGGGCCAGCAGCAGCCAGGGCGTGGGCTTGCGCCGGGGCAGGTGCTGCAAGCGGCCGTCGGGGTAGTGCAGCTGCGGGGTGGCCATGGCCGCGCCGGGCTGGGCCAGCAGCCATTCGGCCATCGGCTGCAAAATATCCCCGGTCAGAACAATGTCGGGGTTTAAGATAAAATGCACGCTGCTGTGCAGTTTGCCAAGCACGGCGTTGTGGCCGCGGCCAAAGCCGACGTTCTCCGGCAGGCAGAGCACCTGCACGCGGGGGTCGGCCCAATCGGTGTCGGCCAGCTGCTTGCCGCAGCCGTCGGGGCTGGCATTATCGACGATGTACAGTGTAAAATCCGGCGCAGGGGTAAAGTGCAGGATGCTGCGCACCGCAGCGCAGACTTCCTCGTAATCGCAATACGCCACAATACAGGCGGAAATGGTGGGCATGGGTGGTCTCCTAAAATCAGGTATTGCCTTATTTTTCCAGTGCTTCCAAATGGTTCAAATCATACGGGGTATCCTGGTAGACGTAGTAGTTCAGCCAGTTGGTGTACAGCAGGTAGCCGTGGGCGCGCCAGCGGAACAGCGGGTCGCGGGAGGGGTCGTCGGCGGGGTAGTAGTTGCAGGGCACGTTGATGGGCTTGCCCGCCTTGACGTCCCGCTTGTACTCGGCGTCCAGGGTGTACTTGTCGTACTCGGGGTGGCCGATGACGAAGATCTGGCGGCCGGATTCGGTGGAGAGCAGCATCGGGCCTGCTGCATCGCTCTCGGCCAGCACGCGCAGGTCGGGGCAGGCGTCGATGGCGGCGCGGTCCAGCCCGGCCCAACGGCTGTGGGGGGCGTAGAACACCTCATCGAAGCCGCGCACCAGCGGGTTGGAGGGGCGGGTCACGCGATGCTCAAACACGCCGAACATTTTTTCTGGCAGATGCACCTTGGAAATGCCAAAATGGTAGTACAACCCGGCCAGCGCACCCCAGCACAGGTGGATGGTGGAGTAGACGTTCTCCTTGGTATAGTCCATGATGGTGCACAACTCGTCCCAGTAGTCCACATCCTCGTAGTCCAGGTCCTCGATGGGCGCGCCGGTGATGATCATGCCGTCGAAGCGCTCGTTTCGTATCTCGTCGAAGCTCTTGTAGAAGGCCTTCATGTGCTCCGGCGGGGTGTGGGTGGTGTCGTGGGTGGCGGTTTTCAAAAAGGTGACCTGCACCTGCAGCGGGCTGTTGGCCAGCAGCCGGGCCAGCTGGGTCTCGGTGACGATCTTGGTGGGCATCAGGTTCAAAATCAGGATGCGCAGCGGGCGGATGTGCTGGCTCTGGGCACGCTCGCGGTGCATGACAAACACGTTCTCGCGGCTAAGCTCGTCGAACGCGGGCAGCTCTTTCGGGATGATCAGCGGCATACATGGTTCTCCTTGGCATTTGGCCTTACATTATTATATATATTGTAAGGGGTTACGAGGGAAAATGCAAGGATTTTGTTTGGAGCCTTTATGCACGGCATCTATTTTACTTGTTCACAAATCTTTTGCAATTTACCCTATTGACATTTTGCATCATCGTGCTACAATATTAGCAGTCGAACGGATAGAGTGCTAATACAAAATGAGCCCCAGCAGAGAGATGACCAGAACCTGGAAAACACAGCTGGATGGCACTGACTGCCGGTCGTGTATATAAATGAAATTCTGCGGTATCTGCAAAATAAGGAGGTACGCACTATGAACACCAATCAATTTACCCAAAAAACGATGGAAGCGCTGCAAGCGGCGCAGCGCATCGCTGTAGAGTATGCAAATAACGCCGTCGAGCAGGAGCATCTGCTTGCCGCACTGGCCCAGCAGCAGGATGGACTTATCCCCCAGCTGCTTACCACTATGGGCGCTGACCCCAACGCCTTCGCCCAGGCCGCTATGCAAAAGGTCGAGGAACTGCCCCGTGTTACCGGCAGTGGCCGTGAACCTGATAAAATCTATATTGGCACTGATCTTGACAGAGCGCTAAACGCTGCCGAAGCACAGGCTAAACAGATGAAGGACGAATATATCAGTGTGGAGTGGATTTTCCTCGGTCTGATTCGCCGTGCAGACAAGGCAGCACGCGAGATCTTTAAGATGTTCGGCATCACCGAAGAAAACTTCATGCAGGCTGTCTCTAAGGTTCGGGCCAACCAGCCGGTATCTTCGGACAACCCTGAGGACACTTATAACGCCCTGAAGAAATACGGCCAGGACCTGGTCGAGATGGCCAAGGCCAACAAGCTGGACCCCGTAATTGGCCGTGATACCGAGATCCGCAACGTCATCCGCATCCTGAGCCGTAAGCGCAAGAACAACCCGGTACTGATCGGTGAAGCCGGTGTCGGTAAAACCGCCATTGCTGAGGGCCTGGCCCAGCGTATCGTCAAGGGTGATGTGCCGGAGAACCTGAAGGACCGCACCGTATTCAGCCTGGACATGGGTGCGCTGGTCGCGGGCGCTAAGTACCGCGGCGAGTTCGAGGAGCGCTTGAAGAGCGTGCTGAACGAGGTCAAGAAGTCCGAAGGCAAGATCATCCTCTTCATCGATGAGCTGCACACCATCGTGGGTGCGGGCAAGACGGACGGCGCCATGGACGCTGGCAATCTGCTCAAGCCTATGCTGGCCCGCGGCGAACTGCACTGCATCGGCGCTACCACGCTGGATGAGTACCGCGAGTACATCGAGAAAGACCCTGCGTTGGAACGTCGTTTTCAGCCCGTTATGGTCAACGAGCCTACGGTGGAGGACACCATCTCCATCCTGCGTGGCCTGAAAGAACGCTACGAGGTGTTCCACGGCGTCAAGATTCAGGACGCTGCGCTGATTGCAGCAGCCACCCTGTCCGACCGCTATATCACCGACCGTTTCCTGCCCGATAAGGCCATCGACCTGGTGGATGAAGCCTGCGCCATGGTCAAGACCGAGCTGGATTCGATGCCCGCCGAACTGGACGAGATGAACCACCGCATCACCCAGCTGCAGATTGAGGAAGCGTCCCTGAAGAAGGAGACCGACGAACTCTCAAAGCAGCGTTTGACCGCTTTGGAGAAAGAGATGGCCGAACTCCGCGACAGCTTCAACAGCAAGAAGGCCCAGTGGGAGAACGAGAAGAACGCCGTCAACAAGGTGCAAAGTTTGCGTGCTGACGTAGAAAGTACAAAGGCTGAAATTGAGAAAGCTACCCGCACCGGCGACTACGCCAAGGCCGGCGAACTGCAGTACGGCAAGCTGCCGCAGCTGCAGCGTGAACTGGAAGCCGAGGAAAAAATTGCCGAGGAAAAGAAGGAATCCAGTCTGCTGCGTGACCGCGTGACCGATGAGGAGATCGCCCGCATCGTGGCCCGCTGGACCGGCATCCCTGTGGCTAAGCTGGTGGAGGGCGAGCGCGAAAAGCTGCTGCGCCTGCCGGACGTGCTGCATCAGCGCGTCATCGGCCAGGACGAGGCCGTGCAAAAGGTGGCGGACGCTATCTTGCGCTCTCGTGCCGGTATTGCTAATCCTAACAGACCTATCGGCAGCTTCCTGTTCCTGGGCCCCACCGGCGTCGGCAAGACCGAGCTGGCCAAGGCACTGGCGCAATCCCTGTTCGACGATGAGAAGAACATGGTGCGTATCGACATGACCGAGTACATGGAGAAATTCAGTGTCTCCCGTCTGATCGGTGCGCCTCCGGGATACGTCGGCTACGAGGAGGGCGGCCAGCTGACCGAGGCTGTGCGCCGCCATCCTTACAGCGTCGTGCTGTTCGATGAGGTGGAAAAAGCACATCCTGACGTATTTAATATCCTGCTGCAAGTCCTGGACGACGGCCGCATCACCGACAGCCAGGGCCGCACGGTGGACTTTAAGAACACCGTCATCATCCTGACCTCCAACCTGGGCTCCGACCTAATTCTGGAGGATTTGGAAAAGGCCCGTGCCGAGGGCAAGAACGAGCTGTCCGACGAGGCCAGGAACGCCATCGACCAGCTTCTCAAACGGCAGTTCCGTCCCGAGTTCCTGAACCGTCTGGACGACATCGTCTACTACAAGAGTCTGACCAAACAGGAGATTGGCAGTATCGTTGACTTAATGCTAACCGACCTGCGCAAGCGCCTGGCCGACAAGCAGCTGAACCTGGTCGTCACCGAGGCCGCCAAGAACTCCATCATCGACGGCGGCTACGACCCGATCTACGGTGCCCGCCCGCTGAAGCGATACATCCAGTCCCATGTGGAAACGATGATCGCGAAAGAGATCATCGCCGGTGCCCACAGCGCCGGGGATACCCTGACCGTGGACGCGGATGAGAATGGGCGGCTGTATTTGAGGTAAGGGCAAGGCTCCCCTCAAGGGGAGCCTCTAAGCAGCAACATTCATAAACAGCGAAATCTCCCGCTGATTGGGCGCAAACCCAGTCGGCGGGAGATCTTGTCTACCTTATTATAATAGGGGCGTATTCTGCACCCCTCACAGCCCCCGGCACAGGCCTACGGCTTTGCCCTCGATATGCACCTCGGCCAGTGCAGCGCCGGTGTAGGTCATCAGCGGGTAGGCGGGGTTGAGTGGCTGCAAAACCATCGTAGTGCCGTCAAAACTTACCTTTTTCAGCGTGGCTTCGTCACCAATGCGCACCACCGCGATCTCCCCGTTCTCTACCTCGGGCTGGCTGCGCACGGCTACCAGGTCGCCGTCCATGATCTGCGGGGCCATGCTGTCGCCCCGGCAGGTCAGGATGAAATCCGCGTGCCACGCCTCGGGCACGGCCACCTCGCCCTCAATGTTCTGCTCGGCCAAAATCGGCATGCCGCAGGCAATGCGCCCCACCAGCGGCAGGCGCTTCAGGCGGGGCAGCGGCTCGCACCCCGGGGGCAGGGCAGGGCCGTCCACGCCCATCAGGTAGGCGGTGGTGGTGTGCAGCGCGTTGGCAAACAGTTCCACCTTGGCCTGCGGGATGTCCGCCTTGCCGTTCTCGATCTTGCTGATCGAGCTTTTGTCCTTGTAGCCCAGCTGTTGGGCCAGGTCTTCCACGGTCAGGCCCAGTTCCAGCCGCCGCGCCCTGATGCGGTCGTAAATAGTTGACATAGCTTCGCTCCTTTTCTATTAGTATAACACAGCGTGGAAAATAATTCAAGAGATTTTGCAAAAATTGTTGACTTTTATTCCACTTTGTGGTAGGATAAGGGTGTGGAATTAGGTTCTACTTTAGGCTGACGCAACTTTTGCGGATTTATTTTTTGTGGGGAAGTGGAACTACATTCAACGAGAACGGCAATATATAAAAAAGGAGAGAGAACACATGCACAACCACATTTACCCGCAGCCTATCTGCTGCAAGAAAGCGGGGTGAGCGCTTGCTGCTGAAAAAAGATTTGTCGCAGTGCAAAGACCTGCGAACCGTTGAGCATCTGGCCCAGCAGTTTGGCTGGTACGCTGCCGCCTGGACGCCGCAGGAGCCGCACCTCATCTGCTCGGACGAGCAGTTTACCGAATTTGCCAAGGCCCTGGGCAAGCTGGCGGTGACCCAGGATGGCGAAAACCTGCTGTATTTTCTGGCGCTGGCCGCAGAAACCGCGCAGGAACGTAAAAACCGCACGGACCGCATTTTGGAGCGCAAGCTGTTTTACGAGACCAGCACCGTCATCACCGAGGCGGACATCGCCCGCTGCCACAACGACCAGCTGGCCACGCCGCCCGGCGTGCGCAAGGCCGACGCGATGGAAACGCTGCACTTTCTGGCCCCGCCGGAGGAGGAAAAACAGGACGATGCAACGCCAAACGGCATTGTGTCCATCTCGGCCAAAGACTTGCAGGACAAGGAGTTCAAGCCCATCAAGTGGGTGGTGGAGGGCCTGCTGCCCCAAGGTCTGGCGCTGCTGGTGGCCCCGCCCAAGTACGGCAAAAGCTGGCTGATGCTGGACCTTTGCCTTTCGGTGGCGTCTGGACAAAAGTTTTTGGACATGCCTACGAACAAAACCGACTGCCTCTACCTGGCACTGGAGGACAACCAGCGCCGCCTGCAGGACCGCATGAACCGTGTGCTGCAGGGCGAGCGTGCGCCCGACGGCTTTGCGCTGGCCACCGGCTCTCTGGATTTGCAGGACGGCCTGCTGGACCAGCTGACCAACTACCTGAACTTCAATCCCGGCTGCGGGCTGGTGGTCATCGACACGCTGCAGCGGGTGCGCCGCACCACCGGCAAGGCAATAAACGCCTACCAGGCCGACTACAAGGATGTGGGCATCCTGCAAAAGTTTGCGTCTGAACGCGAAATTTGCATTGTGCTGGTACACCACCTGCGCAAGATGAAGGACGAGACCGACCCCTTTGCCCAGATCAGCGGCACCAACGGCATCTTCGGCGCGGCGGATTCTGCCTTCGTGATGACCCGCGACCGCCGCGTGGACGACACGACCAAACTCTCGGTGACCGGCCGCGACCTGGAGGAATTTGAGCTGGCCCTGCGCCTGGACAAGACCCAATGCCGCTGGCAAAACCTGGGCGACGCCGAGGCCCGCGCCCGCGAGCAGGCCCGCAAAGAATACGAAAACAGCGCCCTGGTGCAGACCATCCGCAAGCTGGTAGAGCGCAACCACGGCCAATGGAGCGGCACCGCCAAGGAGATACTGGAAGCAGGCAGGCTGCTGACCAGGCGGTTTATCGCGGAGAGCCCGAAAGATGTTGGCGTACGAGTGAAGAAGTTAGAAAACGAGATGAGGGAGTTTGATGGGATTGTTTATGAGAGAGTGAAGCGAGGCACAAGCGGCGCATTGCACTATTTTTGTAAAGAAAACATGCAGGTTCAAAATGAGGTACAACTTGATTTAAGCAAACAAGTAGCCTAATGTAAATTTACTATCCTATTCATCTTATTCATTATATTCGTTATATTCGTTATATTCGTTGCCACTGTGATGTAATGAATAGGATGAATATAATGAATAGGATGGTGATAATAGTAATAATGAAAACAGCACAGTATAGCACTGGCTACTTTATGCTGTAGAGCATGTAGGGGCGAACATCGTTCGCCCGCCAACCTTGCGCTGCATCCACCTTCGGGCCATGGCTGCGCACTGACCAAACGCCCACGGGCGAACATCGTTCGCCCCTACAACGTGCTTTTGGCGGGCTGCGTCTACAAAAAAGCGCCCCGCAAGGCAACAACCTTGCGAAGCGTGTCGAATTATGCTATACTGATAACGCCGCCATCGGCGGCAAGGCGCTGCACAACAACGGCAGGCGGTTGGCCACACTTCCCGAAAGGGGGTGAGACCATGCGTTTTACATTGACTTTCCATATCGGTCACAAGACCGTTACGCTAAGCTTGGTAGTAAAAAGCAAGAACCGCCACCCGGCACGGTGACGGTTCTTAGATTGAACTAATACCAGATCGGGCCAACCGCTTGTCGCAGCGCCTTTTCTACTATTATTATACGCGCTGCCGGTGCGGCTGTCAAGATTGCTGCGGCTTTTTAAACTCATGCATGCCGCGGATGGTGCCACCGTCGCACAGGATGTCCACGCCCGCCAGGTAGCCGTTGCGCTCGTCGGCCAGCGCCTGGACGCTGTCGCGCTTGGAGGTGCCGCAGCTTTTGGCGTAGGCGGTGCCCCCACACAGGAAATAATTACAAAATAGGACTTGACTTTATACCCCCAAATGTGCTAGAATCTTTCTTGCAGTCAAATGCGATTTGCGGAAGTGCTGGAATCGGCAGACAGGCACGTTTGAGGTGCGTGTGTCTATGACGTGTGGGTTCAAGTCCCATCTTCCGCACCAAACAAAGGTCCCCATGGCGTACCCCGCCATGGGGATTTTTGTTTGGTATTCGGAGCTGAGGACTTGAACAGGGCGACGGCACCGAAGTGCCGGAACCAACAGTCCAGTGGACTGTTGGTTAGCCCGCGGGAAAGTCCCATCTTCCGCACCAAAAAGAGACCCGAACTTCGGTTCGGGCCTTTTCTTTTTATATATAAGTGCTACCCTTGCAAACCCTGTCGAATCATGGTACACTGGTAATGCCGCTTCGGCGGCAAGGCGCTGCACAACAACGGCAGGCGGTTGGCCACGCTTCCCGAAAGGGGGTGAGACCATGCGAATCACAATGCACATCGGCAGTTTTACTGTGACGATCATCATTAAGAAACGCAAAAACCGCCACTCGGCCAAGTGACGGTTCTTAGGGTTTCCTAAGCACTATTACTGAATCGGGCCAACCGCTTGTCGCAGCGCCTTTTTCTATCCTTATTATACCCGTCCCCGCGCCTGCTGTCAAGCCTTGGCGCACGCTGACATCCGGCTTTCACCCCGCTTTTCCCGCCCAAATCCTGTCCCAAACCGCACAAAAACCGCACAAAAACCGCCAAACATCCCACTGCCGCTTGCATTTTTCCGCCGCTTTGCTATAATGAGCTTACTACTGTGGGAGTATACACTTTTGGCCCACTTCTGCCTGAAACAAAAGGAGAAACACTATGAGAATCGTGGTTGTAGGCGCGGGCAAGGTCGGGCGCGTCCTGACGGAACAGCTCGCGGCGGAAAAGCACGATATTGTCGTTATCGACCAGGACTCTGACCTGATCGAGAGCCTCGTAAACATCTACGACGTCCGCGGTGTGGCGGGCAACGGCGGCTGCTACGACATCCAGAAGGACGCCTTTGAGGATGGCGCCGACCTGCTCATCGCCACCACCTCCAGCGACGAGACCAATATTCTGGCCTGCCTTGTGGCAAAAAAGCTCGGTACACCGCACACTATTGCGCGTATCCGTAACCCGGAGTACGAGAAGCAGCTCCACTTTATGCGCGAGGAGCTGGGCCTTTCCATGGTCGTCAACCCGGAGAAGGCCACCGCGCGGGAGATCGCCCGCGTGCTGCGTTTCCCCAGCGCCATCAAGCGCGAGCAGTTCTGCCGCCAGCGGTTTGAGCTGGTGGAGTACCGCATCAACGAGGGCAACCCCCTGGTGGGTCTGCAGCTGAGCGACCTGTACCGCAACATCCGCGTTAAAATTTTGATCTGCGCGGTCGCCCGCGGCCAGCAGACCATCATCCCCACCGGCGCTACGGTGCTGCAAAAAGGCGACAAGATTTACTTGACCGCCAGCGCCCGCGAGCTGGAAAGCTTCTTCCGCAAGCTGAAGATCTTCAAGGCCCGCGCCAACAACATCATGATCGTCGGCGCCAGCCGCATCACCTACTACCTGGTCAAGGAACTGCAGGACATCCAGAAGCGGGTGACTGTCATCGATTCCAACGCCGCCCGCTGCCAGGCCATGAGCGAGAAGTTCCCCGGTGCGCTGGTCATCCACGGCGACGGCGCCGACAGCGAGCTGCTGAGCGAGGAACGCATCAGCGAAATGGACGCCTTTGTGCCCCTGACCGGCCTGGACGAAACGAACATCATCCTGGCCATGTACGCCAGCCAGTTTGCTAACTGCAAGGTGGTGGCCAAGATCAACCGCCCCAGCTTTGCCGACCTGGCCAACGAGAAAGGCCTGGTAGACAGCGTGGTTTCCACCGCCGCCGTGACCAGCGAAATCATTGCCCGGTATGTGCGTGCGATGCAAAATAGTTTTGACTCTGACAACATCAAGACCCTGCACCGCCTGGTGGGCGGCCGCGTCGAAGCGTTGGAGTTCAACGTCGGCCCCGGCCTGCCTTTCATCGGTGTACCGTTAAAAGATTTGAACCTGCGCGAGGGTATGCTGGTGGCCGGCATCGTGCGGCAGAACGGTGCACCGGTCATTCCCTCCGGTGCAGACGCCCTGCAGGAGGGCGACGACGTGGTGATCGTTACCACCGACACCACCCTGCACGCCCTGCGCGACATCGTAAAGTGAGGGCGCCGGCATGAATTATAGAATGGTTGCCTTTGTGCTGGGCCGCATCTTTGCAATCGAAGCAGGTTTGATGCTTTTCCCGCTGATCTGCGCCATGCTCTACGGCGAGTGGTATCTGTTGCCTGCATTTTTGTTGCCTGCCGCGCTGCTGGCGGTGCTGGGGTTCATCACCAGCCACAAGCCCCCCAAAAACACCACCATCTTTGCCCGCGACGGCCTGGCCATCGTGGCGCTGGTCTGGGTGCTGATGAGTGCCTTCGGCGCACTGCCCTTTGTGATTTCCGGCGAAATACCGTCCTTTATTGACGCTTTCTTCGAGACCGTCTCCGGCTTTACCACCACCGGCTCCACCATCCTGACCGACGTGGAAGCCCTGAGCCACGGCACGCTGTACTGGCGCAGCTTCTCCCACTGGGTGGGCGGCATGGGCGTGCTGGTGTTTGCCATGGCGGTGCTGCCCATGACCGACGGCCGCGCCATGCACCTGATGCGCGCCGAGATCCCCGGCCCGACGGTGGGCAAGATTTCCAGCAAATTGAGCGATAGTGCGAAGATTTTGTATGCTATCTACTTTGCCATGACCTTCGTCGAGGTCGTCCTGCTCTGCGCAGGCGGCATGCCGCTGTTCGACTCGCTCATCCACACCTTCGGCACGGCGGGCACCGGCGGTTTCAGCAACAAGGGGCTAAGCGTGGGGGCGTACAATAACCCGTACTTTGAAATCGTCATCGGCGTATTCATGCTGCTGTTCGGCATCAACTTTAACCTCTATTATTTCTTGTTGCTGCGTCGTTTTCGCGATGCCTTCTGCTCTGAGGAAATGCTGACCTACCTTGGCATCGTGGGCTTCTCCACGGTCACCATCACCCTCAACATCCTGCACCTGTACGACAACGTCGGCACGGCACTGCGCACGGCGTTCTTCCAGGTGTCGTCCATCATCACCACCACGGGTTATGCGTCGGCGGACTTCAACCTCTGGCCGACCTACTCCCGCATCGTCATCTGCATTCTCATGTTCTGCGGCGCTTGCGCTGGCTCGACGGCGGGCGGTCTTAAAATTTCGCGTGTCATCATATTTTTAAAGGCGGCCAAGCAAGACCTGAACAAGATGCTGCACACCCACGCCGTCACCACCGTCCGCTTTGAGGGCAAGCCCCTGGACGAGAAAGTGCTGCGCGGCGTACACAACTACTTCAACATTTACATGCTGCTGCTCACCCTGTCGGTGCTGCTGCTTTCGCTGGATGGATTCGACATAGTATCGACGTTTACAGCGGTGCTGACCTGCTTCAACAACGTAGGCCCGGGTCTCGAAATGGTCGGCCCCATGGGCAGCTTCGCGGACTTCTCGGCCCCGGCCAAGCTGCTGCTCAGCTTTGACATGCTGGCAGGACGGCTGGAGCTGTACCCCATGCTGGCGCTGTTTTCGCCCCGGATGTGGCGGAAGCGGATTTCTTCTTTTAAAGAAGTCAAAGTTTGATTTTGATAGTTGCTTTCAAGACCTGCCATCTTGCGGCAGGTCTTTCTTTATCGAGGTGTCCGCCGCAAGCAAAGTATAATCTCGTCCCCACCTGCATATACATCACCAAACCAAGGGAGGGGATACTATGCGCCGCAACAAAAAAGGGAAAACTGTACCGCAAGATCTGTTCGTTTTTCTGGTGCTGGGGCTGCTGGCGGCGGTGCTGGCAGCGGTGGTGCATCTTTTGTATCACACCGAGTACGCCGAGACCTCCACCCCCAACGATTGCTTTGCCGCCGTCTCGGCCACCGCAACAGGGGAGACTGCCGTGCCCAAAATCGTCTGCCTTACCTTTGACGACGGCCCCAGCGCCCACACGCCGGAAATTTTGGATATACTGGAAAAAGAGCACGTACCAGCAACCTTTTTTGTCTGTGCGCAGGATGCCAACGAAGCGCACCTGGATAAAATTGCCGACATCGCCGCCGCAGGCCACCAGATCGCCCTGCACAGCGCCAGCCACCAGTACAGCAAAATCTATCGCAGTACCGATGCTTTCTGGCAGGACATCAAGCAGCTGCGCCAGGCCATCAGCCCCTACGTGGACGCCGATTCCCTGACCTGGCTGCGCTTTCCGGGCGGCAGCACCAACACGGTCAGCCACAAATACGGCGGCAGCGGCATCATGAAACGGCTGAAAGCCCAGGCTGAGGAGCGCGGCCTGCACTGGATCGACTGGAACGTCTGCGCCGAGGACGCCACCGCCAGCCACCCCAACGCCGCACAAATTTTGCGCAATATCCGGCGGGACGCCGACGGCCGCGACACCTGCGTGGTGCTGCTGCACGACACCAAAGCCACCGGCCAGACCGTGAAAGCCCTGCCTGACATGATCGACTGGTTCCGGGAGCAGGGTTACACATTTTGTACAGTTTCTCAAATGAATGACTTGCAAAATTAGTTCAAATCGGCTATAATTGAACACAGCAAATCCAAACGCCCAAGGAATCCCAAAGGAGAAACCGCCATGCGCAAGACCGAAAGCCAAAAAATCGCCCTCTGCGGTGTGCTGGGGGCGCTGTCGGTCGTGCTGCTGCTGGTGGGCGCGGCGCTGCAAATCGGCACCTACGCCGCGCCGATGCTGGCCGCGTTCCTGCTCATCCCCGTGCTGGACGAGTACGGCCCCAAGTACGCCCTGCTTTTGTACGTTACTGTGTCGATTTTATCCGTGCTGCTGGTGCCGGAGCTGGAGCTGGCGTTTTTTTACGTGTTCGTCATTGGCTATTATCCTGTGCTGCGCCAGCAATTGGCACGCATAAAAAGTACGCTGCTGCGTTGGGTCATTAAGTTCGCGGTGTTCAACGGGGCCACGGTGCTGGTTTACCTGCTGCTCTTTGCGCTGCTCGGCCCTGCCATCCTGGACGAGCTGCTGGCCGACGGTGTTGGCATGCTGGCCGCCCTGCTGGCCGCCGGCAACCTCTCCTTCTGGCTCTGCGACCGCGCGGTCGGCGCACTGACCCGGTATTATAGGTTGATTTTGAAGAAGAAGTTGAAGTTTTTGCATTAAAAGCAGATTCATGCAAATTGGTTTGCAGGGGGCGGCGTCCTCGACGCCCCCCAATGGGCCGATGCAAGCATCGGCCTCTACAACTGCAAGGCAAGCATCATTCCAACGAAACAAAAAAATAAACGATAATAGGAGACAAACATGTGGTACGATGAAGCTGTAATTTACCAGATCTACCCCCTGGGCCTGTGCGGGGCGCCGCTGCAAAATGACGGCGACCCATCCCAGGCCGACCAGCATCGCCTGCTGCGGGTGCTGGATTGGGTGGACCACATCAAGGCGCTGGGCGCGACCTGCGTGCTGTTCAACCCCCTGTTCGAGAGCGACGCCCACGGTTACGACACCCGCGACTACAACAAGGTGGACTGCCGCCTGGGCACCAACGACGACCTCAAGCAGGTTTGCGCAGCCCTGCACGCGGCGGGCATCCGCGTGCTGCTGGACGGCGTGTTCAACCACGTGGGCCGCGGCTTTTGGGCGTTCAAGGACGTGCAGGAGAAAAAGTGGGACAGCCCCTACAAAGATTGGTTCCACATCAGCTTTGACGGCAACACCAACTACAACGACGGCTTCTGGTACGAGGCCTGGGAGGGCTGCAACGAGCTGGTCAAGCTGAATTTACAGCATCCTGACGTGAAAAATTATCTGTTCGACGCTGTGCGCAGCTGGGTGCGGGACTACGACATCGACGGCCTGCGCCTCGACGTGGCCTACTGCCTGGACCTGGGCTTTTTGAGCGAGCTGCGCGGCCTGGCGAACAGCATCAAGCCGGATTTCGTCCTGGTGGGCGAGACCCTGCACGGCGACTACAACCGCTGGATGAACGACCACGCCTGCCACAGCGTGACCAACTACGAGTGCTACAAGGGGCTGTATTCCAGCTTCAACACCGGCAACATGCACGAGATCAGCTACAGCCTGAACCGCCAGTTTGGCAGCGAGCAGTGGTGCTTGTACACCGGCAAGCACCTGCTGAGCTTTGTGGATAACCACGATGTAACGCGCATTGCTACGATTCTGACGGATAAAAACTGCTTAAAGCCGATCTACGGCCTGCTGTTTGGTATGCCCGGCGTGCCCGCCGTCTACTACGGCAGCGAGTGGGGGATGGAGGGCGACAAACGCAACGGCGACCCCACCCTGCGCCCCGCCGTGGAACGCCCCGAATCCAACGATCTGACCGCCTGGATCACCGTGCTGGCCCACGCCCGCACCCAAAGCAAGGCCCTGTGCTGCGGCAGCTACCGCAACGTGCTGGTGCAGCCCAAGCAGCTGATTTTTGAGCGTTACGCCGACGGCGAGCGCGTGCTGGTGGCCATCAACGCCGACGGCAACCCGTTTACCGCCCACTTTGACGCCGGCTGTGGTATGGCGGTGGACATGATCACCGGCGCCCCGCACGATTTCGGCGGCGGCAGCGAGCTGGCACCGTATAGTGTAAGCTACTGGAAAATGGAACGGTAAGACGTAAAATATAAAATAGATATATCCCGCTGGCTGCAATGGCTGGCGGGATTTTTAATTGGTTGCACGTTAAGGGCTCCCCTGGAGGGGAGCTGTCACCGAAGGTGACTGAGGGGTGGCTACTTTAGCCGACCGCATTTGTGTGGATGCAATTACTCTGCACATGGGCCACCCCTCACCCGCTGACGCGGGACCGCTTACGCGGCCGGGCCCCTCTGTCGCTTTGCGACATCTCCCCGCACAGCGGGGAGACACCCCTCAAGGGGAGCCATTCAAGTGAGCAACAATTTTCAAACTTCCCCCTTGACAATCTGGCGTACTACGCATATAATACACATAAACCATCAATTTCCCAGGAAAGGAGGAGACAGCTTGGTCAACCTCAGCAATCTCCGGTTTGACGACCGCGCGCCGGTGTACCAGCAAATTGCCGAGTACCTGAAACGCCAAATCCTGCTGGGCACCGTGCAGGACGGCGACCCCATGCCCAGCCGCCGCGAGCTGGCCGCCCAGACCGGCATCAACCCCAACACCGCCCAAAAAGCCTACCGCTTGATGACCGAAGAAGGCTATGTCGTCACTGATGGCAACAGCGGCAGCTTTGTTCGGCTGACCCCCGCCCTGCGGGAACAAATCAGCGAGGAACTGACCCGCGGCCTGGTGGAGCAGTTCGTCACCCAGGCCAAGGCCAACCGGCTCAGCTACAAAAAGGTCATCGCCCTGGTCAGCGACCTTTGGGGCGACGAGGACTAACGAAAACTTTTTTGTACCGTAAGCGTATTACAACAATAATACACAACACAAGGAGGTCCGCTATGAAACACACCCTCACCCTTGCCGCGTGGAACTTCCGCCTGGCGCGGCGCAGCCTGCTGGCGCTGTGGGGCATCTTCGCTGCCCAGCAGCTGGCGCTGGTGGTCGTTCGCATCTGCTGGCAAGGCGCTGCCGGCATGGGACTGGCGTCCCATTATTACGTTACCATGCAAATTTTTGCCTATCTTGGGTTTTATCTGCTTACCGGTTTGGCGGCAGGGCTGGCCACCCACAACAGCCGCCGCGCCCGCAGCGGGTACACCTGGGCCACGCTGCCCGGCACTCCGGGGCAAAAGTTCGGGGCCAAGGCCATCACCATCGCCGCCGCCGAGGTCGTCTTTACCGCCTGGCAGTTTGTGTGGTACATCGTTGAATTTTACCCCGTCACCGCGCTGGAGGTCCACCTGGCCCGCAAGCTGTACGGCGCGGCCCTGCCGCCCGCCAACCTGTACGAGCAGGTCGTCGCCAACAACCTGCTTTCCCGCCTGCTGCCGCGCCGCCCCTTGCAGCTGGTGATCTTGCTGGGCATCCTGGCCCTGTCCGCCCTGCTGCTGGCCGCGCTGGATACCGTGCGTGGCTGGCGCAAGCTGCCTGTGTTCGCCGTCGGTCTGCTGTGCGCCTGGCAGTGCTTCTACCTGGTGACCGTTGAACAGCACCCCGAGTGGATGTTCACCTCTGCAAGCCGCAACGTTGCCATGGCTCTCGCCGCCGTGCTGGCCGTCCTCACCGTGTGGTGGGCAGTGCGCAGCATCCGCCGCGGCGAAACCTGCTGAAAGGGAAGTGACCTGCTATGAAAGAAACGAAAACTAAAAAATCTACTTATCTGCGTAACTTTATCATTGCTATCGCCCTATCGGCGGCCATCCTTGCCGCTGGTGCCCTGTGGGTGCTGCTGGGCTGGCGCAGCGCGCTGGACATCACCCTCACCGACCTGGCAGGCGACCCCGCCGCCCTGCGCGGCTTCACGATGCGCGGCCAGAGCTACTTCGACACCGCCCACACCTACTGGGACCTGCACGATGGCTACCTGGACACCAGCTTTGCCCTTGACCCCGACGAGAGCGACGACCGGTACCGCTACAGTGCGTGGGGGGCATCTCACACGACTTTTTACGCTGTAACGCCGGAAACGCGCGACGAAGTAAACGCCGCCGCCCAGCGCGTACAGGTGTATGACGACAACTGGCAGATGCAAAGCACCGCGTCCCACTTCCGCGTGATGGCCGAAATCAGCATGGGCAGCGATCTTCTCCGCGTGGCCCTGCGGGACGTGGTGCTGGATGCGCCCATCTCGGTAAGCGCCAACGCCGAGGTGTCCACCTATCTGAACAGCTTCAGCGTCAGCTATGATTACACGGCCGATTTTTCCGACGAAGTGGAGGATAGCAACACCGATTACCGCTACATTGCCGGGCAAATTTTCTCGCTGGGCGACGGCCGGGGCCTTGCCTGGCGGTATACCGTTGCCGACCGCAAGGCCGGGCTGTACAAGGCCACCCCCATCAGCTATGACGACCTCGCCGCTCTGCCTGCCGACGGCAAAGTCGGCGACCGCGACGTGCTTTGCGCCACCACCGAGTTCGGCACGCTGGAACCGTTCTACTGCCCCGAAAACGCCCGACAGGTGGTCTGCGGCCTGCCAATGGATGACGGCCTGACGCTCTGCGTTTACCTTGACCCGCTGAACAAGGCCTGCGCCGACCTGGTCAACGCGGCGGGGGAGCAGGTGGACCATGTCGACCTGGGCATCGAGGGCGGCAACGGTGATTTTTCGGTGACCGTGCTGCCCCGCACCACCGACCGCGACGCCGTGCTGAAAGTCGACTACGGCAGTACGCTTGTGGCCCTGCGTGTGCAGGATGGCAAGTTTATCTTGAACAAAAGCCTCTCCATAGAGGGCAACATCGACCTGAACAGCGTTGACCTCTACATGCGCAACGCCGAGGACGCCGTGCTGAACACCGCCGGTGATGCGCTGCTCATCGCCACGCCCGAATACACCACCGTGGGTGATGCCAACGCCGAAAATAGCTACAACATCTACCAGACCGGCACGCTGCTGCTGGTCTATCCACTGGATGGCAGCGCCCTGCGCTACCGCGGCCGCCTGGACAACGGCGCCGACCGCGACTGGGGCGGGCAGCTGGGCGAAAACTATTACAGCTGGCCCGCGCACCACTATATGAACTACGAACTTTACGAGAAGGACAGGGAGAAACGGCTATGATCGAGGTAAAAAATCTGCAAAAGACCTACCGCAGCCACGGCCAGACCGTGGGCCTGCTGGGGGCGGACTTCACCGTGCCGGACGGGCAGATCGTGGGCGTATTGGGGGAGAATGGCGCCGGAAAAACCACGATGCTGCGCTGCATTGCCGAGCTGCTGCCCCACAAGGGCACGGCGCTGCTGGACGGCAGACCGGCGGGCGAACAGTATGGGCGCATCAGCTACATCACCGGCGAGGGCAGCTATTACCCCGCGCTGACGGTGGCCGCCTACGGCCAGCTGCTGGCCGACCTGCACCCGGCGTTTGACCCCGCGCGGTACGCGAAGTTTTTGGAGTTTTTCAGCCTGCACGGGTCGGATGTCATCGGGCATCTCTCCACCGGCCAGCGCGCCCGGGTGGAGCTGGCCGCGGGCTTTGCCAAGCGGGTGCCCTACTACCTGATGGACGAGCCGTTTTTGGGCAAAGACCCCTTTACACGGCGGGACTTCATCAAGCTGATGAGCGCCACCCTCACCGGCGGCGAAACGCTGCTGCTCTCGACCCATTATATCGAGGACGTGGACCATTTCCTCGACCGTGCGTTGATTTTGCACGATGGCCGCATTGCCGAGGACCTGATGCTGGACACCCTCACCCCCGGTGACACCCTGCTGAACCACATGGCCCAAGCCTGCCACTGGGACCCCAAGCGGTATTTGGAGTTTGAGGAAGAATAGCAGAAAATAAAAAAGCTGCAGCCCATACAAGCTGCAGTTTTTTTCTGTGCAAAACGGAATGGCTCCGGCGTTACGCGCTCTCAATCATCCGCGTCACAATTTCCGTCGCGGTCTTGACGTACTCGGTGATGCTGAACTGCTTGACCACCAGCACCTCATACCCGCTCTCGTCGGCGTTGTCGCTCATGGCGCGCAGGATAACGCAGGGCACGCCGTTGCGGCCGGCGATCTGGCTCACGGCAGCGCCTTCCATCTCCACGCAGTCAGGGTGGCACTTTTCCTCGATGGTTTTCTTCGTAGCTGCGTCACCTACAAAGGTGTCGCCGGTGGCGATCTTGCCCGCAATGGCCTTCACGCCGCAGGCTTCGCAGGCATCCAGCGCGGCCTGTACCAGCGCGGGGTCGCCGTGGTACTCGGTCTGGAACGGGGCGCTCTGGGCGATCATGCTCAGCTCGGCGTCGTGGTAGACTACGGTCTCGCCTACGCAGACATCACCGATGCCGATTTTGCTCGTCATATTGCCGGCAATGCCGCTGAAAATCAACTTATCAATGTTATATTTTGTGCAAAGCACCTGCACGGTGCTGGCGGCGTTGGCCTTGCCCATACCGGCGCAGCACACCACCACCTGCTTGCCCTGCAGGGTGCCGCAGTGGTACTCCACCCCGGCGTAGTTCTCTTTGGTCACATCGGCCAGCTGGGCACACAGCTGGTCCACTTCGTCGGGCATAGCGCCCATAATGCCAATAATCATCGTTGTATCTCCAATTTTACACGTTGAACAGGAACTCGATCACGTCGCCGTCGTTGACAACGTACTCTTTGCCCTCGGTGCGCTGCAGGCCCTTGGCCTTGACGGCGGCGTAGTTGAAGTCGGCGTCCTCCAGGTCCTTGTAGGCGATGACCTGCGCACGGATGAAGCCGCGCTCGAAGTCGCTGTGGATCTTACCGGCTGCCTGGGGGGCCTTGGTGCCGCGCTTGATGGTCCAGGCGCGGCATTCTTTCTTGCCATCGGTCAAGAAGCTGATGAGTCCCAGCAGCTCGTAGCTGGCCTTGATAAGCTTGTCCAGACCCGTGGATTCAATGCCCATTTCCTGCAGGAACGCGATTTTTTCCTCCTGGGTGGAACCGGCGATGTCCTCCTCGGTCTTGGCGCAGATGGGGATAGCCTGGGCGTTTTCCTCCTTGGCGCGGGCGGCGACCAGGGGATAGTAGGGGTTCTCGTCCAGGCCGCCCAGCAGGTCGTCCTCGCCCACGTTGCAGGCGTAGATGACCGGCTTGGCGGAGAGCAGGCCCAGCTCCTTGCGGGTGGCCTTCACAGCGTCGTCGCTCTCGTCAAAGGCGAAGCTGCGGGCGGGCTTGCCGGCTTCCAGCCAGGCAGCCAGGTCGGCCAGCCAGGCAGCCTCGGCGGCTGCGGCCTTATTGCCGGTCTTGGCAGCTTTCTGCTGGCGGCCCAAACGGTTGCTTACGACCTCCAGGTCAGCCAAAATCAGCTCCAGGTCGATGGCGTCAATGTCGCGGATGGGGTCAACGCTCTCGGGCTTGTTCACGTCCTCGACCACATGGATGATGTTGTCATCGTCAAAGCAGCGCACCACGTGCACGATGGCGTCGCACTCGCGGATGTGGCCCAGGAACTTGTTGCCCAGGCCGGCGCCCTGGCTGGCGCCCTTGACAAGGCCTGCAATGTCGACAAATTCCACGATAGCAGGCGTCTTTTTGTCGGTCTCCCAAATCTCGGCCAGCTTGTCCAGCCGCGGGTCGGGCACCGGCACAATGCCGGAGTTCGGCTCAATGGTGCAGAAAGGATAGTTCGCCGCCTGCGCGTTCTGTGTGCTGGTCAGCGCATTAAAAAGGGTGGATTTGCCTACATTAGGAAGGCCCACGATACCTAATTTCATATTTCTCCATATCTCCTTTATTATCGTTGTTTTTTGTTACCGGATTTGGGGTTTTACCCCCATTTTACCCCCATTTTCGAGGTTTACCCCTTTTTCTCACTATCAGCTGCCTCAAAAAGACGCACGGCGTTCTGCATTGAATCATCAGAAACATGGACGTATTTGTCCATCGTCGTCTTGATACTGGCGTGCCCCAGCAGCTGCTGCAAGACCTTGGGCTGCATGCCGCGCTCAATCGCGCGGGTAGCATACGTATGGCGCAGCGCATGCATCCCAAAGGGAGCAATGCCGGCTTTTTCGCACAGCTTATAGAGGTGGGTGTCATAGGAACTGTTCTTAATCGGCTCACCGGTTCGATAGTTTACAAAGACCAAATCGTGCATGCAGAAGTACATCTGCCTTCCGGTACGGCGATCTGTGTATTCCAGAATCTGCTGCAACGTGGGCGACTCTTTACGGGTCAAGCGCTCATCATAGCAGCTCTTCAAAATACGATATGCGGTATCGGTCAAGGGGATAGTGCGGTAGCTTTTCACCGTTTTGGGAGGCCCGGCACGCCAGTACTTGAAGTGGTGGCGGTACTCCAAACTTTTATTGACGGTAAGAGTACGCTTCTTCCAGTTGATGGCATCCCAAGTCAAACCAATCAGTTCACCCGTGCGCAGCCCGGTTTCCAGCAGCAGTGCATATTGCCGGTAGTTGTGAGAATCCTTGGCTACGGCAAGGAAGCGCTTCTGTTCCTCAACGGAAAGGTAGCGAATATCGTCCACTGCACGGACCGGCTTGTTATAGCGCACGCCATTCATCGGATGTTTGACGATAATATCGTTCATCACAGCAGATTTGAACATGGTACCCATAGCAATGTAAGTCTGACGGATTGTAGAACCGGCGTAAGTACTTTCCATGCGGTTCAGAATAATCTGGCAGTGCATCGGCTT
This sequence comes from uncultured Oscillospiraceae bacterium, assembly GCA_900539695.1. GTDB lineage: Bacteria > Bacillota > Clostridia > Oscillospirales > Ruminococcaceae > Gemmiger. The sequence continues at coordinate 114,646 of UQDG01000001.1, forward strand.
TACGTCGCCCATGCACATGGTTCCAATCAGTGGCTGAACATTTCTCTTATAGCGTTCCGTATAGTTGCGGATGCAGTTCGGGGAAAGGTTACAGATGATGTTCGTGATCCAGTAGTCAAACCAGTTGTCTACGGACATGTCAGAGTTGCAGGTAATGACGTGATGACGCAATTCGTATTTCGTATCGGCAAGCCAATTCTTGGCTTCAGGCAGCGACTTGAAATATTTTTCTCGCCGCTCCCCGTCTTTGGTATAGTATCTTGCGGAATATAACCCGTCCTTTCTTTGGCGTATGCCTTTTCCGCATTCTTTTCGCTTTAGGCTTTTACCCATAGTGGACTCCTTTCCAAAGCGGGAATCCAACGCGATACTGAAATTATAGCACATGAAATCCCTATTTTCAACGGCATTACCTCTCTTAAATAATCAGCTTGCTGCTGATGTAGGCTTCAAATTCTTTGCGTTTGACCAATTTCTTTGACCCTACATACAACACGAAAGGACAGTTGGGTTGTTTGAGCATGGCATCGATTTTGTTGATGCCGATATTGCTGTATTCAGATGCTTCCTTAATGGAAAGCGTCAGCTTCAGATGAATGGGTACACTTTCGGAATCTCGCATAATAAATGTCTCCTATTGCCTTTGTGGTGTCAGCTTTTCTTCGCGCGCGTGACAGCATCGATTTAAGAAATAAATCTTGCTGTATTCTAATTTTAATAGGAAAAACAACGATGGTATATACAAAAGCTGCGCGGATGTAATGTGGACACTATGCTTTTATCATGCAAAATCTCACCATCTTGACAGGGCGGACATTCTTGTGCTATACTCCACCTGTAAATGATTTTTGTGCCTTGCGCACACGCTGTTTAAGTTTGTAATTCGTGCCAGCAGCCTTGTCCTGCCTGTTTTGGGTGGGCGCTGCCGGCACTTTTCTTTTTATACGGGGTGGAAAACACCCAACCATAGCGAGAAGGATCGTGGTTCACGGTTTGCCGTGAACATCAGGCATTGCCTGCGGTCATTCTCGCTTTTTTTATTTTGTTTCAAGGCCAATCGGCTTTGAGAAATACATTCTATATAGGAAAGGTGGAACACCAAATGAATGAACAGGCAAGACCCAAGGCAATCGCACGGCGCATCACGCGCCCGCGCAAGGCAAGACCCATCCCGCGCAATTTGCAGTATCGGCTGTACCATCTGCGTACCCGCCCCAAGCGCCCCTATCGCCAGCGCGAGAGGAGGGGCTGAAGATGCCGGAACACATACGGCAGGAACCTAAGGTTCTGGTCAGCACCGAAAACCTCACCGAGCAGGAATGGCTGGCATACCGCAGGCGGGGGATAGGCGGCAGCGATGTCGCCGCAATCTTCGGCATTTCTCCGTTTCGCACTGCCCGCGACCTGTACGACGACAAGCTGAACATTGCTTCGGCTGCCGATGATGCAGGCAACTGGGTAGCGCTGGAAATGGGGCATCTGCTGGAACCGCTGGTCGCCCGGATTTTCGCCAAGAAAACCGGGTTGGAGGTTTTCCAGATCAAGAAAATGTTCCAACACCCGCAGTATCCCTTCATGCTGGCAGATGTAGACTACTTTGTCCGCCTGCCAAACGGAAAAATTGCGATTCTGGAAATCAAAACGACCAACTACAACGCAAAAGACCACTGGTGGAAGGACGGCGAGGAATGTGTTCCCGTCTACTACGAAACACAGGGACGCCACTACATGACCGTTATGGACATCGACGAAATCTTCTATTGCTGTCTGTATGGCAACAATGAGGACGAAGTCATTATCCGCCACCTGTACCGCGACCGGGAGTACGAACAGGAGATGATCTATCTGGAACGCGAGTTCTGGCACGATCACATCCTGACCCGCATCCCGCCGCCCTACACCGAGGACGGCAGCCTGATCCTAGAAAGTCTGCGCCGCCGTCTGGGTGCTGCCGACAAAACCATCCCGGCCATTCAGCTCGACAATGACCTGTCCGCCACCATGCTGCGATACCTCCGCCTACAGGAGCAAAAGCAGCAAGTGGAAACGCAGGCAAAAACGCTGGACACAGAAATGCAGCGGCTGAAAGGTCAGATGGTTGCCAAACTGGACGGCAGCTGCATGGCGATGGGGGAGTACGGCGGTACACAGTACACAATCAGCTACAACCCCGTCAGCCGGACAGGCATCACGAAAGACAATCTCCAAAAGATGAAACTGCTGCACCCGGATATTTATGACGAGTACGTCACGGTGTCGGAATCGCGGCGATTCAGCATCAAGGCAAAAGCGGCGGACGAAGCCGCCTGACAAAGAAGGGAGCGTGCCTATGCACGACAGTGAACAGGAACACAGCGGCATTACCGGCTGCCGTGTCACCTACGAATCTACGATTTTTTACAACGAAGCAAACAAATTCTCCATCATCGTTGTCAAAACCAATGATCCGCGCATTCCGCTGCAGGCTTGCAGCGACCGCTATTACGGCGACCGTATGCTGCGCTTTACGGCGGTGGGGTACGAACTGCCCCGCACCAAGGCGGTGGAGCTGGAACTGGACGGTGAGTGGGTCGAGAGCAAGTACGGGTATCAGCTGCAGGTCGAGCAGTGGCAGGAAATCGTTCCGCAGACAGCGGACGGTCTGCTGGCATACTTGGGTTCCGGGCTTATCAAGGGCATCGGTCCCAAGACAGCAGAGGACATTGTTGCCACGTTCGGACCGGACACCCTGAATATCCTTGACAACGAGCCGGAAAAGCTGCTGCAAATCCGCGGCATCACCGAGGGAAAACTCAAGGACATTGAGGAATCCTACGCCGAGAGCCGCGTTCTGCGCAACCTTATGAGCCTTTTGGGGCCGTTCAAGATCACGCCCGCCACAGCACTGAAAATCTATCAGCACTTCGGCCCGGCATGTGTAGATATCCTCAAAAAATGCCCATATGATTTATGCCAGATTTCCGGCTTCGGCTTCAAGCGTGTGGATGGCATCGTCCGCAAGACGGACAATCGTCTGCACAGCACCGAGCGTATCAAAGGCGCAGTGCTCTACACGCTGGAGGATGCCCGCAGCAAATCAGGGCACCTATTCTTGCCATCGGAAGATTTAGTAAAGGAAACGCTGCTCCTGCTCAATGCGCCCATTCCCATCCCGGAACAGCGCGTCCGCACCGAGGAAGTGCAGGAAACCTTGCAGCAGATGATTCTGCATGGCGCAGTGGTTGCCTACAAGCAGTACCTGTACAGCCCGCGCGTGTTCGGGCAGGAGGACGACACCGCCCGCATGATTGCCGAGCGGCTTGCCAACATCAGCGTAGCCGAGAATATCGAGTCTGCGCTGGAATCGGTGCGCGAAAGTCTGGGCATCACGCTTTCCCAAAAGCAGGAACAGGCAGTGCGCACGGCGTTCCAGCATGGGCTGACGATTATCACCGGCTCGCCCGGTACCGGCAAGACCACCGTGTTAAAGGCCATTATCGAGGTGTTCAAGAACCTACATCCAAAAGGAAAGTTCGCCCTCATGGCCCCCACGGGCCGTGCCAGCCGCCGCATGGCGGAAAGCACCGGCGTGGATGAAGCCCGCACGCTGCACAGCGCACTGGGCCTCGGCACCGGGGAAGAAGTAGGCGATGGCGAGCGCGTTCGCTTTGTGGATGCCGACCTCGTCATTGTGGACGAGTTTTCTATGGTGGATATGTGGCTGGCACAGCAGTTTTTCAAGCGCATCGGTCAGCATACGCGGGTCGTTCTTGTGGGTGACCCGAACCAGCTGCCCAGCGTGGGCGCCGGCAACGTGTTCTACGAGCTGATCCACAGCGGAATGGTGCCTGTCACGGTACTGGATTGGATTTTCCGCCAGTCGAAAGACGGCCTGATTGCCTACAATGCGAAGTTCATCAACGAGGGCAGCACCAAGCTGTACTACGGCAATGACTTTGTGTTCGTGGACAGCCCGACGCAAATCGAGACGGCGCGGCGCATCCAAGACATTTACTGCAAAGAAGCCGCCGAGCGTGGCATCGAGAACGTGCAGATCCTTTCGCCGTTCCGCGAGAAAGGCGAGGCAGCCTCCGAGCAGCTTAACCGTGCCATTCGGGAACGGGTCAACCCGTTCCGCTCGGCCGAGGAAGAAGTGAAGATCGGCAGCCGCATTTTTCGCGTCCATGACCGCGTTATGCAGACAAAGAACACCGAGAAAGTGTCCAACGGTGACCTCGGTTTTATTACCGGGATTACCACGAACAGCAAAGGCGAACGGCTTGTGCAGATGGATTTTGGCGGCGACCGCAAGTTGACTTACACGACGGAACAACTGGCGCACGTTGACCTTGCTTATGCCACAACAATCCACAAGGCCATGGGCAGCGAGTTTGAAACGGTCATTATCCCCATCGTCAAGGCACACACAATCATGCTGTATCGTAATTTATTGTATACAGCCGTGACCCGTGCCAAGAAAAAAGTCATCCTTGTGGGACATAAGCCGATTCTGTTTATGGCGGTTCACCGCGCGGATATCAGCAAGCGCAACACCATGCTGGGCGAGCGCATCCACCTGTACTGCAAGGCATACCACACCGAACGAAACGCACTGCCGGAACTGCAACAGGCCGGCTGAATGTAATAATGAAGGGAGAAATCACCCATGAAAGGGAATCAAGAACCTATGCTGTACACTACCAACGCCGCTGTGGCATCCTTAAACCATGTACCCGGCTTTGACCCGCTGAAATTCCTGCGCCGCACAACTTCCCGCAAAACCGGGGAGGACGTGATGCGTCTCGATTTGCGGTACAAAAAGCTGTGGTTCCGGCTGGCTTGCCCCACGGGGCGGCTGAAGCTCAACGCCCTGCGCATTACCGAGAAAATGGCAATTTTTGAAGCCAAGGTCTACCGTGACCGCGAGGATGCCGAACCGCTGAGCAGCTACGTTGCCAACTGCACGCTGGACGCAACGCCCGGTGGGCTGTATGTGGAAGCTGCGCAGGAGGAAGCGCTGGACACGGCGCTCTCCAATGCGGGCTTCGGCATCCAGTTTACCGATGTGGGCAGCGAATCCGAGGAATACGGCAGTGAGGTGCCGGTGGGAGCAAAAGCAGAGATTGCCAAGCCTGTGCAGACGAAAGTGGAAGTCGCAGAGCCTGTGCAGAAGCAGCCGGAGTCCGTGAAAGCTACCCCGCAGGAGTCTGCCAAGACTGACCCGCTGGATGCCATCATGGCGGACGATATGCCTGTTCCCGAACAGGTCACGGCAGAAGTCGTAGAAAAGCCTAAGACGGTTGTGCTGGAATCCGTGCAGTCTGCACAGACCCCGCCAGAACCGACGCAGAATGTCATTGTGCTGGAACAGGAACCGCCCGCCGCTGCGTATACCCAAAGCAGCCCGGTGGAGGAGATCCGCCGGCAGATGACCTACGAGCAGGCGCAGAACGTCATCGTAGACTGCGGCACCTGCAAGGGCTGGACGCTGGCACAGGTCGCTGACCGCCGCCCTGCCAGCCTGCGCTGGTATGTGAAAGGCTATCAGGGAGAAAACAACATCCTCCGCGCGGCGGCCGCCATTATATGGGACAGCTTGCAGGAGAAACAGGCGGGATAACCGGAAAGGAGGCCGTTTTGCATGACCTCATCTTCCGATACGTTTCCGTTTGGCATTGCCGATGTAGTAGAACTGCTGGGGCTTACTGTCCGTCGCCGTCTGCCGTCGAGCCTGTACTTAAACTGCCCCTTTTGTGGGGACCAGCGCGGGCGGCTCAACGTCAACACAGACAAAAACGTCTGGCGCTGCAACCGCTGCGGCGCGGCGGGCGGAATGCTGGCACTGTATGCCCGCTATAACTGCACCGGCAATGCCGATGCCTACCGCGAGATTTGTGAAGCGCTGGGGCGATACACACCCCGGCCAAGGGTGAATGACTGCATCGGGGTAAAGCCAGAGCAAAATGTCCGCGCAACCCCGCAGGAGATCCATCAGACCTACTCGCTGCTGCTCTCCATGCTACCGCTGACACCCACGCACAAAGCGCATCTGCTGTCACCGCGGCGCGGGCTGACTGAGGAGCAGATCGCAAGGTTCGGGTTCAAATCGACCCCGCCTGCGTTTCTGTGCCGCAGTTATGCCGAGCGTCTGCAGCGGCAGGGCTGCACCTTGCAGGGTGTGCCGGGCTTCTATACGGACAATGCCGGGCGGTGGACGATCAATTTCGGCAGCCGCACGGCGGGCATCCTGCTCCCGGCTGTCGGTATGGATGGTTTAATCTGTGGTATGCAGATACGGCTGGACACGCCGCTGCGCCGTAGGGATGACCCACCGGGTAAAAGCGGAGCAAAATACATCTGGCTGTCTTCTATCGGCAAGCCGCATGGTGTGACCTCCGGCAGTCCGCTGCATTTTGTGGGCGAACCGTTTGCCAAGACCGTGTATGTGACCGAAGGACTGCTTAAAGCTGATATTGCCCACTGCCTGACAGGGCGTTCGTTTGTCGCTGTGGCAGGGGTGAACAGCTTGAACGGTTTGGAATCCGCACTGCGCTGCATGGCACAGAACGGCACCAAGCTGGTCGTGGAAGCCTACGACATGGACAAGTCAGAGAATGAATATGTGGCAGACGCCGCCGAAAAGGTACAGCAGATCGCCCATACAGCCGGGCTGCAAAGCACAAGCCTTGTCTGGAATACTGCCTACAAGGGCATAGATGACTGGCAGCTTGCTTTGCGGCAGGAAGAAACAAAAGAAAAAGCGGCTTGATGCCGCGCAAAGTTATGGCAGAGAGCTAAATTGACGGCTCTCTGCCTTTTTTAGAAAGGACGGAATGATGGGTATACTCTCTGAAATGGATATGATGAACCGCGATGCCGAGGATGATGCTTTTGAGGTGTCCTCGGACAGTGAAACTGTAGATTCTTTCAGCGAAGAATTTGAGCCGGTTGAACCCCCAAAGCCAGACCCGCAAGCGGAGGACGCGGAAGAAGCCCGCAAAAAGGCTGAATTTGATGCTGCCGAAGCCAAGCGCAAAGCCGAATGGGAAGCAAAACAGGCACAGAAGAAACTGCGGGAGCAGCAGGAGCTGGACCGTCTTGCCGCTATGTCGGATGATGACGTGATGCAGGCATCCATGAACCGCGTTTCGCAGGATACCGAGCGCCTGACCCGCCGCAACATGAAGCTATGCGTCATGGAGGACGTGCAGACCGAGTGTCTGGCTGACCCCGCTTTTGCCCGCCTTGTGATGAACCCCAAGAAAAAGATGCTGAATTGCTTCCACTACATCAACCGCAAGGCGCGGGAGTATCTGGAACAGGAAATGAAGGACAATGACGAAAAGCCTATGGGCGGCGGTTTCGGCGGCGATGTGCCGGACGAACTCTGCTACCAGTGGGCGCGGGAATATTTCCGCGATGCCGAAGCCAAGGAGGATGCCGAACCGGAAGAAAAGTTTGTCCCCAAAACTTACAACGGGAAAATGCCCAAGGCAGGCAAAGTCAAAAAAGATAAGCCCAAGAAAGCAGCGCCCAAACCAGCCCCGAAACCCGCGAACGAAGAACAGCTCACCTTTGGTGACTTCGGCACAGAGGAGGCAGCAGGATGAAACTGGACAAACGAGCCTGCCGCCATGCAGCCAATGTTCCGCTGCACATCAGCCTAAATGCCGGTGTGTTGTACACGGAACGGGTGAAATACCTTGTCACCGCTGCCGTCAAACTGCTTGGCGGGCATAGGGTGCTGACAGTTTACTTCTATGACTGTGAACGCCTGAAAACAAATGACCGTATGCCGAAGTGGGTCGTGTTTCAGGGCAAGGATACCTTTGCCACGCTGGAGCGTGATGCCGAGGGGAACGTCAAGTGGCGGGATGCCATGCTGATGAGCCTTGCCGATGAAAGTTTCTATAATTTTAGAGAATCCTGCGTTTTCTATAAAGGGACGGATGGCGCTGCAATCGCGGACTTTATCCATCGCAACGTAAGTGGCATCGCCGTGTTGAAGGAGTTACAGAACTATCAGTATAGCATCCGTAATAAGCAGGCAAAAGCTCGCCGCTGCAAACGTGATGCGGACATAGTCGAGAAAATGAAAAAGGTCCCGGCTGCACCCTCAAACTTGGCACACTGGATTGACCAAAATGTCATGCCGCACTATCTGTTTTATTCGTATGACAGGAACCAGCCAGCAACGCAGGTTTTTTGTACCTATTGCGAGAAGTTTTCTGTGATAAAAAAGCCGAAAACCGGAAAAATCTTTGTCTGCCCGCAATGCAAACAAAAGGCAATCGCCAAAGCGCAGGGGAGAAGAGCCGCCTACCATGAGGACAGGGAAACCTGCCAGGTTATTCAAAAAATCAGCGATGAAGAATTGCTGATACGGATCTTCAAGGTACGCTGGGCATATAAGGAAAAAAAGAATACGCCTGCGAAAGAAATTTATGAGAACGCAAGGTTATTTATCCGCGTCGTTGGGAAAGAAGGCACCGACACAGAAGCGTTCTATTATGACAGCGGTTATGATAGCGCAACACACTGGCGGAGAGGAAACCGTCCGAGGTTTTCTCCCTATACAAGCAGTTATGAAGCCGATGATACCGGGGCGGTTTACCTGCCATCACTGAAAAGAGCCTTGCAGGGAACACCGTGGCAGTATTGCGCACTCCGGCAGTTCTATGAACCTACGAAGGAGGCTATGCAGGTCAGTACCTATCTGCGCGTATATCGGCGCCATCCAAAACTTATTGAGCATCTTGTTAAAGTTGGATTCGAGCGCATCGTTTCAGACATTGTGTATCGGCACGGTATGGGAGCAGAAATTGATGCCACACAAAAACGCACGCACCGCATTTTACGGGTCAACAAAGAAGACTTGGCCATGCTGCGTGAATTAAATGCTGGCGTTGATACACTGAAAGCATACCAGCAATATGTAAAGCTTAATTTGCGTGGCCGGCAGGAACTTTTGCAGTGGCAGCTCAAAAATCATGTGCATACGGTTCCAACGCAGTGGTTTGCCTATATGACGGCAAGAAAATTCATGCGCTATATGGACAGCCAGCTGCCAGACTATATGCAGCTGAAGCGGGCTTTCCTCTATCGTTCCCCGATGGAAGAAGCAATCTCGACTTACAGCGACTATCTGCAAATGTGTCAAGAACAGAATTATGATATGAAAAGCAGTCAGGTTTTGTTTCCCAAACACTGCAATGAGGCCCATGACGAGTTGAGCCGATACATTAAGAAGTGTAGGGACGAGCAAACAAAGCGTGCATTTCGTGAAGTATATGAGCATTTGGCAGAAAAGGCTAACCTCACTTCAAAGAAACTGCAAATTGTCTGCCCCAAGCAAACCGATGACCTCATCGCAGAAGGACAGGCTTTGCACCACTGTGTCGGCACCTATATTGAGCGAGTGGCAGCGAAAAAATGTCTGATCGTGTTTGTCCGCCGCGTGGAAGAACCAAAAAAGCCGTATGTGACCGTGGAGGTGCGCAATGGTAAAATCGAGCAAATCCATGGCGACCACAACAGCGACCCTACGGAAGAAGTAAAAAAGTTTGTTGACCTGTGGAGCCGCAAGGTGCTGCCAATGGCTTTGCAGGCCGCGTAAGAAAGGAAGTGCTTGTCTTATGAAGCAACTTGGAAATCTCGCCATCGTCTGCGCCCGGCGCAAGGATGTGACTCTGCGCATTGAGCAGGGGAGAGTGATGGTCATGCTGGATGGCCCCTACGCGCCGACAGCGTTTTCTGCCGATTGGGATGACGATGAAACCATCCTGTCGGTGATCAATGAACTGAACTTCGGCCACTGTGCCCCCAAAAGCAAATGAAAACTGAGGAATGGCAAGAGAAAGCCGCTTTCATAGCCAAGCTGCGGGAACTAACAGAACGCTTGAACAGCTGCCGCGCGGCGTATGAAGCCCATACGCCGTTGGTAAGTGATGAGGTCTATGATATTCTGTTCAGCGACTTGCAGACATTGGAAAGCTGGCTGGGGTTGAGGATGAAAAACTCACCCACCAAGGAAGGTAACCACTTGATTTGAAACAGCCTCCAACCTATACGGTTTTGCCGCATAGATTGGAGGTTCTTGCTTGGCCGAAAATAAAACAGGATGAACTTCAGCGGCAAATTGACGTTTTCTACGATTTATGGTATTATACTGGTGTAAGTGATGTATGTGTCCTGCAAAGCAATTTGCACTGACACACGTTGTTATTTTTGTACTTTGTGCCTGCAATGCCGTTGACCGTCTGGTCTGTGCATCGCAGGCATTTTTTATCCGCCGGGGGCTGCCCCGTATAAAGCGAGAATGACTTTTGTACTGCTATTGGCAGCGAAGGAAAGTTATTCTCGTTTTTTTGTTTTGGTTTAGCGCCGCCCGGCGTTAAAAATAAAAATTCAAGAAAGGCGAGATTACAATGATGGACGAACTCAAGCAGCAATTTTACGAGGTCATGCACAAGTATCAGAAGCCGTTTTCGGAGGAAGGTGTTACGGCGAATCTTACGCAATGGTACGAACAGAAGCAGGGGCTTTTGCAGCTCCTGCGCAGGCATCCACTATGGAATGAGAAAGAACTGGCAATCGTGTTCCGCGTGGAGGAGCGCCGAGAGATCGACCGTATCACGGTAGACGAAACACGTGCCGCCATACTGGAACTGGGCCGCAGAGCCTGCACCGATGATACTGTATACGAAAACTTTGAAACAGCCCTGCGCGCGGCGACCGCAGACTATGCCCAGATACCGAACGAGTACCGTTTGGACACGATTCGGCAATACGGCGACATCAAGTGCGCACCAGGGCAAAAGGCGAGCCGCATTATCAATCGGCTCTGCCTGAAATTTCATCTCGACCAAATCGAAGAGGAAGCGGAAGCGGGCGAGCCGGACAACCGTTATATGCGTACAGTAAAGCCATACAACGCGCTGTTTGCACGGCTGGCCGATGCTCTGAACCCGGCGCATATCGAGAAAACCGCAGTGCTGTCAATCCACCCCTGCGATTTCCTCGAAATGTCCAACCGTGACAACACTTGGAGTTCCTGCCATTGCTTAGAAGGCGGCGGTTACCGCGGCGGCTGCCAGTCCTATATGGGTGATGCTGTCAGCATGATTTTCTTCACGGTCAGTGACGAGTACACGCAGGACTTCCATACAGCCCCGCGCATCACGCGAGAAATTTTCTGCTATAAGGATAATGTTCTGCTGCAATCCCGATTGTATCCTACAGATTTGGAGGACCAAAAGACATTGTATCGCAGCATCGTCCAGCAGGCAATCGCAACATGCCTTGACAAGCCGAACCTGTGGTCACTTAAGCGTGGAAAAGATACCGAACCTTACTGCGAGTCTGCGGCGGACAGCAACCACTATCCCGACTATAAGTATGGATACGCGGTTGCATCTTTGCTGAAAGGCGAAAACGACTATGGCCAAATGACGATAGGCTCCGTAGCCCGCTGCGTCTGCTGCGGTGGAGAACAGAAGAACCATCGTTCCATACGCTGTGCAGAGTGCGGCAATATGTATGTCTGCAAGGGCTGCGGCAAAACGGTGCATGGATATGGGCGCTATATTGATGAGCACTTTTATTGCAATGAGTGCAGCTATGAATGTGCGGTTTGCAAAGAAAAGTTTATCGGTATGCCGCGCATCGGAATTGCCCGATCCGGCGAGCAGCGCGGGATTTGCCCTGCCTGCTATGCGCAGGTAGTTGATGTATGCGGAAACTGCACAATCCATAGTGACTGCCTTTCCATCGGTGCCAATCGCTTCTGCCCGAACCAGATGAGCGGCCTTGCCGCATAAAGGAGGAATCCATGCAAGAATTGACGTTTGAAACCATTCTACGTCTGCCGCAGATGGAATTGAAAAAGAGGTTAAAAGCCGAGCTGAAAAGCAGGGGTTACCCCGTTACCGATAAGCCCGGCTACCTGTATGCCGAGGGAACGATTCCTGTCTTGCTGGTAGCCCACATGGACACGGTTCACCGTCAGCCTGTCGAGCAGATATGCTATTCGGCAGACAGGGCAGTAGCTATGTCACCGCAGGGAATCGGCGGCGATGACCGCTGTGGTGTCTGGATGATTTTGCAGATCCTGCGCACGGCGAACTGTCATGTGCTGTTCTGTGAGGATGAGGAAGTCGGCTGTGTAGGTGCAAAGAAATTCACAAGAGGTCCTTTGCGGCCACAGGTAAACTACATTGTAGAGCTTGACCGCCGGGGCAGTAATGATGCTGTGTTTTACCGCTGCGATAACCCGGAGTTTGAGGACTTCGTTACCTCGTTCGGATTTGAAACAGCAGGTGGTTCGTGTAGTGACATATCTTATATCGCACCGTATCTGGAAACAGCTGCGGTCAATATCAGCTGTGGCTATTATTGCGAGCACCAACGGCATGAGTGCATCCACTTAGCGGAGATGGAGCTTAATGCCGACCGCGTGGCGCAGATGGTCACGCAGCAGACGGAACACTTTGAATATATGGAACAGCAGGACAGCTTCTTCGGCGGGCGAGTTTACCAGTATTCTATGTGGGGGATGGCCTCGGAGCGTGAAACCTACAAGTGGCTTTCACCGCTACCGAAAGAAGCAAAAATCAAGCTGGGAACAGCGGAACTTATCATGTCTCATGCCAAGATTGACCGGCAGGGGAAGGTTCATCGCTATGTTCCCAAATTGAAAGCTGCTGTCCTGACAGAAAACGCCATAGCAGTAATGCCGGACGGTAAGAAAGCGAGATATGATTCCCAAAAGGCCAAGTGCCAGAAAGTGGTGCCCCTGTCAAGGGCGTTGGAAATACTGAATACAATATAAATACAGCCCCTTCCGCTGATGCAATTTCAGCAGAAGGGGCTGCCATTTTATTTATATGAATTTCCCCGGCGGGTCACAAATTACCGATTCCAGATATTGTTTTCAAGATCGATAAGCCGCTTCTTATACTCGGCCATCCGCTGATCGGCTTTGCCGTCATCATCGGGAAAGCTGACAAGGTAGCCGGTGTCCGTGTCATGGAAGCCGATTTCGCCGGTAAGGCCGCATATATCGGAAACTTTCAGTAAGGTATGGGGGAACTGGGTGGCGAGATCCTAACGCCCGGCTCCGACACCACGCTGGGTGGCGGCGCGCTGCAATGGCCGCTGCCGGTGGCGGGCACGATCACCTCGCCGCAGGGCTACCGCACCGACCCGATCACTGGCGAAACCAGCTACCACAGCGGCACCGACATCGCTGTGCCCGAAGGCACCCCGATCCTGGCGGCTGCCGACGGCACCGTCACTATCGCCAACGCCCTCGACAGTTGGGGCGGCAGTTATGGCTACCACGTCAAGCTCGACCACGGCGGTGGATTGACGACACTGTACGCGCACTGCTCGAGCATCTGCGTCACCGCAGGCCAGCAGGTCAAAGCCGGGCAGGTCATTGCCTACGTCGGCCACACCGGCCGCGCGACGGGGCCGCATCTGCATTTTGAGGTTCATTCGTCTTGATGTCCGGCGCTTGCCGTCGTGTCTTTGCGGTCAGATGCCTTGTGTACTTTCTCCAGCACTTCCCTTAAAACCGGTGGGACGGGCGCGCCCATCTCGGCGGCGTTTTCCAGAATGCTGCCCAGCTCCGTGGCAATGTACCAGGTCAAAACGACGGGCGTCAACAACATATCGTAATCAAACGGCAGTTGCAGGCCAAGCACATGGTTGATCACCAAACCCAAAAAGATATCGGTCAGAACACTTACACAAATCATAATGGTGCTGCCACCCTTGTGCCATAGCCCTTTCCGCGCCTTGCTGGAATTCCATGTTTTCTCCTTAACGGCCAGCGCGGTGCCTGTCACACAATCCAGCAGCATACAAATTGCATACAAAACCGCCAGCCACCCCAGCCAACCGTGCAGGGCAGCCCACAGCCCGAACGCACCGACACTCGCCAGTTTTTCCACAGTGTTTACTTGCATGATTTTAAATTCCTTTTCTCACAAAACTTCTGTTATTTGATCTATTATTTAAAGAGAATCAAGTTCAATAAATGTAAACGTCCACTATTTATATACAGTATAGCTGGATTCATAACACAGTGCACCAGACACAAGTGGACAAATTTTCCTTGCGCCAGAACTTTATGGGTTAACAGTTCCACACGGATTGGTCCATAGATTAGCGCATCTTGTTCAACTGGCGGCATCCAAGATCGATCCTTTCCACTCGTAACAATCCCGCAAATATCCCCACAAGGTTGCAGTTCCAAGCAACACGACAACCAACAACAGAAGGATCACCCAGGCATTATTGTAGGGAAGGCCCTCCTCACCGGCGTACCCCTGGGTCGTGAAGAAGTTCGCCGCATGGAACAGCGGCCAGAACCCCAGCCACTCGATGCCGCCATCCATACCCGAGAGGCTCAACAGCGCGGGCAGGCAGTACCCCACGGCGCTGACGAACAGCGCAGGCAGCAGGTTGCCGAACACACGGCCCAGTGTGAGGGTAATTGCGCCCATGCAGAGGCAGGCGGCGATTCTACACACAAACCAAAACAGCAGCACGTCGGACAACGTAAACAGTGCGGGCAGGCTCTCAAACTCCGAAATGCTCATGGCCGGGGCGAACAGGGCGGGCAGGCCGTAGTCCCGCAGCACCTGAATCAGATGCGGCAGGCAGGACGCCGCCGCGATCAGCACCGCCACGCCCGCACTGACCGCAAGCTTGGCCCGCACCGTGCGCTTGCGGCCGAGCGGTGTCGTGCAAAGGATTGTCTCCATGCCGCCGCGGCGCTCCATTGAGAAAAGCCCTGAAAAACACAGCGCACAGGCCAGCCCGGCCAGCAGCGTATCCTGCACGTCGGCATCGCCGGTGAAGCCGAACAACTCCTTGTAGCCGCTCTCATAGACGAGCCACGCGCCGGGATGTTCTTTCAGATAGTAGTTGATGTTCTGGTTGATAACCCGGCTGTAGACACTGTACTTTTGTTGCAGCGAACTGAACGCCAACATTGCATCGCTGGACAGCTCCCCGGCCGCCACCTTCCGCTGCACTTCGAGCATCGGGGCAAATTCTTCTCCCTGCTCCTCCAGCCAATCATAGCTTTCTTGGGTGAACGGCCCGGAGGTATGTTTCATGTAATAGGCGTAGTAGATCTCATCCGGCCCGATGTAGCTCTCGGCGGTCACCCCCTGGTAGATGCCAAACCCGGCGAACGCCGCCAGCACCAGCGCCGCGCCGTTGAGAAGCAGCAGCTTGCGGGCTTCTTCCTTATAAACAGAGGTCGCGTGCGTCTTGTGCCGCAGCCCCAGCAGGAACCCGCGCTTTGACGCAGACAGCAGTTGCGCGCGCAAGCACCCAGCAAAAAGCAAAGGTCAGAACCCCGCCATACACAACCGCCGCCGTCCACTCGACGAGCGGCAGGCCGATTGGCGAACCAAACCAAAACAGATTGCGGTAATTTCCCAAAAGTTCGTTGGTTTGCAGCAGGCTGGCTAAATTGGCGTATTTAATCACATTCAGCCGGCTGGTGGCCGGAATCGCGGCGCGGATGCCAAACATCACAAGCGGCCCGGCGGGCAACGAGTGCCGCCAGCATGACCCACAGCCCCATGACAAACGCGCCGGCCCACTTGGCCAGCAAAAAGCGGAACAGGTACTGCCCGACCGTGATCTGCATCGTGCAGCGCATCAGGGCGGGCACGCTCTGGATCGTGCGGGTCAGCGGGCCGAGGCCGAACGTCGCGGCGCAGTAGGCGAGGTTGACGCCGTACAGCAGCGCAAGCACGGCCAGCAGCGACAACGCAAACGCGCCGAGCTTGGCCAGCGCCGTTTGCAGTCGTCCGCCGGGCAGCGAACGAACCAGTGACAGCAAGCCGCTGTCCCGCTCCTGCCGCACGAGCAGCAGCGCCTGCACGAGCATCGACACCAGCAAAATCAAATCGGTGAAAGCATAGGAGATCGCAGTGTACAGACCTTTTTGCGGGTAATAATCAATGGCTGTCTCGCCCAAACCGGCGCACACCGCCGCCGTAACTTCAATGTTTTTCAGGTCATACCCGGTCTCATCGTTCTGGAGAATCGAGATGCCCGCCAGCTGCCCGGCCTTGGTCTGCACGCTGTCGAGGAAGTCGCCGTACCCGGCCACCGTGTCGTACTCGCTGACCAGTTGGGAGAGCAGCGCATAGTCCAGCGACAGGCTGTCGGTGTACAGCGTGTAGGTTTTGTCGTGGTAGGTCTGTTCCCAGGCGTCGAACAAATCTGCGTTCTGCTCACGGTAATACTGCAAGGTCACGCTGTTGCCATAGGCGAGGTCGCGGTAGTAGTTTTCGAGCCGCAGCAGCGACTCGGTTTCGTCGAGCTTGCCGTGCAGAAAGTCACCCTTGGCGGCCATGTCCGAACTCTGGGCAGCCAAATCAGCCCCCACGGCGCGGTAGGCCGCGGCGTGGGGGCTGATTGGCGGTAGGGCGGGTGCCCATCCAGAGCAATAGAGGACTTGATTTGAATTGGTATCAGATTTCTCCTTTTCGCAGTGAATGAAATGGATTGGCAACTGCAACACTGAGCATGTTTTAACACATACAACTAAAAAAGATTACTGCCAAGAAGCAGGTCTTGATAAAATTATGTTTACGACGAAAGACAACTGATTGTGAGATACACTTGCTCTTCAAACAAGCAAGGCTTCATTCATTATGTGCAACTCGGTTCATTTTATCAGATTTGCACACGGATACTGGATAAGCTTTGTGTTGTCCCCGTTTTCAGCATAAATCTGAGCAATGACGTTTCCTGTTTCGTTTGCAAAAAGACGGTAGTTTGTTTCCGTGCCCATATCCAATCGGACGGATTGCCATGTGGCTGTTTTTAGGTTATACAAAACAAGATGAGCAAAATCCTTTTTCAAATATGCCTGCTGCTCGGGAAATGTGCTAAACAGAAGCCATTCCTCGGCAATCGGATGTGGGGTCAACAAATAACAGGGGGTGCACTGTGGAATGGGTAGCCGCGAAAATTCTGTGTCTTCCTTTTGTAAAACGGTAAAATAGGGTGCACTCCCGCAATTGTACCACTTTATAAAAAAGGTTTGATCTTGAATATAGAGTTGGTCCGCCGTATATTGCGCGTCTTCATATTCCGGCAATGCTAGATTCTTCCTCCACAAAACCGACCCGTTTATTGAATTGCACTGCAACCAATTGCTTCCGTCCATTTCTTTCATTAAATAGTATAAATAGGTTCCATCTGAGGCAATGGCGGTAATTTGTGGAGGCCTTTCTAACGATAGATTGGCGGTGTTAAAAATTTCAAGTAGCCTCTCTGTGGATCTGTTCCACAGCAGGACCATTTGCAATTGTGAATCGGCTGTTACCAGAAATGCTGCTGTGTCCTGATCAACTTTAGCAAATCCAACCAATGACGTTGCCGCAGCGGCATCTCTTAAAAGCGTTTCCGTTGTACCTGTGACAAGATCTGTCATAATAATGCTCACGGTTCCATTACGGAAAGGGAACGAATACAATGTTTGGCAATCAAACAAAAACGGATCCACAGAGGAAATGGGAGAGGTATTCGTTCTTCTGATGAGCCTTGTGTCGCCGCTTTTGTAATCGGCTGTGACCAAAAGCTCTTCAAACTCTTCCTCTTGGGCCGCATTTGAAAGTGTACGCGCATTTTGTATCCAATAACAAGAAATAATGTTATTGTCCAAGAAGCCGATCACCTTTAAGTCTGTTCTGCCTATTGTATCAATCTGACTGTACATATCTACAGCTTGCGATGTAATAATTTCGCCGTGGATCGTCACCAATCGATCAGAAGTATGCCAAACTCGCCAGAAAAAACAAATTGTGACACCTAAAACAATGACTATAGATAGAACAAAATATAATTTTTTTGATTGCACTGTACCCGTCCCTTTATGGAATAACCTATCATGGTTCATAGTAGAGTTCCTTTTTGACGCGCTACATTTCAAGCCGCAAAATAGTCACAGGTGGAATATACGACCGAAGAATTGATGTAATATTTGCCCGAGGAATAAGAACTAGAAGACTGTTGATTTGTTACATCAGGATCAGTTACCTGGATTGTTGCATTAGAAAGGTTATATCCGCTAACGCTCATAAAATGGCCGGAACTAATATTAATTGGCCATTTGCTCGTGTCATTATAGCTGGTCCGCTTTGTTCCTTGAATGGCACCTGTATGTAAGATTGGAGGGTTATTGTTGCTAATTACGCTGGCCATCATATTCAGCATTTGTTGGGAAGATGTATATGCACCATTTTTCCACAAAGCCATATAAACAACCCCTGTAGGGTCACCGCCTTCTCCATACAAGCTAGTATTAATATAGTAAAACATCTTCGAAATCTCAAAGATGCCATTGGTTGGACTGTAACAATAGGTGGCCGGTTTACTAGCATCACTCATTTCCGACATAATTGTGGACAAATTTTTCACAAGACCATAATGAGCCAGTGTTTGTCGCACTGTAGAGGGACCACAGCTAACACCATTAGGTTGGCGCGTATGTGGGACATAAATTGTCATACTATTACTTGCCCGGGTTAAGGCAGACGGTCCAGAATCGCGAACACTCATTAAATAATCACACTTTTTCTTGGCGGCCTCTTTGTAAGCGTTTGAATAAGTTGGATTATCCAATATTTCCTGTAAGGTATCCTGTAAGGTAGGCGGGTTACTATTTTCAGCGTAGGGTTCTGCTGCAAATGCACAAACCGTAAAAGTACAACTGAACATTAATGCGAGTAATAGTGAAAAGAAGTTTTTCATAAATAACCTTCTTTCTTGTTCGTGTTGCGTCAGTTATTGTATCTTTGCATATGGGTGTTCTATCCATAGAGGCGGGGTTACTTCTTGGTTTCATTAGGATCTCTTGTTAGAGCTTCCGGCCGCTTGGGCTGATAGTTCCAGCCATAGCAGTCCACAGCGCCGCTGCGTTCCCGTTCCACCATCTTGTGCAGTGCCGAAGCCAGCGCTTCGGTGAATCGGTTGTCATTCTTGTTCATGGGTAAAACCTCCATTCTGTATTTTTCCTGCAATCAGCATACTGGCCGCCAGGGTAACGGCCGCCGCTGCAGTTTTACTAAGCCAAACTCCCCAAGGGAGGAGTGGAAGCACGCTGAAAGCTACTGCCAATACGAGCAGCTCCCACATCATCCGCTTCCGATTTCGATCGAGTTCTGCTGGCGTCATGGCAATGTGGGGGTCATTGCAAGGACCTGCCAGGCCAATCACAAGACAGGCGATCATTCCCACCAGTGAATGCCCCACCACCGGCCATTCGGCTGTAATCTGCGGGTATAAGAACAGACCGCACAGAACGATCAGCGAAGAATTTATCAGGCACCGTATAGCCGAGCCCGCATGGTGACCGCCGACGCGGTGCCGCAGGCTGGTAAAGACAACAAAGAACAGAACGGTGGAATATACATCCGAGACCAGGAGACCGATCAAAAACAAAATCGGATAAAAGACTGCCGCCAGCAACCGGCGTTGTAATCCGTACACAGCCCACTCGTAGTCCTGCGCCGGGATCAGTTTTTTGGCCACAAAAAAGGATGCTATTTTCTGAGCCGGATGGAGCATAACCGCTTCACCTCTTTGGCTTAAAAATAGCATCCTGTTGCGAGTTGGCAAGGAATATGTCCCGAAACGTTCAAAATATGTCCCGAAATGACATGCGTAGAAAAATCAAAGGGATTTTTGTGTAATTTGATCGTGCTCCGGCGCAGGCGAAATAGTCTGATGAAACAGTACCGTGGAGAACTGGAACCAGCCGTCCTGGCACAGAATGGCCGGACAGGCGCCATGATCTGCCAAAATGGAGACGATGTTTTGCAGTCCATATCCATGCGCAAGTGGATCGGCCTTGGTCGTTACAGGCAACCCATTTTCCATTACGGGCGCTTTGTCAATGGTATTCATCACGGAAAGAATGGTTTTCTCCTCCGAACACTGAATCTTGACGCGAATCAATCGTGTTCCCTTCTGCGTCTTGCACGCCTCGATTGCGTTATCCAGCAGGTTGGAAAGTACAACTACCGTCTCTTTGTTGGAAAGCGGGAACTCGGCAAGATCGTTGATGGCAAAATCCACTTGAATCCCCAGTTCACAGGCCTGCGCATACTTTTGGTTCAAAATGGCGTCCACCACCGGGTTGTTGGAATGGACAGCCAACGCATCCAATTGACCTGTCTCGGAGATTTCCGCCAGGTACTGCCTGGCGGCCGCCAAATTTTCCTCCTGCAGCAAACCGCCGAGAACCGAGAGATGGTGTTTGAAATCGTGGGTCTGCTTACGTTGGGCGGTTTGGGCCTCCAGCAAAACCTGCGTTTTTTCCAATTGAGTTTCGAACTGGTGTTGGAGTGCCACGTTTTGCTTTCGCTCCTCGGCTTCCTGCTCAATGTGGTGCAGCAGGCCCATCAAAACAGCGTTGGCGGCCACCAATTCCAGTGCGTTTACGATGGCCCAGTGACTGACGCTGTGGTCTTTGGCCGTTACCTGGAAAAGAAATGTTATGGTTCCTAGTGACACCAGCGGAAAAACCAGCATAGCCAAAAAGCCGGATACTGAAATTTTCTCAATTTTTGTCCATGACTGCGCAAATCGCCAAATGGCAAAAGAAACCACAAAGATAACAATATAAGAGAACAATGCACAAATCATATAAAGCTGCGGGTCAGCAAATATCTGCTCTCGCGGCATCCCCACCCAGTTGCAGAACAGAAAGATGGCTGCCGTATCCAGGGCCAGCATAATGACATAGCTGAAAACTGCACACAAGCATTGCGTCAGAATCTTGCCCTCATAGCAAGCATGGCAAAAGACGGTGAACACCATGACTAGCAGAATCGCCTTGATCGGGAATTCCCTGATAACGGGCACCACGGTGATGAGATAGCCTGCGGCCAATGTTCCCAGGAATGC
Organism: uncultured Oscillospiraceae bacterium; assembly: GCA_900539695.1. Taxonomy (GTDB): domain Bacteria; phylum Bacillota; class Clostridia; order Oscillospirales; family Ruminococcaceae; genus Gemmiger. Next base: position 135,571 of record UQDG01000001.1, read on the forward strand.
CAACACCAACTGCCGCTTTGCGCAGGTCCGTCGGAACAACGCGGTACACAACAGCAGGCAGGAAATATGTCCAATCAAATCCACGGTCAGTAAGGATATTTGTTCGATCATAAAGCGCCCACCCATAAGTTGTATGTCTGCATAATTTCGTTGCTGTTCTGTTTGCTGACCGGGAGGTCCGTGCCATCGGTCAAAGTCAGATGGGTTCGGTTGAGAAAGCAGATATGCCGCATGTTGACCAGGATCGTCCGGTACGTTCGCAAAAAGCCCTGAGTGCCGAGCCGTGCTTCCACATCACCGAGCGATTCATTGCAATCATACGAAGCTCGGTTGTTGTTTTGAAGGTGGTACGTTACCTTGCGCTTCTGTCCCTCGACATAGAGAATGTCCTCAAACTTGACCATCACATTGCCTGCGTCGGTGACAATGGCATACCGCAGGTGTTTTTCCCGCACCTTCTTGACGGCCTCGCTCATCACCCGGTCAAAAGCCTGCTCCAGGTGGTTTTTGAGCAGATACCGAATCGCGTCCACCTCATAACCGAACGGAGCATACTCCACATACTCCGAGACAAAGATCAGCACGATTTGTGGATTGGTAGCTCGCAGCTGCGAGGCGACTTCAATGCCGTTCGTGCTATGCAGATCGACGTCCAATAACGCGATGTCATACGGTGAGGTGATGCTTTTCAGCAGCTTTTCGCCCGATTGATAAAGATCGAGTCTGTATTTGACATTAATCTTTTTCAAGTAACCCCTTGTCAATGTCTCAATTTTTTGAAGCCACAACTGGCTGTCATCACATATGGCAATTCTGAGCATACGATGATTTCCCCCTGGCTGGAATGCCAAACAGCACCGCAAACAGCGCTGCCGCGCTGTGCCGGACAAGCGAGGTGCTGTTTTTCCATTTTACCTTGTGTCAGCTCGGTTTGTAAAGTCGTTTGTGCGGTATTATGAGTTAGTATTATGGGTCATTCTGAGAATTCTGCAAAAGGAGCTGCCTGGCCCGATGAATGCGGGTTTTGACGGCCGCGGCGCTGCTATTTGTTATGTGCGCAATCTCCTTGATGGAATACCCCTGCACACGCAAAATCAAGGCGGTGCGGTAAACGGGTGGCATCTCATCGAGGCTTTTCAACGTTGTTTCCAACCGCATTTTGGTTAATACGACATCCGCAGCATCTTCATGTAGGGATGCTGGTTCCACATCCACCGCGTCATAAGATAACGCACTTCGGCGATCCCACTTGCGCATGAAGTCGATGGTGCGATTCCGTGTGACCATGCGCAGGTAATAGGCGAGCTGTTTGGCGTTGTCCGTGCGGATGGAATCGATCTTCTCAATCAGCTCGAGGCAGGTCTCGTGCAGCGCATCCTCGGCAAGTTTATCATCATGGGTGATGGCGCGCGCCACCTGGTACATCATCCCGTAGTAGGTGGTGTAAATTTCGGTGAATTTATCCTTCTGCTCCTCAGTGTCGAGAATGGCGACATAAAAGGCAAGCATATCCACATCCTCCATACAAGAGATATAAATGCGTATACTATATATTCGTACGTATGCTTTGGGGATGTGGTTTCATATTTCGACTACAGCCAGGAAGGTTTGGCAGGCCATCCCGGCTGTATTTTAGAGGTTCCCGTGTTTGGATTGTGGAAGGTTTAAGGGAGCGGGCGGACGCTGGGGTCAGCAGCGCTTTTCAAAGTCGGTTGAAACGGTTTCGGTTACACCGTTTCGGGTGACTTTGGCGGTGGTGTTTAGTTTGTACGTTGTCCCGGATTTAATGGCATAATAACCGACAAACTCATGGCGAGGACCGTTGTAAGTCTCACTGACCTGAGATACCTGCGTATAGTTTCCGAAAAAGCCCTTTTCATATAGTGTAAGCGTACATTCTATTTTTGTTGTACCCTCCAAAGCAATAATAGCACTTGTATAGCTTCCATCATACGCCGACATACTAGGGCTGATGGATGCTACATTCCGCCAACGGGGCTCCGCAGCAAGAGCCGTTGTGCTGACAATACCAAGCAGAAGAGTTATAGCAAGCAGACTGCGCAAAAACTTTTTCATGATATGTACACCTCTTTTGTATGGAAACCTCATACCTTCTATTCGTATGAAAATGAAAAAGGTTACACCCATAAATAACATTTTTGAAATTTATCTTGCTGTCATCCATTTGATGAACTATCCAACTTTATCCCTTCAGCGACACTGATTATCTCGGATAAGTCAGAACTGGAACTCACTTGATAGGTTAAGCCATCATTCTGCCATACTAATACATTACTCCCGTCTATAGTGGAACCCAAAACAGCGTCGATTCCATCAAAAGAAATCTGATAATAATGGGTATATTCGTCATCAACAAAAGTTGATTGTTTATCTTGTATGGGCAATATCCGTACTGTTAACCATTCGCCGTTTTCTGATTGATACTCATTCCAAAAACTGGTGTTTGATGTTCTATTAGAAGGCGTCTCTGTAAACCCTTCCGGCAAATAGGTCAATTCAACATTTTGGAGCAGAATCACTGCATTTGGATCATCTTCCTTGGAATAGAGGATCTCCACAAACTGATCCCGCCAATTCAGCACGGTGGATACCACCGCCTCCTGCACAGCCTGCACAGGCATCAGTATGCAAGCAAACGCCGTCACGACCGTCGTGGCCACCACGAACAGCCGCTTTGTAGCGCGCCAGGCACCTTTACGTTCCTGTTTCCGTTTGGCCTGCTTGAGCAGCCTGTCCATCTTCTTCTGAAATTCTTCCGAAGGATGGAAGGCCGCGTTCATCTCTTCCAGACTCGGCATGGCGGATAGCTCCCGATCTTCAGCCTCAGCCACTACAAGTGCAATCAAGGCATCTGGCGAGATACGGATTTCACGGTTTTCCTGCTGATTCATCTTGTGCCTCCATTTCTTTCAGAATCATCTGCCTTGCCCGGTGAAGCCGTACTTTTGCATTCTGCGGCGTGATTTCCAAAATTTCGGCAATTTCCTGGATGGAGTATCCCATCATGCGCAAATCCAAAGGGTCTCTGTACTTGTCATCCATCTGTTTCACAAAAGCAACCAGCTCCTAAAAAGCGATTGCGTTCAGCGCAACGTCCTCGGGGCCATTCTCGGTTGTGGGATGATTCGCAAGCTCATCATCGCTCGTTGGCTTCATCTTGTTCAGTTTGCGCACGGCGTCCACCGCTTTGCTGTGTGTTAACAGTACAAGAAAACGTTTGAGCTTCTTTGCGTCATCGATTTCCACTTCATCTATTATCCGTATCAGACGCAAAAAGGTTTCATGTACGGCGTCCTCCGCCAAATAGTGTTCTCCCACCACACCGATGGCTACATGGTACATCATCCCTGCATAGTTTTCATAAATATAGGCGATTTTATCTTTCTGTTCCGCTGTTTCCAGCATCGCCATATACATCCAAAGCATATAAGTTGCTCCTGTTTTATGTGTCGCTTTCCCCGCCGATGTCCTGCTGCAAGAACCAAGTGACATAATTGGCAATGAACTGCTTTTGCTTGAGCGAACAGTGATCCAGTTGATACATCAGCTCCTCCGAAAAGAATTTTCTTTGGGGTAACTGCGTGGCTGGCAGCAGGGTGTAAATTGAACAGTCCAATGCATCGGCGATTCTGTACAGATATTCGATTGATACCTTGTTTTTTGCCCGTTCCAAACGACTGATATATTGCATGGTTGTACTTAAATTTTCTGCGAACTCTTCTCGCGTCAGGCCGTGGGCTTTTCGCTGTTGCCGGATGCGTTTGCCGATTTCAAGATAGATATTTTCCAAACTTCTCACCTCAAAATAAGCGTAGCAGGTGCCGTTGCGAAAATTGAGCGCTACTTTTGGTTAGTATTAGTCAATATATGAAAATCATACTGCATAGCACTGATTTCAAGCGTTTTGTTCATGGCGGACTCCTGTGTTTTTACTTACTTTGCCCATTATAGCGCACCCGCCGGGGAAATGCAAACAAATAAATAATGCGTATTATTGCGTATAAGAAAAAATAATGCGTAAATTTGTTGGGAAATGACGTATTCAAAACGTATAAGGTAAATATAAGCATCGAAGGGAGTTGATGTTATGCTTATTGCTATCGACCACGGCAACAAACAGGTCAAAACCGTCCATGGAAACGCCATTGTTTCCGGTGTACAAAAAAGCAAAACCAGACCTTACGGCAGGGATATACTGAAATACGGCGGCAGTTACTATACGCTGTCAGCGCAGCGTATCCCGTACCAGAAGGACAAAACCACAGACGAGCGGTTCTTTATCCTGTCGCTATTTGCCATTGCGGAGGAAATCGAAGCACAGAACGCTTATACTTCCGGGCTGATGCCCATTGACCTTGCCATCGGACTGCCGCCCGCACATTTCGGCACACAGAACAAGGCATTCGTGCGTTACTTCAAACGCAAGGAACCCATCTACTTCTCCTACCGTGACAAGCTGTACAGCATCCTGATCCGCGATGTGCAGTGCTATCCGCAGGCGTTTGCAGCGGCGGCCATGATGTTGGGCGAGCTGGCAACCGTGCCGCGCGCGCTGATTCTGGACGTGGGAGGCTTTACAGCGGACTATCTGATGCTGAAGAACGGCCACGCCGACCTGTCTACCTGTGACTCGCTGGAAAATGGCGTGATCCTGCTGTACAACCGTATCCGCTCCAAGGCGAGCTCGGACTTGGATGTTCTGCTGGAGGAAACGGATGTGGATGCTATTCTCTTGCAGGGGCAGGGAAGCAGTTACGGGGAAGAAGTCGCCGCGCTGGTGGAATATCAGGCGCAGGAGTTTGTCAATGATATGCTGGGTGCATTGCGCGAGCGTCAGCTTGACCTGCGCACGGGACGAGTGATTTTCGTAGGCGGCGGTGCCTGCCTGCTGCGGCGGCAAATCGAAACATCCGGAAAGGTGGCACACCCCGTCTTTGTGGAGGACGTGAATGCCAATGCCAAGGGCTTTGAGTATCTTTACCGCTGCACCGTGACAGGGGAGTGATGAACCATGAAGCTGAAAAAGGACCGGGGGCGCTTTACGGTTCGCTTCGACATGGAAAATCCAGACCATGTGCGTGCCGTAGAATACTTGGAACGGCAGCGTGACAGGGGCAAAGCACAGTATCTTGCCGATGCAATTCTATGCTATGAAAAGGCAGATGCGAAGTCTTTTCAGCAGACGGACCGCGCCTTGATTGAGCAAATCGTGCAGGAATACTTAGAAAAGCAGACCATGGGACGCACTCGGAATTCGCAGAAAGAAGAGCCATCTATATCTTCGCCGCCAATAGATTTGATAGCCAGTGCTTTGGCCGATTTTAGAGGCTGACACATATAGTGAGTATAATAAGCAGCAATCCCCAAGGCGGCATCCTTGGGGATTGTTGTTATTTGGCGCCTGTTTACCGATTCAGAAAAATCCTCGCTGCGCAAGGGTCTGGGGCCTCCCAGTTGACGTACAAATCATTCAACGGGCAGGCGTGAGGGTTACGGATATGCTCGTCGATCCAGCCTTTGTACAGCTCACAGAAGTTGGCTTTCGTGAGGATGGCGCGGCATTCGGACTTGTCCACAGTGGTGCTGAACAGGTATTCCACATCATGAACCGGAACAATCACCGGCGCGCCGGCTGTGTCAAAGGCACAGAGCAGATTTTTACAGCCGCGGCTCACAGCGCGCTGGCAGTCGCCGCACTCGATATAGATGGTGTTGCGCCAGTCGCGGCCTGTGGTGCGCAGGAACTTGCAGAGATGCGAATTGGTGGAAGTAAAACAGGAAACGGACAAAATATCACTCCAATCTCAAATTGTGCGCAGCGTAACAACTCGGCACAGTTTTTATAAAATATTGCCGGTCTGCGGGAAAGTTTTCATAAGGGGAACGGGTGTGTCGGTGCGCTCATCATACATGGCAAGATACCCTTCGGAAGATTTCTGCCAACCGCCGTCCTGCCATACGAACACAACAAGGGTATCGTTCATCTGCATGACTTTGAACGTAATGCTCTCGGCAACCAGATAACCGTTCGGGGCCAGTTCCTCCACCATCGTGTAGACGTGTTCGCTGGTGTCATCGGACAAAAGCAACAGATTTTTGTGCGGGTCTTTGGCGGCAGAACGTTCCGGCAGTACGCGGATAGCATGGTCGCCGTCCGTGGTCGTCCAGCGGTCAATGGTCGTGCCATAGGCATCGCGAATCGTTAGGCGGGCATCCGCCAGTTTTGCATTGGTGGCAATATCCCGTTTGGTGAGAATCAGCGAGTGCGCCGGGGCATCGTACATCGTGACTTTCTGAATTTCCCCGGTTTCCTGCACGGTGAAGTGAACCTCTTCGCTGAGCAGATACCCGGCCGGGGCGGCAGTTTCGGTCAGCGTATAGTCGCCGGGCTTCAGGCGCTCGATGCGGTGGGGCTGGCCGTTGGTTTCCCACTCGGCAATGGTGTTGCTGCTGGCATCGGTGATTTTCAGTTTTGCACCGGGCAGCTCGTGACCATCTGTCATGTCAGCCTTGAAGATTTCGACCTTGGTAAAATCGTCTTTCATCTCCACACGCTGAATATTCTCGGTAGGACCAACCTCAAAGGTAACGCTCTCGGCGCGGACATAGCCCTGCTCGATGGGAGCCACCGTTTCGGTCAGGGTGTAAGTTCCCATCGGGATGCGCTCCATATAGTGCGGTGTGCCGTCTGTAACCCATTCAGCAACGGTTTTGCCGTCTGCATCCGTGATTTTCAGCTTTGCGCCGCTGATTTCCTTGCCGGTGGCAATGTCGGTCTTGGAAATCTGCACTTTCGTGTAGTCGTCCTGCATGATAACGTGCTGGACCTTGCCGTTATCCTCGACTGTGAACTGAATGGCATTGGCAGGCACATACCCGGAATTATCGGGTACGAGCGTTTCCTCCAGTGTGTAGGTTTCGCCCGCAACCAGCACAGCCTCCATGTAGTGCGGCGTATCTTCGGACACCCATTCGTCCACAACATTGCCGTCTTTATCCAGCACACGCAGCGTGGCACCGGGGACTTCTTCGTGGGTCGTAATATCGGCTTTGCTGATTTTTACGCGGGTGGGCGCATCCAGCATCGTCACTGTCTGGCTGAATCCATCAGAATCTTTCAGCAGAATCCAGCTTGCAGAGTAGGTGATTTCGGCATCGGCGGGCTTTTCTGCAACCTGCTTATCGGCAAAGAACGCGGGAGCCGCCGCGCCGTTCAGATAGGCCTTGTCAAACGTCAGGTCGGAGAAGTCGCTCTCCCGCAGGCATTTGGCAATCGCGCGGTCGTTGGCGGCATCGGTGAAATTCACCACCAGCGTGCCGTTCACGCAGTACCAGTTGGCAATGACAACGCCGTCTGCATCGGGATTCTTGCCCAGCAGCTTATCCCAGAAAGCGTGCAGCTTGGCGGAAATCGTAGCCACGGTATCGTCGGAAAACGCGGTGGGGGAGATAATGCTGCCAGACTGGTATGCTGTATCTTCGGATTCATGCAGAACCCAGACCGCCGTTTCCTGCAAGTAGGCATTATCGTCCGTGGCCTGCTCCAAGCGGAACTGAATCGAGCGGGCGGTGGTATAGCCGTCTGCCGGACAAGTCTCGGCCAAGGTATAGACTTTTGAGGTATCGCGGTTCCCGGCAAAGTCGTGGGAAAGATGCAGCCCGCAAATCACATGAGCCGTATCGCTGCTCTCCCAGCTGTCCACCACATTGCCGTTCCAATCGGTCACGGTCAACGTGGCACCGGTCAGGGCAAAGGTGTCATCGGAATCAGAAGTGAAAGCGCGCTTGTCAATCTCCACGGTGGTCTGCTTGTCGGAGTGCAGGCAGTCAACGACCTGCCATGCAATGAACTGGTTTTCATAGGTGAACTCAACGGGAATCACACTCTGCTCAATCAGGTAGCCGTCCGGCACGCTGATTTCACGCAGATAGTAGCGGCCGCTGTTGGTCGTACAGTCGTGGGCATCGCTGCCGCCGTAATGTTCACCGCGCAGAGGAACGTCTACATCAAAATAGGCAAGGCCGTTTTCATCGGTGGTGGCTGTGCCCAGCAGAGTATCGGCGGCGGCCAGCAGCTCGCCGGAAATACTGTAAATGTCGTCTGCGGTGTACAGCTCATAGACGGCGCCCGCGACCATATTGGCATCAGCCGGGATGTCGGCGCGGTTGCTGCCGCCGTTCAAAAGGGAGGCGCGGGTCTTACAGCCGTCTGTATAGGGCGCTTCATCGGTCAAATCGCAGGTGTCGCGATCCAGCTTATACAGCCCGACACCGACTTTGCCCTCCTCAACGATCGGCAGCACACGGGCATTCTCAAAGACAAGAACCTGCTTTTCAATCTGCTCGGCATTGGCGTTGCCTACATTTATAATAGAGTAGTCGTACACAACATCACCGTCCTGCGTGTGGTCGATGATGCTTTTTGCAAGAACGAGGTCGTTATACTGGTTGTCCCAGTCCAGCACCACGGTGTAAGTGTGGTCGGTGTGGACAAAACCGTAAGGGGCCTGCACCTCGGAAATCGTGTAGGTACCCAGCGGCAGCGTGATAGTGACTTCGCCTTTCGTGCCATCGTGGGTTACTTTCAAGAAATCATAGGTGGCGAGTGTCCGCGTGGGGCTGAATCGGACTTCGTCCACCTGCCCGTCTTCGGCAGTGGTAACGGTAGCGACAAGGTCGCCATCTGCGTACCAGAGTGTGCCTTGATTGTCCGGCGTGGGAATATCGCCCTGCGCGTGGATCTCATAGGTGGCATTGGCAAGGTTATCGGACTCGTACACGAACTGTCCGTTTTCGTACCCGGTCAGCACGTTACCAATTTTGCGGATTTTGATTTGCCCCAATGTCTCGTGGTTATAGTAGTTTTCGGTGATGACGTAGTCGTCCATGCCGTCGGCGCTGCCGCCGCTGACCTGATACACACGGTCCGAGGTCAGCTCAAACACGACATTGTACTGGCGGTCGTTGAAATACCCGCGTGGACCTTCGATCTCGACGATGCGGTACCTGCCCAGCGGCAGTTTTTCCGGGGTCTTCATTTCGCCGTTGGAATCGGTATAGAAAGTGCTGGTCTTTGCCCAGGCATTGCCGGATTTCGGGTCGTTCATCTCCACAAGGGTTTCACGGCCGTCCTCGGCAATGTAGTAAATGTTGAACGCAGTGTCGGCAATTTTGACAGGCTTGCCCGTCTCAATGTCGATTTTGACAAGCTGCAAGTAGCCCTCCAACTCTTCATCCAGAATGTTGTAGGTTATGTAGCTGCCGCTGGGCGTTGTGATGCTGCCGGCAGGCACAGTAAAGCTGCTCTGCGGGCTGGATGCATTGACATTGATAAGGAACGGTTCAGCCTGAAAAACATCCTTCGGTACGGTGGTTTCCACGACGATGTACTGGCCGTAAGGAAGCCCCTGCACACGCAGGATGCCTTCCTCGTTCGTGAAGATCTCGGATAAGCGATATTCTTGCGCATTGTTGGTCGGCACCCAGCCAAGACCCTGCCCGTTGGCAAAATCGCCGTCTGCGGTCAAGGTTGCGTTATAGCGGGTGACGACGGCGGTGTCACTCTCGTACATCGTTGCAACAGCCTGTTCTTCGTCAGAAAAATCAAATTTCAGCGTGTCCTGATCGTAGCTGGATTTACGGTAGACATCCAGAATGCTGGCGGTATCGTAACTGCCATCGGCGTTTTGGGCAAACTGGTCTGCCTTGCTCAGCAGCGATACACGGTACACTTTGAACCCGGCACCGCCCAGCTTAATGGCAGGGGAGGGCTGACCGGTGGTGGACACCAGCTTTTGCAGACTGAACCCGGATTTCAGTACTTCGTCCTGCGTCTGATCTTCAGCGCGGACAACGTAAGTGGATTCATCTGCATAAGTAAGGGATTGATAGTGGTTGACTTCATCACAGAGATAGCCTTTCGCAAAGGACAGGTAGTAGCCGTCATAGGTCTTGCTGCCGTCTAAGGCGCGACTCTCGGCAACAGCAGAATATTGGTTGCGGTAGACATAGTCGATGTATTCTGTGCCATTGCTGGCGAGGGCGGCATAGCTGCCGGTAGGCTCCAGCTTTTTGTTGAGCAGGGGATACTTGCCGGAAAGATAATACTGCCCGTTGGAATCCACGGGGATCACGATGCCGGTGGCGCGCTCCACAAGGTAGTAACGACCTAAGTAGAGATTAGAAAACGCCAGCTTGCCGTCCTTGATGGCGGCGGAGGCTACAAGGTAATCCTTTTTCAGCACCGGGAGATAGTCGGACTTCCATGCGCCGTTGGTAAGCACGGTGGTATGCCAGATGGGGTTGCCGCTGGAATCGGTGATCTTGGAGTAATCGACAATGCCGGAAACGCCGTTCGGATGAAGAATGTCCTCGGCGGCATACAGGTCGTACACGGCACCTTCAAGCGTTGAGTCGCCATTACTGCCTGCGGCCAGATACCGGGCGGCATCAAAGTCTGCTTTGGAGAGAGTGATGCTGCCGAGAGTGCGGTCGTTCTGCATGGTGTCGACATCGGCGTGCATGGTGTAGGAATCCTCGTTGCTGGCAATACCTGTAGGATCGGTGGTATAGGTCTTATCCGCATTGCGACTGCCAAATGTAATTGTGACGATGCCCTCGCCGGTGTCGATGAGCGTACCACCGCTGTTGGCCGTGGTAATGTCGGCGTTATAGTCCGCGTTGCCCAGCCAAATCGTCTGACCGTCTAATGCTTTCGTGATTTCAAAGGCATACGCCCGCTTACCCAGCACAGAGCCTGCCGTGCCGGGTTTGGTTACATCCGTCCAATCGCCGTAGTACCCGCTGGGTGCGCGGCTCTCCACGATGACGAACTTGCCCTCGTTGCGCTGGGTGTAGAACAAATCATCCGAACCGCCCGCATAGTCACTGTGGTTGATGACTTTGTAAGTTCCATCTGCTTGGCGCTCAACCTTGTACTGGTTGTACCCACCATTGGGGATGTAGCACTGCCGGACGGTATCCCACTCGAAAATCTTAAACTCGGTATCGCTCTTGATGCGCTGCTTGGTTTCGCTGTCGATTTTGTCGATGCTGACCTTGACCGACCACTCATCGTTTTTCATCTGGTAATAGTTCGAGCTGTTGGCAGGAACAGTAATCGTCTGGTGGCTGCTCAGAGCACCAGACGTGGTATCGAAGCCGTGCGGAATGGTGATTTCATCGTAGCTAAACGTAATATTTGCAAGCTGTGCCCGCGCCGAGGCGATGGCAGCATCTACCATACCTTGTGCTTCGTTTTTCAGTTGGTTGATGGCTGCATTTTTGGCAGCCTCGGCAGCGGCATCCGCTTCAGCCTGGCTGGTGAACGGTCCTTCCTGCCCGCTGAGTGTGCTTGTGCTGGTCTTGGACACCTCATAATGTACTGTCCATGAGGCAGAACCATCGCCGCCATTCAAATGGTAGTTGTCGTCCTGCGTGTGACCGCTGGTGGTAATGGTCTGCGCTCCGGCAGGAGTCATCTTCCAACTACCGCCGTCCACACTGCCGCTGGTCTGGCTTGGAGTGACGGTAATGACTGCACCATCCACTTTCTCCAGCGTATTCAGCTGATACTTATCGGTGTTGACGGTGAACGTCAGATCAAAGCTGCCTCTGGCGCTCTGTGCAGGAGCGGTCCATGAAGCAGAATAATACTGCGGCTCAGGAGCACTCGGCACGTCCGGAATTTCGGTGCCGCCAGCAATTTCCTCACCAACCAGCGCCACAATCTGCCATGCGTAGCCTGCGGGCGGATTATAAATGTAAGTGTAATAACCGTTCTCACCAGACTGCACCGCCGTGCCGTCTGCCAATTCTTCGGCGGCAGCAACATAGGCCTGCGCAGCATAACTATCAGGATAGTTGGTAATGATCCACTGCTGGGTTTCATCGTAGATCTCACTGATGAGGTCGGGCTGCTCTGTATCCGCGCTCATAACAACGGGCTTGCTGTCCAGCATATCGAGACTCAACTGACCGAGGCCGCCCCAAATGTTGATTTGGTTCGCGTAATGGTTGCCGGGGGTGTACTGGCCGGGCTCAAGGCGAGACACATGGTCAAAAGTGTAGGTCGGGCAGCCATTGGGCTGACCGTTCAGACCATGACTGCAACAGTAGGCTTCTTGTCCGTTGAACCAAATAAGCCAAGTGCCGCCCTCTTTGGCAATGCTGGTGATTTTGCCGGTGGCATAGGGCGGGGTAGGACCTGCTGCGAGTGTTGCAACACCGTTATCGGCATAAAGCTGTGCAGGGGCTGCATCATCCGACAATTGTACATGAATAGATTTCTGTAAAGTGGTGCCGTCCGAGCTGGCGTAAACAAACTGCGCAGTGAAGTCAGAAAAAGCCTTCACATAAAAGCCTGTTGCAGCCGCAGATTGCTCGGCGTAAGTCTGATGTAGGATTTTGGCTTGCTCGGCATCATCGGCAGAAATGAGGTCTGCATCAGTAGATGCGTAGCTGAGAACCTCCACCCCTTTCGGAAGTACAACTTCTGCTGTTGCACTGTTTGCGGGGTATTCGGTTTGTACCAACAGAGGAACTACCGCATAATCTGCATCGGGATTGCGGCCAACGATGACGGTGCTTTCATTTCCGTTCAGCGCATCGGCGTCCATGTGGGCATCGGTACCATCATACAGGTCAGATACCCATGCCGAGATGCTGATTTTCGTCTCACCGGTTGCCACAGGCAGCCCCATGCTGCCGAGATAACTACCAGTAGGTGCATCGGGCAAATCGTTGTACAGATTTTCGGTAATCTGAGAAAGGTCTGGGGTTACGCTGTCCGTAATTTCGGGAACAAATGTATCTGCTATCTCTGGCGTGGAAATCTCCTCGGCCGAGGCAGCAGGAATCATCGTACAGCACATGGCACCCGCCATGAGCGCCGCAGATAAGCGGTGTTTGAGTTTATATTGCATTGCATATCTCCTTGTGTGGTTTTATACGTCAAAAGAGTGCGTGCGATTTAGGATTTTACATCTGCACCACCTCCATCAATCAGCTTGGCAACGACCAACAGGCGGCTGTTAGGGTCTGCCGTGCAGGTGGAAAGCGTCAGAATATGGTCATCAGTCGTCACGTCCACACCGTAGTCGAACGCACAGCCGGCAACAGCCTTGTCCAGAATTTGCTGAAATGCTGCATCGTCCGGGTCAGCCTGAATACAATCGGTATCATCGTTTGCATCGCAGACCCACACACTGAAAATCTGGTACGCCAACTTTTCATCTGCCAGCGAAACATAAATGTACGGGTTTTCCTGCCCGAACTCGAACACGCGGTATTTGTGCAGATCCTCAAACCCGCCGGTATAATCTTCGTCGGTAAACGTATGCCCGTAAAAAATCAGATTGCGAGAAACTTTTACGCTGCTGTCCATGCGGCAGGCATAGTCGGCGTAGATGCAGCCGTGGTAATCCTCGGACCCATTCTCGTCACGGCGCAGATAATAGTCATTGTCGCCGTACTGCTGCACAGGCGCGTCAATGTTTGTGCCGGGAATCGTGATCCACGCCACGGTGTCCGGGTTTTCTTTCTGCGCGGCGGCAAGTCGTTCATCGGGTGGCTCAACATGTTCGGCCTGTTCCCACGCGGGCATCACTGAATTTTCATTACCGGAACGCCCGAAAAGCAAGAACCCAGCCAACAGCAGCCCGACCAAAACAAAAATAATGACGAGTCGCAGCAAATCGGGATTGGCGGTATCGCAGAAGCGTTTGAATTTTTCTCTCACTGCGGCACCTCCGCAACATCATCTTCCTGCCACGGCAGGCGGGGCAGGGGCGCGTAGTGGCGGCCGTTCGGCTCGACCCAACTGCCCTGGCCGCCGGCAAAAATGTGGATGTTGAACGAGTTCAGCACGGTCAAAAAACTCTCCATGTCGGCGGCATCACAGCAGAGTGAATCCCGGTTGCCGATCAGCAGCACATCGAAGCGATGCTGCTCGGCATCCTGCAAAATCTCCTTGACGGCGGGGCGCATGAGCAGCGGCACAGGCTCGTTTGTCTCGGAAATGCGTTCTTTCTGTACGCCCCACTGCAATTTGCGGGCGGCGCGCTGGCAGGCAAGGCGCTGTCTGCCCATGCTGGCAAGATTCTTCGGGTCGGACTGGTAAAGGCATTGTGCAATCATGGTGTTTTCCTCCTTAGTATTTCGGCTTGTGATAGACTTCTTTGTGCAGCGCCACCGCATGGCGGCGTTCATGCCATAGGAACAGGTAGTGCAGGACCATCCCGCTGCCGACCAGCGGCAGCAGAACTTTTGCCCAATCAGAGATTCTCTTCATCGTCATCCTCATTTCTGCCGCCGAGGACAATATCCCCGGATGGCACATAGACTTTCGGCGCAGGTGCGGGCTTTGCAGGCTCAGCCGTATGGGTAGGTTCTTTGCGCAGCAGGTGGGTAATAATCAGCAGCACCGCGATAAAGAGCAGCGCGCAGGCGATACCCGTAATCAGCAGGGCAGGGGTAATGCCGCTTTCCGCCGCAGCAACCACCACAGGTGCAGAAATCGGCGCGTACAGCAGCGTGTAATGCACCGTTCCGGCCTCGGTGCGGGTGACCGTTCCAGCGTAATGCGCTGTTGCCATATAGGTACTGTCGGCCTGCAAAGTTTCGCCAATCGTAATGTCCTGCAAGGTCAGCGTGCCGGAAAAACCGTACTCGTCATCGTAGGCAACAGACTCTTTCACATCATTGCGGGCGGTTTCGGCATCGGCGCTGCGCACAGACAATTCAAAATCCTGCGTGACCTCTTTCTCCTCGGTCACACCGCCCTCCACAGACTGCGTAACGCCCCATAAGGTGTAATCGACGCCGTTCCACTGCATAGTGCTTTCGGTCAGGTCGGCAACGGTTGTGCCATACGGTACGCTGTACTGCTTGACGACAAGCAGCTGCCCGCCGTTTTCCTGCCACGAGATGCTGTCCGGGTAGAACAGCGACGCCGTATCTTCCGGCGGCAATCCCACCAACTCCGGGGCAGGGGTGGGTGTGGGTTCCTCGGCAAAGGCTGCGGTGGCGGTGCCCAGTGACAGCAGGCAGCACAGGGCAGTGATAACAGGTTTCTTCATTAGGATTCCTCCGTTTCGGGTTGATTTTGCATTTTGCGTTCTACAATACGGCGCAGCTCGTCCCGGTCTGTGGTGATCAGGTCTTTTTCCTCCTCGCTGCACCGCATATCAACGGTGACATTGTTGGAGTTTGTGACGATTAGCGCGCTGCCGCGCTCGAAGCGGGTGATGTTGTCGATTTCGGCATCTGTCAGCTTCAAAACACTTTGCACGCGCTGGGCTTCCTCTTCCTCCAAATTCAGAATGATTTTGATTTTGCAGTTGTTCAGGATGCCGCGACCGTATTTTCCATCTTCCAAGGAAAAGAAGTCGTTCAAATCCTGCGTGGCAACCAGAACCCCGCCGCCGTAGCCGCGAATGGTTTTGACAGCCTCGAATACATAGTTGGCCGCCAAAGCGTTGGACGATGCGCCGATGATTTGCCATACCTCATCTATGAAAATCTGCTTGCGGCGGGTCAAATCCTCTTTCGCCTTATCCCACATATAATCCAGCCCGATGTACATACCCACGGTTAGCAGGTCGCCGGACAGCTCGCTGATGTCGATGACGACATAGCTGTTGTCGAGGTTCACGTTTGTCTGGCGGTTGAAGCTGGATGCCGAACCGTGTACAAGGCGGTTCAGAATATTGGCGATACGCCGCGTTTCCGGGGCAGCGGACAAAACAGTGTGCAGGTCGCCCAATATCGGCATTTCACGGTACTGACCGGGATGTGCCGGGTCGTCCAGACTGGCATTATCATAAGTGATGCCCTTATTGCGGTAGGTTGTGACGATGGCTTCATCCAATAGCTGGCGTTCCTCGTTGCTCAAATCGGGAATCAGCAGCGAGAAGAAAATGTGCAGCTTCTGGATTTTGGCAGCCAGTTCCGACTGCTCCGGCATAGGACCGTCCAGCAGTTCGCTGCTGGTGTGGTCGATTTTGCGAATCTCCATGACGTTGATGCAGTCCGGGCTGCCTGGCACAATGCGGATGATGGTACCGTTCAACGCCTTGGCCTGACGATAAAATTCATGCCCTTTCAGTGGTGCAATGATGTAGACAGGTGTTCCGGCCAGCCGCATACGGCGGGCAATAAGCTGCATGGTGAACGTCTTGCCCGCGCCGGAAGTGCCGAGGATCGCCATGTTCGCGTTTTTGTAGATGCGGGTATTGAAGTTGTCGAGGCTGACAAGGGAGTTGTTGTACTTGTTCACGCCCAGCAGCACACCGTTGGTGTCGCACAACTCAAAACTGACGAACGGATAAAAGCTGGCCGCGGTGGAGGTGAGGATATTGCGGCGGTATTTCTTGAACAACGCTGCGTCCGAGGCACAAAGCGGCAGGGAAGATAGAAAGGCTGCTTCCTGCCGGAAACTGCACAACTGCAAATTCATGTCCTGCGAGACCATGAGCTTGCGTATCTCCTCGATACGCCACTCCAAATCTTTGACGCTGGCGGCTGTGACGGTTACGAGGATGGCGGCATAGTAGAAATCCTCGTTGTTGGCAAGACCGTCTTTCAGGTAGTACCCGGAGCGGATGGCGTTGGACAGGCCATCAAAGTCCGAGTTTGTGTCGCTGGTGTCCTTGATTTTGCTGCGGTTGATGCGAATCTGCTGCCCGATTTTCTGCATCATGCGTTCTTTGGGCTGTCGTTCCAGAAACAGATCCACATCAATGCCTTCGCCGGCGTTCACCAGCAGCGCCATCCACCCGGCTGTGACCTGCGGACGGTAGCCGTCTGCGGGAATCATCAGATAAGCGTGGTAGGTGCCGTCCATGCAGAGATAACGACCATGCTTCAAGTCCAGCGAGGGTGGAATTATAAAGGCGGCGGGAGGTATCTTATCCAGTGCTGTGGTGTCGTTCTGGGCCAGATAGCTGGCAAGTACATCTTGGATGCGCTCCTGCAAGGGCATCTGTACCGCCGTCCGCCTGTTTAATAAGGTATAGAAAACGTCGGTGAGGAACTCGTCCTCATTTTCGTGTTCCACGATGGAGTTGCCGCACTGCGCCAGATAGGTACGAAAGTTTTGGGCGGTGGTTTCGAGCGTGGAGACAATCTCAGCGTAGGAGATGTTCCGCTCATTCGTAGGGGCTTCGTACTGGAAAATCACGAAGAAGCGACGGCTAACAGCATCGCGGGAACCGAGCCGCTTGACAAAGCGGATATAGCTCATGTGGCGCTTACGCACCGCTGCGTCCGGTTCGTTGGCGGCATCCCGCCGCAGCTTGTCCAGATAGGCATTGACATCGGCCTTGCGGGAGAATGACTTGAATTGCAGCCGCACTGGGCTGACTTTCAAAAGGCTGGCGAACGAGTAGATGACGCTGCGCTGCTCCCGTGGGGAGCGCAGCAGGAAGTTGATGGGTTCGATTTCCAGAATTTTGATGTAGTGGTCATCTGTGGTGTGCAGGATGCCGTTCTCGATTTTCTCGATGGGCAGCAAATCGTAGAGCGTCTGCCGCTTTACCAGCTTTCCGTGGCGGTCTGCCTTGCGCTGTAAGACCTGCGCGTTGTGGGGCAGGGTATCCGGGTCGTCATAGTAGACAACACGGTACCGCTTGCTGATGAACCGCAGATGCCGATGTCGGTTGGCTTCGAGATTGCCCTGCGGTGTAGGCGTAACGATACGGCGGCACTTCATAAAGCGGAACCAGTGTGCCACAAACTGGGTCAGGCTATCGCCGCCAATGCCGACCACACCGAAAACGCCCAGCGGCACCGACACCGCAATGACAATCATCAGCCGTATATTGAACGCCAGCGGCAGATAAAACAGCGGTACTGCACTGCCCACAGCAAGCACAGCCGCCTCCACCGCATTGCGCAGCTTGACCGTACCGCCGAGAATCGTACCGGTGTCTACAAAATTCTGCGGGATCAGGTAAACATCCCGCTCTTCGCGTGAAATTTCGACCACCTCCGATAAACGAAAAGAGCGCCCGGTAAAAGGCGCTCTTGCGTTTCTGTTCAATTTTGACGATACTATTATAGCAGAGTCGTATTGCAGCAAAAAAGACTTTTGCTGTGCGGATGTTGTGCTGATTTACTGCATTTCGGCAGATAAATTTTCAAATGCGCTTTTGTGGCATCAATG
This sequence comes from uncultured Oscillospiraceae bacterium, assembly GCA_900539695.1. Classification (GTDB taxonomy): domain Bacteria; phylum Bacillota; class Clostridia; order Oscillospirales; family Ruminococcaceae; genus Gemmiger. The sequence continues at coordinate 153,755 of UQDG01000001.1, forward strand.
TAGCCACATAGATTGACAATTGAATGCAATGAACGTATAATGGAGATAAGAAGAAAACCACAGTACGAAGGGAGTTTATTTTATGGAAAACATTGTTTCGGCGGCCAAAACGGACGTGTTCCGCGTTCGTATCAATCCGGAAATCAAGCAGGAGCTGGAATCTGTGTACGCTAAGAACGGTCTTACCCTGACCGATGCCATCAACGTGTTTTTCCAGCAGTCGCTGAACGCTGGCGGCTTTCCCTTTGCCGTAACAGAGGACAACGCGGAGATCATCAAGGCAAAGGCGCTCTCCCGGCTGACAAAGCAGTTGCAGGAAGCGCAGGATGATCCGGTTTCTTACTCCGAGGATGAAGTATACAAGATGTTCGGAGTAGAGAAATGAGGGTAATCTATAAAAGAACCGCCGTTAAGGATATGGAAGCAACCCGTGACTACATCGCCGGGCGGCTGAAGAACCCGAAAGCTGCCAAAAAGCTGATGACCGCGCTGCTGAAAGCTATATCTTTGCTGGTAGATAACCCGTATATGGGTGCAGCACTGGCAGAAAAGTTTGAAATCACCACGGATGTGCGCTACTTTGTGGTGTCAAAGCAGTTGATTTTCTACCATGTGGACGAGGAACACAGCACAATAGAGATACTTCGGGTATTGGACGGCCGGACAGATTATTTGTCAGTACTGTTCGGATAAATAAAAAATAGGAGAGCCGCTCCTGCGTATGGCAGAAGCAGCCCTCTTTGTTTTAGTGCAGATACCCTTTTGGGTTGACGTAGACCCCGTCGATAATGACGCAGATATGCAGATGATTTCCGGTCACATCGCCGGTAGCACCGACTTTGGCAATGGTGTCGTATTTGTTCACCGTATCGCCAACCTGAGCCAAAAGCTGGCTGCAATGGGCATAAAGGGTGCAGTACCCGCCGCCGTGGTTGATGACCAGATAATTTCCATAACTGACGTGATACCCTGATTTAATGACCGTGCCGCCCTCCACTGCCAGAATTGGTGTGCCATAGGGATAGGCAATGTCCAAGCCATTGTGGTTGGTGGTATCCTTGCCGGGAATGCCGACATCCTCGCGTTTGCCGAAGAAAGAAGTAATGTGCTGTTCCCAGTTCGGGTCATTGAATGGATTGCCGAACCCGCCGCTCGGAGCAGGGGAGGTATCATCAATAAGTGCATCGTTGATTTGCCCCAAAATCGTAATACCCTCATGTTCTTCTATTTCGTGGAGATAGACAGTCAGGTTATGCGCATAGGCATCGGCACAGCTTTTCTGCTTGTCGTCAAGCTGCCAGACCGTGTCGGCAAAGTAGTCATCGCCCACATAGGAGAGTGTGAAAACGGTGTAAGTGTGATCCTCTTGAACGGTTATGGTTTGCCCACGCACCTCTTTCTGCACAGGTTCGGTGCGAACTTCCTCGGAAGTAGTGTAGGTATAATATTCTGTCCGGTGCGCTTGTACCTGTGCGGAAAGGTCAGCCAGGCTGATTTTGGTATAGTCGTCCTCTCCTTGGTAAGCGGAGTACATAGAAATGAGTTGAAAGGCATTGTAAGAAACATGACCGCCCACGGAATCATCAATGTCGCTGTAGGTGAGGCTTGCACGCTCGGATTCTATTTCGGCAAGGGTATCCTCGTATGCAACCTGCAAAATATCCGATACGGCATTGCGAAGCTGCATCACGTTGGCAGCAACTTCCAAATCATCATTGACCGCAGTGCTGGGCTGTGTCAGCGTACCGAAAATCGCACCGGGCAGCATGAGCAGAACCAGAACCGGCAGCAGCAAGACTGCAATGGCAACGACCAGTATTTCCTTGCAATACTGCACCGCAGCTTCAGTAGCAGCCCCGGCGGGACCGCCCTGCACTCCCGCTTGCGCGATTTTGGCAAGTTTGGGCGCATTGTGAAGTGCCGTTGAGGCGGCCTGCTGAGAATTTTGGGTATCGTTTTCCATCATTTAGTGTCTCCGTGCGGGGGCTTTTGGCATGGCGGCCACTTTACGCTCATCATACTGCATACGCCCGCGTTCGTCCTGAACGGTAGGCGTTTTTTCTACGCGGGTTGTGGCGTAGACCTTATACCACTTTTCGCCGTCGCGGGAAGTCTGTTCTGTGAAGTGGCCCTCCGGCTTCTCATACTGACGGGCGTTGTACATGGCAAACTGAATCTGCCCGCGGCCGGGGATGATCTCGCGCCCCTGAATCTTGCCGCCGCCGATTTCTACATCTGTGACGCTGTTGCCCATCTGCCCCAGCAGCACACGGTTCATAGCGGCCTGTTGGATAGAGGACGAAGTGGGAATGGAGGTCTGTTCTGTAACAGCAGGACTGCCACCGGCGCGCATGGCAATTTCACTGTCCCTTGTAGGGGAAACGTCAACCGTGCTATCGCCATCCAGCGCCAGCGGTGTGGCGGGGATAGGTGCATCCAGCACGGCATCGTTTTCTGCCGTTGCCATTGCGGTGGGGATATTTTCGCCAGTGGCAGGAACGGGCATAGCCTCAGCATCGCTGGTACCGGCAAAATAGCCATTGAGTGCTTCCACGGCGCTGTCGCCTGTGATGCTGCCGCTGGTCTGACCGGTGGCAATAGACCCGATGACCTTGCTGGCGAAGCCGCCGTCTTTACCGAGGCTGTTGTGGTACATGGCACCGCCCAAGGACACACCGATACCGCCGGACTGCCCACTGATGGAGCTTGCCGTACTTTGCTGCACATGGCGGCTCACCATGCCGGAAAGCCCGCCTGCAAAGGTATTGCCGGGTGTGACTTTTGTGGTGGCTGTTGAAGCGGCGGCTTTGGCAGCGCCCAGCCCCATAAAGGCTTTGCCGATTTCAAAACCGCGAAAAGCCAGTAGCGCCTCAGACAACATCGAGCCGGGCGAGCGTGAAACGCCGATGCCCAATGAGTGCAGAATACCGTCCAGCTTGGTGCTGACTTTCAGAAAAGCGATAGCACACAGCAACCACAGGAACAGATTGCCGGAGACGGCATCCTTGCCATGCGCGTCTACGGCCGCAGCAGCTTCATCCTCGGTCAAAGCAAAAGCGGCCGGACAGTACAGAAGCGCAAGGTTGATGGCGGTGAATAGGGTAAACAGAGTTTTTTTCATGTAAAAAATCTCCTATAAGGACAGCGGATTGGCGAGAAACTCACCGACCATATTGACGAACAGTTTTAAGCACCATGCGTTCATAATCAGCAGCAGAAGCTGCCCACTGAACATTCGGCACCAGCTTTTGAAAATGTTGTTTGTGCCACGCGCCGCGCCCATAGCAAAGGCAAGGGGTGCGGTGAAAACCAGAATTCCCAGTACAACGTATCGCTCGGCGGCTTCCAAAAGCAGCTTTAAGTAGTTCCAAGCCAGAATCACAACGAGAATCAGTGCAATCAAGGCCACAGAACCGTTGGCAATCACGCCAATGATGATGAGTAGCACGGAATTGAAGTCTCCAAACTGCACGCCGGGCAGGCTGCTGTCCAGAATCCAGGTGTAGGGCGTGCCGCCGATCTGCAAGGCAAGGTTGACGATGTCATCGCAATACCAAATCAGAAGCAGGAAAATTACAGAGCGCACCACCAGATTGATGGGATTCTCGGTGTCAATGTCAAACCCTGCGCCATAGCAGCGGTAAAGCTGCCACACAAGGTTTAGCAGCACCAGCCCAATGGCTGTCCAGATAAAAATCTCGTACATGGACGATGCGGCAGGAAAGTACCGCTTGAACGTATCAATATTGCAGCCCAGCGCGCCAAGTACTGATGTTGATGCCAAATCCAGCAAATTCATCACCTGCGTTGCCAGCCAATCCACAATGCCATCTAAAATGCCCAAAGGCGTTCACCTCCTTGCTGCAATTCCGCGCAGGTTTACGGATTCCAAGTGCCGCCCTGGAAGAACGGCGTAACGTAGGCCATGATGAAGCCGAGACCGTTCAGAATCGCCCAGGTGATGGCAATGCGCTTAAGCCATGCGCGGGAATCATCCACGGTCTTGCCGTTCTTGGAAAAGTTCATCAGCAGCAGGGCAACGGCGGCGCAGACTACAGCTGTGACGGTGGAGATAGAGATGATTTGCGAGTAGACATCCTGCATGATCTCGCTGGCTTTCGTCCAGACGGTTGTGCTGGCTGCGGCGGTGGGAGAATTATCCTCGCCGGTTGCAAAAGCGGGCATTGCGGTCAGTACACTGCATAGGACAGCGCAAAGGGCTGTCCTTATGCGCTTGTGGTAAAAAGAATACGTGTTTTTCTTGATCATTGAAACCTCCTGTGTGTAAAAATGCTTTATGAGTTGCCAAAAGTAGACCATTACCATAATAACAAATTGGCTGTGCAGGAAAAAAGGCTTTCGCTCTGCGGATGTATTGCGGATGTTGTGCAGGTTCAATCAGGGGTAAGGAGATTGGTGATTTTCTCGCAATTTTGTAGCATAGGACAGTGATGCCAGCAACAAAAGATATTCAAACGTAGAAATGAAAATAGAGCTGTCATGAGACGGCAACCCTATTTTTATCACAAAACCAGTTCCTGTACAAAATTCCTTGTGCGGTTGATACTTGGAGAGGCAAGACAGTAATATAGATATTCCCATATAACGCAAAGCGCCGTTACCGCAGGTGAAGCGAAAACGGCGGGGAAGTGATTGACTATATTGGCAGCGCAGATAACATTGGGCACCATCATTTCCGGTTTCAACTGATACAAAATGGTATTGGCGCAGACCCGATGGCAGTCTTTTGTGAAATTTCGGCCATAAAGGGAAAACCTATTAAACGAAAACAAATGTTAAAATTTCACCTGGTTTGCTTTCCGGTACTCTGTTGGCGAGGTTCCTTCTGCATTGCGGAAAGTTTGGGAGAAGTAGCTGGAAGAAGAAAAGCCCAGAATAGCTGCGATCTGAGAGAGAGAAAGGTCCGTCTCGGCCAGGAGACGCTTTCCTTCTTTTATGCGGCAGTTGATGATATAATTGATGGGCGAAACACCGTATTCGCGCTTAAAGGCGTGTACCATATAATATTTGGTGATGCTGACCTTTTCTGCCAGCTGGTCCAGCGTGATATTTTCCTTATAATGGTGGTCAATGTAGCGCTTTACCGTTGCACACTGGCGGTTGGCAGGCAGGCGGGAGTGGATCGGCACAGCCGAAACACTGGCGTTGCGCATCAGCTGTACAACGATAATATCCATGTAGGCCTGGCAAAGTATCTGGAAACTCGACTCTCGGTTCTGCATTTCCCGCAGGATCTTGCGCATACAGACCAGCACATCGTTATCCTCTTTAAAGGTATAAATGCAAAAGCTGCCCTCGGCGGCATCGGAAATCGTAAATTCCAGCCCTTCGATGCCAAGCACAATATATTCCAACGGGTGTGATTCAAAGCTGACTTCGGTGTGGATGACGTTGGGATTGACCACGACCAGCTGGTGCGCCTGCACGGGGAACAGCTTGTCATTGATCTGAAACTGCCCCTCGCCATCGACAATATAAAATAGCTCTGCGTAGCTATGGGAATGTGGGATGGAGGGCCAATCGCCGCTGTATTTTGTAGAGGCTATATTGCGCAGCTTCATCTTGTCGCGGGGGAGTGCGTCATCCTCCGGGTTGAAAGCATAGTTGATGTGGCTCATGGCGAGGCCTCCGAACTTTTTGATATATTGTCATAATTCTATTATATGGCACACGTCCGAAAAATGCAACGAATTTTTTGGGCGATTTTATCAATATGTTGCTTTGTTTCGAAATACAAACGTGTAAAGTGCACAATTTTCAGACGCGAAAGTCGGACGTTGTGCCGAAAAAACGGTGAATAACAATATTGCTAAAATGATGAGCAATATAATAATTGATAAATGATGTGAAAAGCACTACACTTAAGTCACCGCGAAAGGGATGAAATCCCGACATAGAAATTACACTTAGGAGGAAAACACAAATGAAGAAGATCGTTGCACTTTTGATGGCTTCTGCTATGGCAGCATCTCTGGCTGCTTGTGGTGGCAGCGCTCAAAGTTCGGAAGCTACCTCTACTGCTCCGGCTGAATCCACGGCTGCCGAGTCTACGGCTACTGATGGCAAGAAGTATGAGGGCGTTGAGTTGACCATGTGGTCTATGTGGTCTGCCGGTGAGGTTCAGGCAAATGCAATTCAGGCCGCCGCTGACGCTTTCGAGGCTGAAACTGGCGCACACGTCAACATCGAGTGGAAAGGCCGCGATGTCAACACCCTGATTTCTGCCGCGCTGGAATCTGGCGAAAAACTGGACATCTTCGAGGATGATTACAACCGTATCGGCCACGCTTACGCTCCCTACACCTACGACCTGACCGAGATGGCAGACGCTGTCGGTTATGATGACTTCAGCTACGCTTGCTTTAACGATCAGTCCAAAGAATGGGCTGGCTACCTGAACTCCATCGTAGAGCAGCCCCAGATTGGCGGTATCTTCTACAACAAGGACGCTTTCGATGCCTGTGGCATTACCGACACCCCCAAGACTTGGGATGAGTTCCTGACTGTCTGCCAGACCCTGAAAGACAACGGCTATGAGCCGCTGGCGCTGGACGGTGCTTACGCAAACTTCAACTTCTACAACCATCTGGTCCGTCATCTGGGTGAGGACGCCATTGCTGAACTGGGCAAGAACGGCGGCTGGGCTGATAATGAAGCTGCTGTGGCGGCTGCGCAGGAAATCATTGATTTCGTGAACGCTGGTTATCTGGCCGAAGGCGCACCTGATGCCTACCCCGCCAGCCAGACCAAGGTTGGCCTTGGCACGGCTGCTATGGTTGTTTGCGCAAACTATGTCACTTCTGAGGTTGACGCTGCGGTTGGTGAGCCTGTAAACTGGGGCTTCTTCAACTATCCCGAAGTCGAGGGCAATGTTGATGCTTCTGCTTACGCCGGTGCAAACTCTCTGGCCATCTCCTCTAACTGCGAGAACCCGCAGGCTGCATTTGACTTCATTATGACCATCGTTACCGGCACTTGCGGTCAGGAACTGGTTGACAACGGCGGCCAGATTCCCGCTGACACCCGCCTGAAAGAGTCTGTCCTGGCCGGCTCTGTTGAGACGCTGAAGAACACCACCACCCCGATGAGCTGGTGCGGTTCTCTGAACACGCTGGACGGCTGGTCCTCCATCAAGAGCTCCATGATCGAGCTGTTCGAAGGCAAGTACGCAACCGGCGCTGACTACTGCGCTTATCTGGATACCCTGTGCGGCTAATCCTATAATAAATCTCAGTACGCCGTTAAGCGGTGCGGCTGCCATAGATTTATTCAGGATTCCCTCAATCTGAACGGAGGCGGCACCTGAATGGGTGCCGCCTTTGCTTATGACATTTCATTTTTGAGGTATTACCAGTATGAAAAAGAACAAGACAATGATTTTCCTATTCATTCTGCCCACCGTTCTTTGCCTGTTGTTCATGTATGTCTATCCGGTCGTTCGGACAGTTATCATGAGTTTCTTTAAGGTAGAGAGCCTTACGGCATCTACAAGCACATGGAGCTTCTATGGGCTGCAAAACTATTTCAAAATCCTGCGCAATGCCGGTTTTATCAGTTCCATAAAAAACATGGTGATGATTTGGCTGGTAGGCGGCATCATTACCATGTGCCTGTCCATGTTGATGGCCGTGATTTTGACCAGTGGCATCCGCGGCGCAAAATTCTTCAAGGCCGCCATTTATATGCCCAATATCATCAGCGCCGTGGCACTGGCCACCATGTGGATTCAGTATGTGTTCAACTATGATTATGGTCTGCTGAACCAGATCGTCAAAGCATTCGGCGGCGAGAATGTCCGCTGGCTGGGTACGGACCTGATTTTCTGGGCTATGATGATTGCTTTCATTTTTGGCAGTGTTGGTTACTATATGCTGATTTTCATCAGCGGCATCGAAGGTATCCCGCAGGATTTGTACGAAGCTGCCACTATCGACGGCGCGAATATCTTTGACCGCTTCTTCCAGATTACGCTGCCCCTGCTGAAAGGCGTCATCCGTACCTGCGTTACTTTCTGGAGCATCAATGCTACCACATTCTTCCTGTGGACGAAGATGTTCTCCCCCATCAACACGGAAACGGCCACCATTGTGCCCGTTGTGTACCTGTATGATACGGTGTTTGGCGGCAAGGGCGTTGTCGAGCGCGATGCTGGTGCAGGCGCAGCGATTGGCGTTGTGCTGACTTTGATTATCATTGCTGTGTACGTTATCACCAACCTGATCTTGAAAGACTCGGATCTGGAGTATTAAGGTAGGAGAGCAGTTATGGGAAAATATCACGATAGAATCAACTGGAAGAAAGAGCTTCAGCTTCTGCCCGGTTATATCATTATTTGCGCGTGGGTCGCGCTTACGGCTGCCATCCTGTTCTGGATTGTCTGCGCCAGCCTTTCCTCAACAAAGGAAATTCTGACGGGCCGTGTTATGGACTTTTCCAATGGCCTGAAGTGGGATAACTACGTCACAGCTTGGAACACCCAAAATGTATCGCTGTATTTCTTCAACAGCTTGGTTTATGCCATTGTTTCCTGTGTGGGCGTATTGCTTATTTCCGCGCCCGGTGCTTATGTGCTTTCTCGCTGGAAGTTTGTCGGCGGTAAGGCCATCCGTATCGGCTTGGTCATTGCCATGAGTGTTCCCACCATTATGATCATCATGCCTCTCTACTCTTTGGCTGTGCAGTGGGGCATCAAGGGGCGCGTGCTGTTGGTTGTGCTGTACATTATGCTGCGCGTACCGTATACCACGATTTACCTACTGGATTTCTTCTCCTCACTGTCCCGGTCTTATGAGGAGGCGGCCTACATTGACGGATGCAGCCATTCTCGGACGTTCTGGCAGATTATGCTGCCGCTGGTTCAGCCCGCCATTATTACGGTTACGATTTTCAACTTCATGTCTGTGTGGAACGAGTTCTTCATGGCGTTGATTTTCACTACCAGCGATTCTATGACCCCTGTTGGTGTCGGCTTGTTGCAGATTGTCAACGCAATGAAATATTCCGGCCAGTACGGTGCTATGTTTGCCGCAGTTATCATTGTGTTCATGCCTACTTTCCTGCTGTATCTTTTCCTGTCTGAAAAGATTATTGTCGGTGCTACCAGTGGCGGCGTTAAGGGCTGATTTGACTTTCCTCCATTCAAAATATTACGTTTCAAGGAGAATCCTTATATGAATGATGTAAGAAAAATGGGCCGCGTGACGATTCCCACTGATACGGACGCAGTGTCTGAAACCCTCGACCTGTTGAAGCGCTGGGGCGCGGATGCCATCCGCGACTGCGATGGCACTGAGTTCCCGCAGGAGCTAAAGGACACCGGCGCAAAGATTTACGCCACCTATTACACTACCCGTAAGGACAACGCATGGGCAAAGGCCAACCCCGACGAAACCCAGCAGTGCTACATCATGACCCCGTTCTACACCGCTGAAGGCGGTGCGCTGACCATCCCCCTGATGACGGGCATCAGCCGTGAACTGATGAAAGTCAACGACCATGACGATATTGCCCGCTGGTGGGAGGTCATGGACCGCACGACGGGCGAGCCTGTCCCCACCGCCGACTGGCACTATGATGCCGCCCGCGAAAGCGTTGTCATCGACCCCCCCGCCGCCTACCACGAGTACACGGTCAGCTTTTTGGCGTACCTGATCTGGGACCCCGTCCACATGTACAACTCGGTCATCAATGACTGGAAGGATGTCGAACACCAGATCCCGTTCGATGTGCGCCAGCCCAAGACCCACGCCTACACCCTGCGCCGTCTGCGCAAGTATCTGGAAAGCCACCCCTATGTCAACGTTGTGCGCTTTACGACCTTCTTCCACCTGTTCACGCTGGTGTTTGACGAGCTGCGCCGCGAGAAGTATGTTGACTGGTACGGCTACTCTGCTTCCGTCTGCCCCTACATTTTGGAGCAGTTCGAGAAAGAAGTCGGCTACAAGTTCCGCCCGGAGTTCATCATCGACCAAGGCTACTACAACAACCAGTACCGCGTACCCAGCAAGGAATACAAGGACTTTCAGGCGTTCCAGCGCCGTGAGGTGGCCGGTCTGATGAAAGAAATGACCGACATCGTCCACGAATACGGCAAGGAAGCCATGATGTTCTTGGGCGACCATTGGATCGGCTGTGAGCCGTTCATGCCGGAATTTCAGAAATCCGGCGTCGATGCCATCGTCGGCAGCGTCGGCAACGGCAGCACCCTGCGCCTGATTTCCGACATCCCCGGCGTCAAGTACACCGAGGGACGCTTCCTGCCCTACTTCTTCCCCGATACCTTCCACGAGGGCGGCGACCCTGTGCGCGAGGCCAAGGAGAACTGGGTCACCGCCCGCCGCGCCATCCTGCGCAAGCCCATTGACCGCATCGGCTACGGCGGCTACCTGAAGCTGGCCTGCGAGTTCCCGGAGTTCCTCGACTATGTCGAGAGCGTCTGCGACGAGTTCCGTGAGTTGTATGAGAACATCAAGGGCACGACGCCCTACTGCGTCAAGACCGTGGCTGTGCTGAACAGCTGGGGGCAGCAGCGCGCGTGGGGTTGCCATATGGTCCACCATGCGCTGTACCAGAAGCAGAATTACAGCTATGCGGGCGTGATCGAAGCGTTGTCCGGCGCACCGTTCGATGTGAAGTTTATCAGTTTTGACGACATCAAGGCCGACCCGAAGGTGCTGGACGGCATTGACGTCCTTATCAACGTCGGCGACGGCGACACTGCCCACACCGGCGGCAAGGTCTGGGAGGACCCGGAAATTTCCTCTGCTGTCAAGGGCTTTGTCCATCGTGGCGGCGGTCTGATCGGTGTCGGCGAACCCGGCGGTCACCAGTATCAGGGGCGCTATTTGCAGCTGTCCGCACCGCTCGGCGTGGAGAAAGAAACCGGCTTCACGCTTAACTACGACAAGTACAACTGGGACGAGCACCGTGACCACTTTATTCTGACCGACTGCCCCGACCATGACGTGGACTTCGGCGAGGGGAAGAAGAGCATCTTTGCGCTGGAAGGCACCGAGATTCTGATTCAGCGCGACAAGGAAGTGCAGATGGCCGCGCACGAGTATGGCAAGGGCCGCGGCGTGTACATCAGCGGCCTGCCCTACAGCTTTGTGAACAACCGCGTGCTGTACCGCGCTATTCTGTGGGCTGCCCACGATGAGGCCGACCTGCACAAGTGGTTCAGCACGAACTACAATGTCGAAGTACATGCCTACGTCAAGAACGGCAAGTATTGCGTGGTAAACAACACCTACGAGCCGCAGGATACCACCGTTTATACCGGCGATGGCAGCAGCTTCGACCTGCACATGGACGCGAACGAGATCAAGTGGTATAATCTGTAAAACAGACAAAGGCGTGCCGTGTTTGTGCGGCACGCCTTTACCTGCAAAAACAATGATAAGGGGTTTATTATGGATAAACGTCCCAATATTATCCTGCTTATGGCAGACCAGATGCGCGGCGACTGCCTGGGTATTGCCGGGCATCCGGATGTGAAAACGCCGTTTTTGGATGCCCTGGCCGCCGAGGGTGTGCGCTATGAAAACGCCTATTCCGCCTGCCCGACCTGCGTTCCCGCCCGCGCCACGCTGTATACCGGCATGTCCCAGGAGCACACGGGCCGCGTTGGCTACGAAGATTTGATCCCGTGGGAGTACCCCCACACGCTGGCCGGGGAACTGAGCAAGGCGGGCTACTATACCCAGTGCGTCGGCAAAATGCACGTCCATCCGCTGCGCAACAACCTGGGCTTTAACGATGTGCGACTGCATGACGGCTATCTCCATGCCTACCGCCGCCCCACCACGCCCAGTTATGAGGACCAGCGCGTGGCCGATGATTATTATTGGTGGCTCAAACAGCAGCTTGGCGTGGATGCCGACCCCGTGGACACCGGCCTTGACTGCAACAGCTGGGTCGTGCGCCCCTGGATCTACGAGGAAAAGTACCATCCTACCAACTGGGTCGCCAGCGAGTGCCGGGATTTCCTGCGCCGCCGTGACCGCTCGAAGCCGTTCTTTTTGATGGCCAGCTTTGTGCGGCCGCACCCGCCGCTGGATGCCCCGGAATACTACCTGAATTTGTACAAAGATAAGCCGCTGGCCGAGCCTTGGCGCGGCGACTGGAACGACTGCGTCCGCTGGGAACGTGACGGCCACAGCTACCATGCCCAGACGGCACCCTCGGATGAGAGCTACATCCAGCAGCTGCGGGCGGGCTACTATGCGGCGATTACCCACATGGATCACCAAATCGGGCGCTTAGTCTCCGCGTTGGTGGAGGAACAGATTATGGACAATACGATTATTCTGTTTGTCTCCGACCACGGCGAGATGCTGGGTGACCACCTGATGTTCCAAAAAGCCAAGCCGTTTCAGGGCAGCATCCATGTGCCGCTGTTTATCTCCGGGCCGGAGCGTTATGTCGGCAAGCACGGCACGGTCCGCACCGATTTGGCCGAGCTGCGGGATGTTATGCCCACGCTGCTGGAACTGGCGGGCACACCGATCCCCGAAACCGTGGACGGCACGAGCCTGCTGCACCCTGTTGAGCGTGAATATCTGCACGGCGAGCATACGCTTGGCGAGGATTCCATGCATTTCATCCTGACAAAAGAGGATAAATACATCTGGTACTCCCAGACCGGGCGGGAGCTGTACTTTGATTTGCGCAACGACCCGCACGAGAACAAGAATGTGCTGGACGAACACCCAGCGCGCGTAGCCGAGCTGCGCGAACTTCTCATCAACGCACTGAAAAACCGCGAAGAGGGCTACACCGACGGCCACAGCCTGCTTGTGGGCAAAACACCCGTGACCGTATTGCAGCATACCGAGGTGCTATGAAGCAGCTTCAATTCCTGATAAAACCAGCCGCAGGCTACTGCAACATGCGCTGCCAATATTGCTTTTACCGGGATGAGCAGCAAAACCGCGTGAACCCCGAAGACTGCATGATGACGCGGGCGACTGCCGAGACGCTGATTCAGCGCTGCTTTGTGGAAATTGAGCAGGGCGGCTTTGTTTCGTTTGCCTTTCAGGGCGGGGAGCCAACCCTGGCCGGGCTGGATTTTTTCCGCTTCTTTACGCAGACGGTGCGAAAGTACAACCAGAAGCGCGTCACCGTACAGTACGCCATCCAGACAAACGGCCTTGCCATTACCGAGGAATGGGCTGAATTTTTCAGCAAAGACCATTTTCTCGTGGGCATCAGCTTGGATGGCACCCCGGATGTCCATGATGCCCTGCGCCCGGACGCACAGGGGAACGGGACATGGGATAAAATCACGCAGACGATCAAACTGCTGCGCCGCTGCGGCGTGGAGTGCAACCTTTTGTGTGTCGTCACCAAGCGGCTGGCCAAAAAGGCGGAGCGCGTGTATAAATCCATGAAAGCCACGGGGGTGCGCTATTTGCAGTTCATTCCCTGTCTGGACCCGTTGGATACGCCGCAAGGGCAGCAGAACTACTCCTTAACACCGGAGCTGTACGCGCAGTTCCTGTGTGCCATGTTTGATGCCTGGTATCGGGACTGGAAAACCAGCACCTATATCAGCATCCGTTTGTTTGAGGATTATATTCATCTGCTTATGGGCAGCCCTGCGGGGACCTGCTCCACGACCGGTACTTGCGGTGCCTATATGGTTGTGGAGGGTAGCGGTGCCGTGTACCCGTGCGACTTCTTCTGCCTGGATGCCTATAAACTTGGAACTGTGCAAAACGACACCCTGCAATCGCTGCTTACCGGCAAGAAAATGCAGACATTTATCACAGACGGCTGGCAGATCCCCGCAGAGTGCCGGCAGTGCAGATGGATCCGCCTGTGCCGCGGCGGCTGCAAGCGCGACCGCAATGCTACCGACACTGCGCAGCGCAGTTACTACTGCAAAGCCCTGCAAAAGTTTTTTGCCTATGCGGAACCGCGCCTGTGCGAGATGGTCCGCGCCGTTCAAATGTACCGCTGAAAAGGAGACAGATTCTATTGGACAAGAAAAATAAATACTGGCAGCTGTTTCTCTCTACCTTTAAGTTGAGCGCCTGCACCTTCGGCGGCGGCTTCGTCATTATCCCCCTGATGCGCGAGCGCTTCGTGAAAGAACTGCGCTGGATCGAGGAAGAAGAAATGCTGGACCTGACGGCGATTGCCCAATCCAGCCCCGGCTCTATTGCCATCAATGCCTCGATTCTGGTGGGCTACCATGTGGCAGGCATCCCCGGTGCGCTGATTACCGTGGTGGGGGCAGCCTTGCCGCCGCTTATCATCATTTCCATTATCTCCGCGTTTTATCAGGCGTTCCGCTCCAACAAGTATGTGAGTATGGCGATGGCCGGTATGCTGGCCGGTGTGGCGGCGGTTGTCTTTGATGTGGTCATCAATATGGCGTGGCCCATCCTGAAAAAGAAGCGCTGGCTGCCCATCGCGGTCATGCTGGCGGCTTTTTTGGCGACCCGTTTCTTCTCGGTGAATATCATTTTAATTATTTTGGTCTGCGGTGTCATCGGCGCACTGGATACTCTGTATCTGCAAAAGCGGGAGGACGACAAATGATCTACCTGGAACTGTTCTGGAGCTTTTTCCAAATCGGCCTGTTCAGCATCGGCGGCGGCTATGCGGCCATGCCCCTGATTCAAAACCAAGTCGTGGATATTCACCCCTGGCTGACGATGACGGGCTTCGCGGACATTATGGCCATTGCCGAAATGACCCCCGGCCCCATCGCCGTAAACGCTGCTACGTTTGTTGGTATTCAGGTGGCGGGTCTGCCGGGGGCACTGATTGCCACGATCGGCTGTATTTTCCCGTCCTGCGTCATCGTCATGACGCTGGCCTACGTGTATTACCGTTTCCGCGGTCTAAGCGTTATGCAGGGCATCCTGGCCGGGCTGCGGCCTGCTGTTATTGCCATGATCGCTTCCGCCGGCATCTCCCTGTTGTGCATGGCCCTGTACGGGCAGCGCACTTTCCCGGCTGATTTGGGCAGCATGGATCTGATTGCCCTGGCTGTTTTCCTTGTGGGCTTCTTTATTCTGCGTAAGTGGAAGCCCAGTCCCATCAAGGTCATGGCGGGGGCTGCCATGGCCGGTGTCGTGCTGTACAGCATCGCGGCATAAACAAAAACTGAGAGGATATTTTATGATGAATGAGATTTTAGCCGCCTGGCGGTGGAACGGTTCGGTGTCCGAGCCGGTTCCCTATGGCGAGGGGCATATCAACCAGACGTATGCCCTCACGGTAACGTCTGCGCAGGGCGCAAAGCGCTACATCCTGCAAAAGATCAACACCGATACCTTCAAGGACCCCGCCGGCTTGATGGAAAATATCTGCGGCGTAACGGATTTTCTGCGTGAAAAAGCTAAACAGCGCGGGGCTGACCCTGCGCGTGCCACGCTCCATGTAGTGCCTACTGCGGCAGAAAAGCCTTATTACCAAGCCGCCGATGGCAGCTGCTGGCGTGTCTATGATTTTGTGGAGAACACCGTCTGCTTGCAGCAGGTGCAATCTGCCGAGGATTTTTACCAAAGCGCCGTTGCGTTCGGCAATTTCCAGCATCAGCTTGCCGCTTATCCGGCCCACACCCTCCATGAGACGATCCCACACTTCCACGACACACCCAAGCGCTTCGCTGATTTCCAGCGCGCTGTAGCCGAGGACCGCATGGGCCGCGCCGCCCAGGTGCGGCGCGAGATCGAGTTTGTCTGCGCCCGCGAAGCTGATTATCATGTGATGGTGGATCTGCTGGCGGCGGGCAAGCTACCGCTGCGCGTCACCCACAACGATACCAAGCTGAACAATATCCTGCTCGACAAAACGACGGGGGAGGGCCTTTGCGTCATCGACCTTGACACCGTCATGCCGGGCCTTGCCGCCAATGACTTCGGCGATTCCATCCGCTTCGGTGCCAACCATTGCGCCGAGGATGAAGCTGACCTCTCGAAAGTGAATTTTAGCATGGAACTGTTTGAAATTTACACCAAGGGCTTCTTGCAGGCAGCAGGGGAGGCGTTCACGCCTTTAGAGAAACAGACCCTGCCCTGGGGCGCCAAGCTGATGACAATGGAATGCGGCATGCGCTTCCTCTCCGATTATCTCGAGGGAGACCACTACTTCCACATTAACTATGAACAGCAGAACCTTAACCGCGCCCGCACCCAGTTCAAGCTGACCTCCGGCATGGAAGAAAACTGGGATGCTATGCAGAAAGTAATTGAGAAATACTGCTGATAAAAACCTGATACCCCCTTCTCATTCTGCGTTTTGCGTAAAGCAAAATCGCGGTTTCTCCTTTTTATAACGCCCGCGCCTGACAAGCGCGGGCGTTTTCTGTTCTATACAGAATAAAGTCGTCGGCACAGCTTTGCAACGCAGATTTATTGCGAAGGTTGTGTAGGGTCAATCGGGTGTCAGCAAATTGGTGATTTTCTCGCAGTCCTGGGAAGTGTAGCCCCACAAAATCGAACTGAGAACCTCAATAGCTTCATCCCGGTGAACATAGTAGGTGCGCAGAGAAATGGAGATACCCTTGGTTTCGAGCAACTGCAAAATTGCACCCGCATTCTCGCACTGCTGCGGGGAGAGATAGGCATAGTACAAAATCCAGTAATAAAACTCGCCCTTTTTGTGTTTGCGGCGCATCAGGTCAATCGCGGTGTCGATGATCTGCATCATTTTTTTGCTGCGTTCCAAGGCGCGGGCATAGCTTTCCAGCCGGTTGCCGCCCTTGTTGACCTCGCTGTCAACAAACAGTGCGTCCGTGGACAGCCCATATTCGGCCTTGAATTCCTCTTGCAAATCGAGATCTGATACTTCCAAATTCCACATGACATCCCGGTACTTCCTCAAAAGCGTCCGTGTGTCATGGTAATGCGGGGATACATTGGATTTCTGTCTTTTGAATGGCATAAAAATACTCCCTGTTTTAGTTTGTCGAAAGAATTCTTTCAATTACTAAACAGAGAGAAATCAATGATTTTGACGCACAATTTGCAAAGAAAAAGAAAAAATCCGCATCGAAATCGCACATGTCGGCAATATCGATGCGGATTTTGGTTTTGTTTACAAGGGCATTGGTAAGTTGTGCAAGGACCAAGCTATTATTAGAACCCGTCAATCGCACGCTCAATCACGGTGGGAACAAAAATGGACATCACAACCAACCACACAGCTGCAATGGCTTGAATAAGGTTGTCGGGCATCCCAATAAGAATGTCAGGAAACCATACAAATGCAGGGGCAACAAGACTCCGTATAAGGTAACCGACAAATTCGCCGATGCTGAACACACCTAAATAATCAATTGGCTTATACGGATCGCGTTTGCGCCGTGTGTAGCCATCCACATACATACGTTGCTCAATATACCAGCCTATTGCAAAAATTACGACAGCACCCCAGTATAATTTATCCATCTTTACCTCCATATCGGCAATCAGAATAAAGCGACTCTCATAATGAGCGATTTGCTCTACAGCTTTCGTGCATAGAAAGTGCATACCCCCGTCCCATTACGGTTTTTAAATCATCCGGGCCTAGATTCAGTTTCTTCCGCAGCTTTGCGATATGCACATCAACCGTTCGCGTCTGAATCGGCACGGTGATATTCCATGCAGATGCCAGCAGAAAGTTTCGGGAGCAGATGTGCCCAGAATGGTCGAGCAGCGTAATGAATAGTTGATATTCTGTGGTTGTTAGGTGAATGCGGCAGCCTTGCCTTTGAACGGAGAAATTACTTTCATCGATGGACAGATTTTTATAATACTTCATCTGGAACACCTATCATGTCATAGTCATCAATAAGGGCCTGACCAATCGCCCATGCGAGGAAGAATGCTGCGCATACCAGAAAAATCGGAATCCACATTGCGTTGTAGCTTTCTCCGTTGGCGTTATAGCCTTGGTTTTGCCAGAGCGCTGCAGCATGGAATAGAGGATAGAATCCCAGCCACTCGATGCCATTTTTCATTCCGGAAAGGCTCAGCAGCGCGGGCAGGCAATAGGCAACTGCACTGATAAAGAGCGCAGTCAGCAAATTCCCCAATTTCTGTCCAAGCCATAAGGTGATCCGGCTCATGCAGAGGCAGGCGGCAAAACGGCAGATTAACCAGAAAATCAGCAAATCCGACAGGGTTATAAACTTGGGTACAGCCTGCAAGTCGGAAATACTCATCGCAGGTCCCAGCAAAGAGGGCAAGCCATAGTCACGCAGCACCTGCCACAGGTGGGGCAGAACGGTTCCGAACGATATAACCGCTGCCACAGCGGTACTTTGCCGCAGCTTTGCCTTTACAGTGTGTTTGCGGCCCAGTGATGTGGTTGCCAGAATCTCATCCATGCCGCCTTTGCGTTCCATTGCAAATAAGCCGCTGAAGCACAGCGCACACAGCAGCCCCGCCAGAAGTGTATCCTGTACATCGCCGGTGCCGGTAAAGCCGAACAGCTTTTTATATCCGGTTTCATAGACAAGCCATGCACCGGGATTCTCTTTCAGATAGTAATTGATGTTGGACTGCACTACACGCTGATAGACAGAATATTTCTGCTGCAGTGAACTGTAGGCCAGCAACGCATCACTGCTCAATTCGCCGCTGTTGACACGCTTCTGTGTCTCCAGCATGGGAATAAACTCGTTACGCCGATTCCGTATCCAGTCGCGGCTTTCTTCGCTCCACGGGCCGGAAATGTGCTTCATATAATAGGCATAGTAAATTTCGTCCGCGTCTATGTAGCTCTCCGCCGTCACGCCCTGATAGATTCCAAACACCAGAAACGCTGCCAAGAATACTGCGGCTCCATTCATCAGCAATAACTTCCTGCCCTCTTCATGGGTAACAGAGGTCGCACGCGTTTTACGGGAAAACGGAAGTGCAAAGCTGTGCTTGGCAGCCGGCAGTAGCTGTGCCTTGGCAAATACCGTACAGAATGCCACAAACAAGCTGCCGCCAAAAACGGCTGCCGTCAACCATTCGACCAACGGCAGGCTGACAGGATTACCAAACCAGAAAAGATTCCGGTAGTTTCCCAGCAGCTCGTTGGTCTGCAGCAGGCTTACCATATTGGCATACTTTATGACATTCAAATGGCTCGTGGCAGGAATCGCGGTACGGATACCATACATCGCCAAAGGCAGCGCCAACGCACCAATCCAACCGGCCGCAGCACGTTTGGCGATAAGGGCAGCCAGCATGACCCACAGCCCCATCACAAACGCACCGGCCCACTTAGCAAGTAAAAACCGAAAAAGATACTGGCCAACGGTAATCTGCATGGTACAGCGCATCAAAGCCGGAACGCTTTGAATCGTGCGGCTCATGGGGCCAAGGCTGAACAATGCCGAACAGTATGCAAGATTGACCCCATACAGCACCATCAGAACGACCAATAAGCTGGCAGCAAATGCCGCCAGCTTTGCAATGGCCGTTTTCAGCCGCCCACCGGGGAGACTACGAATCAAACTCAACAAGCCGCTGTCGCGCTCTTGGCGCACAAGAATCAACGCAAGTAAGAGCATAGATGCCAGCAGGATAAGGTCGGTGAACGCATAGCTGATGGCCGTGTACAGACCTTTCTGCGGGTAATAATCTATGGGTGTCTCGGTTAGTCCGGCGTAAACCTGTGCGGTCAATTCGATGTTTTTCAAATCGTACCCGGTACGGTCGTTTTGAAAAATTGAGATGCCGGACAGTTGGGATGCCTTGGTCTGAACGCCATCCAGAAAGTCGCTGTAGGCCGCCACGGTGTCATATTCGCTTTGCAGCTGGCTGAACAGGCGGTACTCTGTGTTCAAGTTATCCGTGAACAGAGTATAGGTCTTATCTGTGTACTCTTGTTCATAGGCATCGAACATAGCGGCGTTGTCCTGCCGATACTGAGTGAGTCCATAGCCGCCGTAAGCCTGTTCCCGATAATACTGCCCGATTTTCACAAGGCTTTCTATCTCAGTGTATTTGTCGTGAAGAAAGGTCCCTTTTTCTTCCAGGGTTTTATCGGAAAGCTCGGCACCTACTGCGTGATAGGCTGATGCGGGAGGCTGTTTGGCCGTGGGGCGAGTACCCATCCACAGCAGTAGGAGATTGGCAGCCGCCAGTATAGCCAACAGGGCAGGGAACACTCGGCTGCCCCAGACTTTGCGGAGTTCAGCAAAAAACAGGCTCATTTACCGTCTCCCTCACCAAACACGTTCAGGTATACATCTTCCAGCCCTTGACCGGGAGCATATTTTTTAATAAGTTCCGGCACGGGCGCGGCATCCACAATCTTGCCAGCACGCAACAGGATAACTTTGGTTGCCACCGTTTCTACATCCGAAACGACATGCGTTGCCACAAGGATGATTCGATCCTTAGCCATATCTGCCAGTAGTTCGCGTAGCCGAACGCGCTCTTTAGGGTCAAGACCTGCCGTTGGTTCGTCTAAAATCAACAACTTCGGATCCCCAAGCAGGGCGGATGCCAACAGCAGGCGCTGCTTCATGCCGCCGGAATAAGCAGAAAGACGCTTGTCCAACTCGGCGGTCAAATTTACGGCGGCTGCTACGCGATCTACCTCGGCTGCAACAGCTTTTCGAGGAATTTCTTTCAGGGCAGCCATGTAGGCGAGAAAACGCCGCCCGGTATAGCTGTCGTACAATCCCTGCTGTTGCGGCATATAGCCAAGAATGCGGCGGAAAGCGATACCTGATGCAGGCTTACCGCACCAGAGAACCTCTCCGGAATCTGGGGCAAGACTACCAGTTATGATATGGATTAAGGTGGATTTTCCCGCACCATTGGGGCCGAGGAGACCGTAAAGACCCGAATTAAGTTCAATCGAAATTCCAGCTAACGCCTTCTTGTTGATTGAGCGGCCTTTAGGGCATAATAGTTTTGCAGAAACAAAAAATGTTTTCCTTAAATCGCTAATTATTAACGAAACCATACAGCTCCTTCGCATAAGCAACATGCCATAAAGGAATACTACATTGAAAATTAATATGAAATAAGACCAATTACGCCTCATTTTATAGGGTGGCTTATGCTATGCGGTAAATTGGTTTGTAATCGGAATATAAGCAGGGGTATTACTCAAGTAATCGTCTTTTTTTATAAGAGAATATGATACCATGTCGATTTCTGATTGATATTGCGATCCATCATTACTAGTGAGCATAATCGGAACAGGCGTAATGCCAGTGTTAACTAAATAGTATTCGCTAGTACTTGCAATAACTTCGACACCGACGGAAATTGCGCCTTGCATATATGACAGAGTTATTGGAGAGTATTCTCCAGTTATACGGTTGATGAGATACGATACTGTAGAAGATGAGTTGAAATCATGAGTTGTAACATATAGATAGTCGTCAAAAGGAGAACCAATAGTCGTTGCGTCTGTTCCAAAATATGGGACGGAGAGGTTGAGATCCGCCGTTGATTTTGTTTCCATATTAAGGCAAATAACTTTAGCAGAACCACTTTCTTGGGGTTCAAAAATATATAAAAAATTATCTACAGGTCGAGCAATCGTGTTAGGAGATCCGTCTTGATAGTCGTATGAATATATGTCGGTTAAGGTTCCTTCTGATAGTGAGTAACTGCGATATGTAAAAGAGTCGTTTTCAAAATAAAGAATTAGAAGATTATCTGAATATGCACCAAATAGCCAATCTTGTGCTTCATAATCAAGAAGAACTTTGCAATTTCCAGTAGATACATTTAGCTGTATCAGTTGTTTGGTGGGTATTGCGGTATTTGAGTTTACGCTACTTAGAGCGATATATATATTGGATTCATCGGCAACGATGGCATCTTGGAACGATTCTCGCCCGGTGCATGTGTACAATGTGGTTCGCTGTAGTCCATCAAGGCTCAATTTTATTAGATCAGATTTGTCACTTGAACTTACAATAGCGTATAGGGACATTTGAGATGGAACGGAAAATAATTGAACGCTTGAAGAGTCGAACCAAGAAGAACAAGAGTCGCTATTGTGTAGACAATTAGGATCTGGGCATAAATATAATGTACTCTGTGTAGCGTAATCTGTGTACATAATGTTAGTTCCACCTTGGGGATTTGGGATAGCTTGATAAAATCCATCCTCAGTGCTGGCTTCGGAATCGGGACCAAGGTAACTTGTGACTAAAGAAAGCTCTCCTGAATGTTCAGATTGAACATCAGCGACATCGCTGGTAGAATTTCCGTTATCAATAGAAGTGCTAGCTTGAGAGGATACATTTGAGGCAGAACACGCAGTAAGAAGAAGTACGCTTAAGAATAAACAAATTTTAAGATTGTTCATGCAAAGACTCCTTATATACGCTGTTGCGGCAAGACATAAAGACTTGCCGCAACAGCATGAAAAATATTTCTAATTAAGCCGATTTATGTATGAATCAGTAGTATTTGGCGTAAATCCATAACTGATTGCTTTTCCCATTGGACGCAAGCCACTGGGCCTGACTTCCATCGCTGCACTGACTGGCAGTTAAACAGAGCACATATGTAGGAAGAACTAAGCCATGCTTAACAAATCCCTCACTGGTGTTCCCTTCAGTAACAGACTTGATTCCCTGCGTTTGGATGCCGTAAGTAGAGGTGTTTTTTGCGGCTAAACGAGCTTGCGTGTTACCATTATAAGAAATGACGACACTCTTATTGGCTGCGTTTTGGAACCAATAGTAAGCAGTGCCCGGACACGTGACAATATCCCAGCGCTGGGTGTTGCTACCAGTATTGTGCCACATAGTAAGAAGAGTACCTGCAACAGGTGTCCCCTCAGTGGCGGCGTTCAACTGGTAGTATGTATTCTGCACAGAGGAGACGGAATCGCCCAAATTGCTATAAACGGATGGACTATCTGCGAATGTGGGCAGCGCCATTGCTACCATCATAGCAAGAGCGAGCAGGAACATGGGGATGCGTTTCTTCATCGTTGACATTTGATAAGCCTCCAATCTAATGGATTTAATAGGGTTGATGTTCGGACAATATTTCAGCATCTGCGCGCCGATGCCTAATACCGAGGAGGAAACTGTTGTAAGTTATGCGTTATCTTGACATCAAAATAGCACAGTTTTCTACAAAAGTCCACTAAACCTGCGTATACGCAAAAAAATGTGCATGAATGCAAAAATCCTCTGTGCGAGTTGTTCTGCACAGAGGATTAAAAAGCAATATTGATTATGAGAGAATTGATGTGTTTACAGGTGATTCAGATATATCCGGCCAGTCGGCGCTAAAAATAAAGCGCCCATCATCATAAGTGAAGAGGTACTCGGCGTGGTACTTTTCTAAAATGTCTTTGACGTTCCCAATGCCAAAGCCATGAAGCAAGGGGTCTTGCTTGGTTGTAGGAATATGACCGTCATTGATCTGAACGATATTACTGGGATTGATAATTAAAATAGAAAGCATATTCTCGCTGTAAAGGATTTGAATGCTGACCCAGCGGTTTGGCTCGGACAAGCCTGCACAAGCTTCCATGGCATTATCAATCAAATTGCCCAGCACAATAGTCACATCTACACGAGGAAGCCTCAGCGCGGAAAGATCATTGACACGAAACCGCATATCGATGCCTTGCTTCTTCCCAATATATCCCTTTTGGTTTAGAACCGCATCAATAGCAGCATTATGGCTGTTGACAAGCAAAATTCGCTCACTTTGGCGCACATTCAACTCTGAAAGAAATTCTTTGGCATCGTCAATGCGTTCACTTTCCAGCAATTCAGATAAAGTCGAGAGGTTGGCTCGGAAGTCGTGCGTCATTTTCCTTTGCCCTGCATATGCTTGACTCAGAGCCTGGATATTTTCGTCCTGAACGTGGGCGCGTTCATTGGCAGCAATCAGCTTCTCACGATTTTCCGCGTTTTCTTCAAGATAGTCCAATAAAATCAATGCAGCAATATCAACAAGATCGAGAATCAACAAACAAATCTGCCATACACGTTGCTCTTCCGGGTAGGTATATACCTGCCTGAGCACAAGCAGTGTGCAAACAGGGAAGACAGCCGATAAGGGAACCCAAGTGCTTGCACGAGTCCTTGCGTGTAGAGGATGATGATATTTTTTAATAATCAGTGCAACAAATAGGGAAATAAACCCGCGAACGAAGAATAGCACGGAGTATAGAGGAACATTCCATATATATTCTTCGTAGTCCAAATTTCCAGCATATAGGCAAAAGGACTCAAACCAGTGACTGTAGGAGAATAAAACAGCATAAATGGTTACAACGATGAAGAATCTTCGGTCCCATCGGCTTTGGTATAGGAAAACACAGAATATGTACAGGAACGCAATTTCCTGAAGCATCTTGAACGTATAGCCGAATTTCGTGCCAATCGCGATAGCTGAAAATGTGGAAATGCCCCACCATAATAAAATATAAAGCCAGCGATTTTTTGTATTCTCGTTGCGAGTGAAGAATGCATCGAATACAAGAATTTCAACGGCCTGCGCAAAAGCGTTGCCAATAAGGCTAAGAATATTACCCCAGACTACTACCATAGTTGCTGTGCCTGCCATCTTACAAATTTTTGCTTATTGTCGCGGTAACTACGAGCCCCCACAGGAAGCGTTTGACCGACTGTCAGAACTGCACTTGTGCTTTGAAAAGACTGTAGATACGCCATATTTACAAGATAACTCTTGTGGATACGTAAAAATCCATGAGGGACAAGCAGATCCTCAAGCTGCGTCATAGTTAATCGGGTAATTAGCTGCTCACGGCATCCGCCTACCAAATGGAGATACTGTTCACGTCCCTGACTTTCTATCCATGCAAGAGATTGGACTGGGATAGGAACACTCTCACCCTCACAGAGAATCTCTACTTTTCTCTGACGGGTGCGGCACATTGCCAGTGCATCTTCAAAATATGTAGGCAGCTTCTTTTCCAACTCGGATTTGGCAAGATAGCGAAAGGCATCCACTTCATACCCTTCAGGGGCATATTCGCTGAAATTTGTTACGAAAATCAATACAGCTTCCGGATTCATCTTGCGCATCTTTCTTGCAAGATCAATCCCGCTTTCTTTACCGAGGTCGATATCGAGAAATAGAATGTCATATTGCGTGATAGTGTTAGCACTCATTTCAGCAATATCAGTTAAGCAGCTCAATTTCATGGATTTGCTGGAATAGGCCGGCAATGATAGGATCCTTTTGAACATTGACTGTGCGAATGTTTGATCATCGTCACAAATAAGAATCTTGACCATACTCTCTCCTATATAGGCTCGACTGCCAATCTTTTGTTTGGGGTATGTTTTCAAAATAACGAATCCTCCGGGTTTTGTCAATAGATTTCTTTTTATATACCACGTTTGTGGAATTTAATCAAGCGGATTCCGTAATTAAAACGGCGCCGAATTGTAAAATATTTATATTGTGCAAGGAGGGTAAAACGCTTATGTTGTATGATTTTGGGCCACGCCTGTTAAAACTGCGAAAAGACAAAAATCTTACGCAGCAGATGGTGGTTGAACGTGCAAAAGGGTTTGATCCGAACCTGCGACTTTCAGATTCAGTGCTGGGGAAATACGAAAGTGATCTTGCCGTTCCGCGACTGACGGAGGCAGCTGCACTGGCAGACGTTCTAAATGTTTCGTTGGATTATTTGACAAGCGGTGAGAAATGCAATGTCCTATCGCTTAAGGAATTAAGCCCAGAGCAAGTGCAATTGCTTATGGACTTGACAGCGTACATTCGAACCAAGAAAAGAAGATCTCAAGGACACAAAAATGCTCCGAAACCAACAACCGAGGAAACGGAATTGATCACTCGGCTGATTGCTGAGATTTTGTACTGAGTGCTTCTCCATCTTTCAAATTTTGCGTTTATGTCATATTTTTTGCGTTTGTGACATTTTTGTGGCGGTAATCATTTTCTGCTGATAAAATGAACAGCGTAAGGAGTTGACGTAAATGGAAGCATTGGCGGCAAGGATAGCGGCTTTTTGTTTACAAAAGCACTATATCGAACCAGATCAGATTGCTTGGCTGCAATATGGTTTGATGCGCCGCCTAATGGGAATGGTTACATTTCTTCTTCTGCTTCCAGTGGGTGCATTTTTTGACGGATGGGGGAGCACTTTCCTTTTTCTGCTGGTCTTCCGCTTCATTCGTATGCGTACAGGTGGATACCATGCTAAAACGCCGACGGGATGCCTTTTAGGTTCAACATTTACAATGATCGTGTCACTAGAGTTTGCAAAGAGATTGCATCCGGTATCAAATTTCATTTGTCTCGCTGCTGCTTCTATCTTGATTTTAAGATTAGCACCAGCAAATAATGCTGCCCTTCATTTGAACGCGGAAGAACTTGTTGCTGTACGCAAAGAAGTGAAATTAAGATTAGCAATCGTTATGCTTTCGGCGTGCCTATTGCTATTTTTTAGAGAACCGATAGCATATCGAGTAACTTCTGCGATTTTGGCTGTTGCGGTCACACTATTGATTTCTAAGCACGGCTTTGGAATGCAATAAAGCATTCTATTGATAAAAATTTTAAATATAAGGACGAAAGGGGTAATAATTATGGCATCAAAAGAAACCTTTACACAGCATCTTGCCCATGAAATGGCACAGGCAGTTGTTCATCGTGAACGCTATGGCTGGCCGCCGGATTCGCAGTGGGGTATGTTTCAGCCTACTCGCCCGGAAGAAATGAAAAAGCCGGCTGCGAAAGAAGATCACTAAAAACATTCACGTAATTCGCATGTCAAACGGCGGGTAATATTCTGCCGGAAAAATTCTGACATAGCCCTTAATACCAGTTAAGGAGAGGTTTCCTTGGAAGCCTCTCCTTGTTTTTTTCATTTGAAGGTACACAACAAATTCAAAAAATGAAAAGTGCCTTGAAGCCTCTTTTCTCAAAGTGCGGTTATGCTACATTGCCTATGACCTAATAGGTTTTTCTTCTATACGGAGAACCGCATGATGAGATTGTCGAATGAATAGCTCTGGCAATTCCATACAAAAAGCAAAATGGAATTGCCACTGCCATATGCGAACTCTGACGGTACATCCTCCATACGGGTGGACATATACCGAAGAAATTGTGCGTGTCAATTTTCAATTCGACAAGATTCTTTGTCGCTGTCGTTCACCACCAGTATTCCCATCGAAGAAAAAATGATGGGAGTACAGAAATGATAAAAAGGAACGATGGCATATCCAAAGATGATATATGCCAAAACCAATTTACTGCTTATGTGGTTTTGGCAGTAAAACGAAAACGCCAATCCTACATAAAGAAAAAGCAGAGAGATAACGAAAAAGAAAACCGAACTAAAAAGGAGGCAGAACAATCCGAATTTAGAACCGCCGGGTATGATATGTGGAGCAGAATGGAGCCGCAAAATGAAAAACTGATGGCTGCTATGCAGCAATTAAGTCTCAAAGAGAGGTTTGTTGTCACAGAGTATGCCCTAAAAGGAAAGCCCTTTAAGGAAATTGCTCAAGAAACAGGACTCAAAGAAAAAGGAGTGGCATCTGCCTATTATAGAAGCATTAAAAAGCTGAGAGCCGAAATGGGGGATGTAAAATGACTTTTATGGAACTGTTACTCTCAGCGAAATTGGGAAGTACATCGGCTTTTGAGGAACTGTTTGTCCGGTACAAAAATCTTTTGCGAAAATATTCCGTAGTAAACGGTATATTCGACGAGGATTTGTATCAAGAGCAGTGCGTATTGTTTGCACACTGCATCGAAATTTTTGATGTGAATCGATAATAGAAAATCTCCGCCA
Organism: uncultured Oscillospiraceae bacterium; assembly: GCA_900539695.1. Lineage (GTDB taxonomy): Bacteria > Bacillota > Clostridia > Oscillospirales > Ruminococcaceae > Gemmiger. The sequence goes on from UQDG01000001.1 coordinate 181,502, forward strand.
CTTATGATGTGACGGAGATTTTTGTCAAAAGAGCGCATTTATAGGCTTGAGGCAAGCAATAAACGTACTGCGATAGCTTGATTTGACGCTTTTACAGGTGACTGTGAACGGAACATCTGCATGATTCCATAGAATCAAATCGCTTTGCCGCCAGACTCTTCATACTTACTTTCGCGTGCGATGTCACTTTTGAAGCGGATGCACCGCACGTGACCGAGACGTTCTACAAGGAAACAGTACGGGCGGATACCATCGTCGACTTCCAGAATCTCATAGGGCAATAGCTGCATAGAGAGTAGTTCCGCGAGAGGACGCTTTTTAATTTGCCTTGCAAAATCCATCGCCGTATAGGGTGACTCTCCCTCATACCGCACTGCATAGCGGCTGGGGTATGGGAAAAACGAAATCCCGTTGGCCGCAAGCATGCTCTCTCCTGCCTCGATTTCCGGTGAACGGAAGTGGTAAATCCGCAATGTGGGCGGCACACGCCGCTTAGGACACCATTTCGGTACATTTACCTTGGGGTCATCAGAGCGAAAGATGATGATCTTTTTGCCGCCGGTGCAGTATTTTGTGTTCGGTTTCATGCGCCGGCCATGAATCGTTTTCGTTTCAGACCCGGCGTAGAGGTTGCAGTCCGGGCAGTAATAACACTTGAATTTGCGTACTTTTTCTTCATACATAGTCAATTTCACCTCTTATTCCGTCAAAAGAAGCCGTGGCAGCAAAACATCGCCACGGCTATAATTAAATCATCCTACGAACATTCACCCCTTTACGCACACGCGGCCAGCGTTTGTCGGCGCGGGTTGAGGACCGCGAGTACAAAAGGGCGGGGCTTGATGTAGTAGTGGGTGGTGGATGTCTCAAAGTGAATCTCCTGCGTTTCCGTCTCATGAATCTTCACTACAGGGGCCGTATGGTACATCTCGCCGCCTGTACTGAAGATGGCGGGTCTGCCCACCATCAATGCGGACATGAGTTTGCCGGTAATGTAAAGTTCCAGCTTCCGCTTTTTCATTCTGTCCTTGCCTCCTTTTAAGCATCTCGGCACAGCTCGACCACAATGAACCGTGCATTGTCCAGCAGCGTGTTCACATGGTACAGCGTGGTATTTTGCATCTGCGCAATCTCGTTCGTCTGGTAGCCCTTGGTGCGCAGACGGATGATCTCCATCTGCTGGGGCGTTACCCGCTTGGCGAGGGCGTGCAGGAGCAGTGCCACTTCACTTTCGCGCAGCACTTCCTCGTCTGTGACTGTCGGCGTAGAACGCCGGGTTAGATGCCCGGTGTAAGACTGCCGAGGGCGGACAAAACGGATGACGCGGAAGCGGCGCTTGTCGGTGCGGTGGGTGTTGACAACTTCGCCCTCCATCGCACGCCATGCAACCGTGGCAAAGGAATAGCCTGCAAGGTTCGGGTCGGTCAGATACCGCTGCACGGCCCGCAGATAGCCGAAAATGACGATGTCATAATACTCGCTGGCGGGCAGATTCTTCTCGTGCAAAAACTTGTAGACAAGGTTGTGGTTTTTCTCGGCAAAAATGCGCTGGGTATCATTCAACGGAATATCGTGCATAAAGCACCTCCTTCATAAACTGTCACGCGGGCAGGGGCTGCGTGTCGCCGTTCACTGTAGCACCGATGCAGAAGCTGTCATCGGCAGCCGCAGGGGCGGCGGTGTAGCTCTCTACCTCGCAAAGACCATCATCCTGTTCACGTTTTGCTTCGATGCGCTGGCGGTTCATGCCGCGAATCTGCTCACGGAAGCTCAAGGCGTACTTGCGCACGGAAGCAAGCTGGTCACCGTGGAAGTCACCCAGCCGCTTGAACGTGGCAACGCTGTAATCCTTGCCCTCCGGGTTTGTCTGGCGTTTCAGACCAATCTCCACAAGGCTGCCGTAGGTAGCACGGTTACGGAAAACAAAGCCCTGATTCAAGAACTCGCGGAACGGGCTGATGCTGGTAGGCGAGAGGTTGATTGCCAGCGGCATAAACTCTCCACTGCGCAGCAGATACAGCACCCGCATATTCTTGCAGGCTTTGCCGCGACCGTTGCTGGCACTGCCAAACTGGCTCAACGCGCAAGCCTCACAAACACCACCGGGCTCACCGTAGCCCTGCTTGCCATCCACCGAGGAGCAAAGCGGCGGCACATCATCGCTGTATTCATCGCCCTCCGGCCAGTAGGCACAGCTTGCGTGGTTGAACAAAATCACGCCGGTGAGAGTGGGGCTGTAATCCGGGTGCTGCGGGTCGCCGGTAGGCAATTCAAACTGCAGTACGCCGCCTGCGGGAATCTTGATGCGGGGAAAGGACATCGTAAAGCCGTCCCTATCCTCGGCAAGTTCCTCGCTGCTGAAATCGGCATCGCCCATTTCGGGCAGCACAAAATCCAGCGGTTCGTTGGCGGTCATGGCGGTGGTAGCTGCGGCGTTAGCATTCATCATAGACATAAAAAAATCCTCCTGTATGTGGGGCAGCATCAAGCGGCTGCCCGGTTGATTCTCGACCACTGCCGAGCTGGCATGGTCAAAATACTGTAACCAATGCTTTCCAGTTCACTGGCGCGGTCATAACTCTCCACATCCTGGCTGTGACGGGTCACGGCGTTGGATAAACCGTACAGCGTCAGATCGTTGGACTCGATCAGTCGCTGCAACACGCCGGTACTCTCGCTGTCGGTAATGTGAAACTCTTTGCTCGCAAGTTTGACGACAGCCGGCACATCATGGGTGTCCATCTGTGCGGCTTTTGCCTCCTGCATTTTGCCGACGATTTGCGAAAACCGCGCTTCTTCCACGGCGGCGCGCACGGTGTCCTGAATTTTCATGACAAAGGCTTTGTCCTCGGCGTCCAAGGTTGCTTGGGAGTAGACGCTGAAGTTCTCTTCGCTGTCGGTAACGCGCCCCACATGGTTGCGGCGGGCGGCTGCCTCATTCACGACCATACCGTTGCTGCACACCAGCCGATAGATCAGCGGCTGGATGCTGACGGAACCAAGTCCGACCTCGCTGTTGCTGATGATGATTCCGGCCTGCACGATGTCGCCGGGGGATACCTCCGCCTGCAAGCGGGGGTTCACGGCCTTGATGTACATACGACTTTCGGTGATTTGGCAGCTTTCAAAGCGGATGTCGGGCAGCCCGCCGAGAATCGGCAGCGTCACTCCGGCAATGTCGATATTGTCGATGCGGCGATAGCGATTGCTCAGGTACGCGCGAGCGGAGCCGTCCAAGGTACGCAGCATGCGCTGGCTGCTTTCCTGCTTGAGCCATGTGTTGGCGTTGTAGGCCAGCAAGTCGGGACGTTCCTCCCGCATGCGGTCATAGTAGGCGGCGGGAATACGCAGGTGGGTGCCGATCTGCCGATGAGCGATGCCGGTGATGGTCATGGGCTCAATCAGCTCGGTGCCGCTGTCGTCTGACAGGTGCAGAAACATTTCTTTGCCGTAGGATTCCATCCGCAGGCGATTGGGGGCAATGAGGTAGTCCTCCTTGGACTCGCTCTGCCGCTTCACTTCGGTCAGCATCTGCTGTAAAGTTACACCGGATTTCATACGCGAAACCTCCCTTTACCACGAGAGAACCAGCTTGCCGGAAGTTTCCTCGGCGGCCAGCCCATCTCCTGCAAAGACCTGTTTCAGCTTTTCCCAGCACCCAATGGGTGGGAAGCCGTGCAGCGCCGGGAGTACCGATGTGCTGCCGTCCACAAGCTGGATGTGACCGTCCTCCTGCACGGTCATCGAGTGATGCCCGCGGGAACTGAGGTCGGCCACGATGTTTTCCAGTGTTGCGCGTCCCTCGGTCTCATACCAGACACGAGGATCGGGCAGCGGAGGTGTCTCGGCAGGGATGCGCGGTGTTTCGGGTGCGTCTGCCGTGGGATTCGGGCGCAATGGTACGGTGTTGATGAGTTCACACCGCAGATGCGCCTGCTTGTCCAGCACGACCTCGGCGCTCTCGAAACCGTCCAATCCGTGAACACGGATTAAGCAGCGCCCACCCTCTTTGACGATGGTAAGCGGGTCTTTCGTAGCCCATTCCCATGTGATGTTGCTGCCTGCTGTGCGAAGTGCAGCGGTGATGCGCTGGTTCACATGGAGCAGCAGAATGTCGCTGAGAGGTTCATCCTCAATGTCCGGCACCACAAATTTAGCGCGGCGGGGAGCCTTTGCTTTCTTCTTGGGGACTGCCGGGAGACTGCCTCGCAGATAGTGCAGCACATACAGCCCCCAGACGGAGCAGGCAACAAGCAGAAGCGGCAGCAGTAGCGCGCCGCGCGCGAACGCGGCGATGGCTACGATGATGCCCACAAAAATGCTTGTGCCATTCCGGATGGCATTGTCAGATTTCATTGTCGATTACCGTCCTTTCACAAAAACAAAAAGGGGCTGCATCAGGTGTCCGTTCTGAACACTTGATGCAGCCCAAGGTACGGCCACTGTTCGGCGGCCATGCGGGATGCGGATTGATTCTTGGTTCACTCCTTTCTGCCAATGGCAGGAAATATCTATATAAAAAAGTGCCGGCAGGGGAGACACCGCGCCCAATTCAGCGCAATGCCATCTACTACCGGCACCGATTACAAAAACAACAGCGTATGCTTATATAGCATAAAAATCATTTACAAAGCAATTATAATACTATATCTTGTAGTTGTCAACCCAGAGACGATTTAATATGTATCAATCATAATCTGTTGTCGAAGATAAAGGTTTGCTACTGCTGTGATGACTTCGTGGCTGCAACGGTACTCCCGAACAGCCTGGGCGAAGTTGTCGCAGTTCAAGTCGTTGTCATCGTACAGCTTGTCCAGCACATCGTAGCCGTCCTTCAGGCGACGGATGTCCATTTCGATGCACTTGATAATTTCCGCGCACGAGAGCGGTGTCTGCCGGGCAAGGCGGATGACTTTTTTCTCGCAGGCGCTACGGGCATCAACGTGGAACAGGCGGCGGGTGATTTTCCAAGAGATGCCCTCCAAAAACGTCAGTTTGAGGAACGACAGCACCCGCAGCGGCCATGCCGCACCGATGGGGATGATAAAGCGGCAGGAGAGCAAATCATATAGCGCATCATACTCGGTATCCCCGGTGCCAACCACAAGGAGCCCGCGAACTAGCAGGCGCTGCACACAGTCCTGCCAGCTGCGGTGGATGGTGACATTGGAACTGCTCGCCATCTTCTCGTAGAAGCTACTGATTTCCTCTTCCCGCAGGATGCGCCAGTTGAGGATGGACCAGAGCATAAACTCTTGCACATCGACCTCGTACTCTTTTTCGCAGACGATGATGACCGGGCGGGTGCCTTCTTCGGTGCAGCAGCGGATATAACGGCCATTGGCAGTGTAAAGCATTTTCATAAGGGGACCTCCAAATTTTAATTTTCGTGTAGAGATGAGAGAAAAGATTCATCGTTTCGCAATTTGTGGACAGCACGGCTGATCCACGCCGAAACGTGGTTGGGCGGGGCGCTCATGCGAGTAGCAACTGCGGTAAGCGGTATGCCGGAGACTTGCAACGCCAGCGCATGGACGCCCTTGCGGGTCACGCCGCTGTATTGAGATTCTGCGGCGGCAAGCAGCAGGGGAGTCTCGCACTCAATATCGAAGGGAGCGCTATGTTGTACTTCTAATGCGGCAAGTGCAGTTGGCTCCATCTCTGCCAGAGAAATCATGCGGGATTGTTTTCCCGTAAGGTTGCGGCAGTAACTGACAAGACCATTCTGTACGACCTGCCGGGCATAGGATGCAAAGCTACCGCGCGCTGGGTCGAAGGTCAGTGCTGCATTGCAGAGCCAGACACAGCCCTCTTGATACAAGTCCTCATAGCCAAGACCAGCAACGCAGGGATTGGCATTGATGTCGAACCGCAGGACGCGCTCTACGATGGTCAGATTTTCTTCTGCCAAACGCTGTTGGTCAGCTGTGAGCCTTTTCACGCATTTCATAACCGTCACCTCGCAGTCGCATTCTCGCAGATGCGGATGATTTGCTCACAGCGGTAGTCGCCGCACTTGGCAATATGTACCTGATCTCCGGGCAGCCCCATCTGCGTTTGCAGCCAACGGTAGCTCTGGTCGCGGCTCATGCCAAGCTGCGTCTGTACGCTGTGCAAGGCATGGTGAGCAAGGATGCGTTTATGCCGCAAATCTCCGTTGGCAAGGGTGCCGAGCGGCTGCTTCGTGCGGCGGTCTGCTGTGACATAGGCATCACAGGCAGGCCAGCGGCGGCAGACGTACAGGTACGTTCCTGCGGAAATGTCGGACAGACCATGAATCGCGCTTGCCGGGCGCAGCATGGCAAGAGAGCCGCAGTAGGGACAATGGATACGAGCTTGTTTCATAGAATTTCACCTCCAATTTGTTGAAAATAGGCCGAAAAAACCTATTTGCCCTTATTACTGTAATCTCAAACGAAAAAATTAAAAAATTTCGGCCACTTTTTCAAATTTTACAATTTGTTCATATCTTCGCGGCGTTACGCCAGCATCGGACGGGATCCGCCACCGACAGATTTGCGTACATCCAGCATCGTCCTGCCGTTCAGTGTGACAGGCGCATTGAACAGCATCGTCAGAAGATATTTCTTGAGATTTTTAACGTCCGTGTGCAGATTGCACAGGCCGTCAAGGACAAAACGGATATGCTCGCTTGTCAGCTGCAACAGTCGTTCCCGCACCAAGGCCATCGGGAACAGGTTGTTGCCCAGCCGCAGTACAGGGCTGCGGAGCTGGATTGTCTCCACGACTAGCTCGTAGATCTCCTGCATCACTGGGGCGCTCTCCGGCTGGTTGCGGCAAAGCAGGTCCAGTTCGATGTTGTCGCGGACTTTTGTCCGCACGGCCGCTCCCTCGGATAAGATTAGATCAGTATTTTGTTTCTCTTTATTTTGTATTTCTTTATTTAATTGCATGGGATTTCCCAGTACAGCAGAATCCGATGCAAGGGGTTCCAGCATAGGCGGCACGGATTCAGCGCTGCCGCCGGAGCCGGATGAGGGAGTTTGCGGGTACTCATAGACATAGTAATCGCAGCCACGCAGACAGCCGCGCTCATCACGGACGCGGGTACGCACCACATACCCGGCATCCTCCAGCTCCCAAATCGCTGTGCGGATAGCGTCCACGCTCTCCTTATTGATGGCGGCAAGCCCTTTGAGGGTATAATCCCAGTCGTCCGGCAGGGAAAGCATCTGCGACAGCAGACCCTTGGCTTTCAGGGACAAATTTTTGTTGCGAAGATGATGATTGCTCATAACGGTATAGTCCTTAATGCGCTCTACGCGAAAAACAGCCATTTTACGAATCCTTTCATGTAAAAGATGGGCAACCGCCGGGGCTGCCCACGGTTCATCGGTTACAGATTCTGACGGATAATGCGGGTGATGATGCCCACGGCAATGCTGCGCTCCTCGTCCAGCTTCGTTACCACAAAACTGACATCATCCTTTTTCCCGGGCGTGCGGCGGTCATAGCAGGAGTGAGCCACAGCATTGACCCCGTTAGAAAGCCGCACATAGACGATGCCTTTATGTACATCGGTGACGCGGCCGGCGTATTTGCTCTGCACACGGCAGCGTTTCAAGGCTTCGTGGCTGGTGTTCTCGGTGACGCTCTTGACATCGGCATGGACGGACAATTCCTCCTGCGAGGTTTTGTTCACCTCGGTCACGCGGACAAGAATTTGGTCGCCTACAGCAAAACGGTCATGGGCATCACCAATCCAATCCCATGCAAGATCCCGCGCCATGATAGAACACTCCACACCGAAAATCTCGACACGGATAGACTTGTCGGCAACAGCAATGACGCGGGCCTGTACCACGCGCCCCTCCCGGACGCGGTACTCACCGTTGGCATCGGGGCTGAAATAGAAAAGCTGGCGTTTGCGCATCATGGCTTCGCGGCGGCTGGCGACTACACTGCGGCTCTTGGAGTCAATGCCGAGGATAACAAAATCAATTTCTGCGCCCAGCATATTGCCCAGCAGCTTCATCTGGCGAACGGCCATACTGTCGGTACTGTTGGCAGCGCTGGGGGCGACCATCATTTCTTTGAGAGGAATGACGATGCGGAAGCCGTTGTAATCCACGACAGCAATCGTCTTGCCGCTGTCGGTCTGCTCGATACCACCCAGCGATGCCGAAAGGATACGCCGCGTGCGGTAGGCGTTGTGAATCTCGTGCCAGGCAGCAGCTTCGCGGGCATCCTCGGTTTCGATTTCGTCACCGCTTTCAATGGTCAGCACCGGGGCATCCGCTTTGCGTCTGCGGCGGGGCGGGGGAGTCTCGGCAGGCTTTTCTTCTTCGACAGGGGCAGGAATGGGTGCATCTTCAAACTCCACAGGTTCGGGGATGGGCAGGTCAGGGGTAAAAATATCATTGTTCATTTCCATGGGAAACCTCCTATTCAGTTTCAGGTTTTGTTATGATGGATTCTTTGTCGGTGGCAACCACCGTTTTTGATTTGGCAGGACGGCCACGGCGCTTAGGCGGTGCCTTGGGGGATGCTTTAGCTGTTTCCTCCGGGGAATCTTCGGGTGTTTCTGGTAAGGCTTTCCGCCACGCCGGGATATGGGCAGATGCCTTGCATTCCCGCAACTGCTTGTAAGCCGGATGCAGGGAGTAGTCCATTTTGCGGACTTTCAAGACTTTGTGTCCGCGCAGGATGACCAGCGCTTCATCTACCGGCAGGCGCAGCACTTCGTCCGGGGTCAGCACCGGCCGCTTTCCGACACCACTACTCTCGCGGTACTGCGGCGTATAGTCGGAGACGCGCAGGGTGTTTAGTGCCTTGGAAGTACTGGACACCGCTACACTGGCAATGCCGGTGCGCTGAGAGACGTACTCGGCGGTCAGCTGATCCGTACAGCCGAGAAAAAGCTGCACATCGCAGTTGCCGAGAATTCCCTGCCACTGGTTCTGTGGGTAGCGGTTTTGCAGTCCGGCAAGATTCTGGAACACGCAGGACATAGAGATATTGCGGGAGCGAATGACGCTGATGCGCCGGGATAACTCGGAGATCGTACCGCAGGCGGTCAGCTCCTCGCCCAGCACATGGACCGGCACGGGGAGCCGCCCGCCGGGGCAGTTGGCATCGGCATAGCGGACAAGTTTGATAAAGGCAAAAGACAGGAACAACGATGCAAGAAAATCAAAGGTACTGTCCTGATCGCTGGTGACGAGATAGTACGCGCAGGGCTGCTGCCCCGGCAGTTCAAGGCTGATTTCGTCATACGCAGTGATTTTCTTAATTAAGTCAGACTGAAATACCTGTAATCGGCTGCCCAAACCGCTGATGACCCCGCTGCGTACAGAGTCCGATGCCCGTTGATACAGGCTGTACGGTGCTTTGGCAGGATGCGTCAGCGGCAGAACATCAAACAGGCTGTCCAACTGACTTTCGCTGCATTGCGTGATAAGGTTGTACACCTCACCGATGGTCCGCTGCTCCGGCGGGTAGGTGAGGTCAACGTACAAGACCAGCGCTTTCAGCAAGTTCATCTCTCCCGAATCCCAGAAGCGGTCACTTTTGCCGGTGCCGTTGGTGTTCTTGATGATGACATCCACGAAAAGCTGCGCCATCAGTTCCTGACCCTCAATTTCTTTCAGACAGTTCCACGAGTCGGAGTTTTCGGGGCTGACGAGGTTGAATACGCGCACGGTATACCCTAAATCTCGCATATATTCGCTGGATTTTTCGTAAAGTTCTGATTTGGGGTCACAGATAATCAGCGACTCTCCGCGGACGGCGCTTTGCAGGATACGATTCATGCAGAACGAGCGGGTTTTCATCGAGCCACTGGCACCGTAGACGGCGAGGTTGCCGTTCATACGGGTTTTCTCCGGGATGCAGAGAAACTTTCCGTCGAGCATCCCCAACACGGTGCCTGTATGCTGGGATAGGTCGGAAACCATATCCAGCACAGCAGGAATTTCTCGCGGCTGCATCCAGCCGGATGTGCCGTAAGTGCCTTTTGCGGAAAAATCGAAGTTACGCTCGGAATCCGTTAAGGCATCTTGACTGAACAGCTTTCGATACAGGAAAATCGCGGCGACTGTGGCTGCGCAGCCTGCTATGCAGTAAAGGTTGTAGGGGAACCATAAAATGCCTTTAAGACAGTCCGGCGGCGACAAAGAGGGGAACGGCGGAGAAGTACCGCCCGGCATACCGCCGTTTTTCTGCCAGACGGCATAGTTGCCGATGAACTGCGTCAAGTAGCCGCAGGCATAGAGCAGCAGCGTGACTGCCAACAAAATCTGCAATCTTTTTGAGGAACGTTTCATGGCAAAGTCAGAAACCTCCTCTCGAACGCGGCAAAGTCGATGGTCTGCAACTCGACCCTATCACCGCAAAGTGGCCGCAGCGCGTCTGCCTGAAAATCAAAGCAGAGGATGGCACCTTTCATTTGCAGCAGTTCCAAGGCAGACAGGAATCGGAACAAGCGCGGCAGATCCGGCAGATAGCAGAATAAAATCGGCGCGCCTGCATCTGTACGAGCGTCGTTCTCGATGTAAGCGTTACGGCAAGGCGGCTGAAGCTCTCGCAGCAGCATGGCGTTTAGTTGTCCGATTATATCTGGATGACAGAGCAGCCACAGCAGCGTCTCGCCGTGGTAGTCATTGGTGAGAAAGTAGAAATGTTCGTAGCCCTCGCCAAAAAGGAAGTGTTCTTTCTTGTAGGTCTTTGCATCTTCCAGCAGGGTAGTCATAACTGCCCACTGGTCAGACAGCAGGATGCCGTCCGGCGTGTGGCTCACACCATTCCGCGTATAGCGGATATTTTGCAGCATGATTTTTCCCCGCTGTTCGATTTGCGTGTCAAAGACCGGAACAGCATCCATGCCGTTGAACACAGCAAAGGTGCGGGATGGGGTCAGCAGCGAGCCTGCCATACGGGAGCCGTGAACCTTTACCATTTCAAGGCCCAGTTCTTTCATCTCGCGGGAATCATAAAAAACAGGGGCTTCAATGCGGCAAGGACTGCTGCCACCCGGCACAAATACAGGCGGCTTTTCATCTCGATAAATCATCGTGCCTGCATTCAGCATCGTGACATAGGTTTGCGCGATACGATGCAGCCGCAGACGGCGGGCAGGGGATGATTTGATGGAGTTGGTGTCGGTGCGGCCTGACAGATAGAACTGAAATCGCTCCGGCGCTCGTTCCCGCAAAAGACGTTTGCCACGGATGCCGAGCCGGTAGCCGCGAAGATGATCTTTGGAGAAGATGCGCAGGAGCTTGTCGTGTGTCAGGCTCGTCACGACTTTTTTGCGATAACTTTTGCTGGAGGTAAGGCGGTCAGCACACGCACAAGGAACCTCGCCGCAGATGGCTGTGAGCGCCAAAAGTTCATAATAGAGGCTGTCTTGCGCGGGCAGGACAGGAAAGGCAGAAGAAATAGAAATCACCTCGGAATTTAACCGTGCCTTCTTTGACTCCGGCGAAAGTTGCCGCCGTCTTGTGTGTGAAACAGCTTACAACAACGCGGAAAAGTCATTTTCAGGCACAGGTATCTGATTTTTATGAATTTTTCGGAAAAAGTGGAGGTCGGGTCTCAGCCGATTTTGGGGTGCTCAGCCATGCCGAAAAGCAGTTTTTCGGCATTACGGTAATCACGGTAGAGGACGAATATCCAAACCGGGTCGTCTGGAAAGAATCGCACAGCGCCCCGGTATCGTCCGCCAGGCAGAATGTAGCAATGACATCTATAACTGCCTTGAGTTCAAGATTGTCATAATCCCGCACGGATGTGATTGGAAGATTGTGGTCGTAGATATGCTCCACGCAAATCACACAGTCAGAGAAGCGGGGAAGCGGTCCGCTTTGCACCAGTGCAGCCTGAAGCGGCAGCAAAAGAAACTTGCAGCCGTCCCGCTTCTTTTTGTCCGGCAGCAGCGCGGGGAGCAGCACACGCAAATAGTTGTCAGCCGCCCATACACGGATGCCCTGTACTTCGGCCGCCTTGGGATAGTAGTAAATGGGCGGTTCGTTGGACACGGAAAAGAACATATTGCGCAGATGTGCCGTGCTTTTCTCGCTGAGAAGCGCTACACTCTCGGCGGTTTTGGCAAACTGCATCGGGTCAGGCGCAGGCAGCAGATGCTCCATTTCGTACAGCTTTTTGTGAATGTCGATGAGCCCGCGCTGTTCCAAGCGGATACGATTCAAAAGTACGTCAGGATTCAAGCGCAGCCTCCTTTTTGTAGTAGCTGACAGTGCCGTCTTCGGCCACGGTGCAGAACCCGGCCACTTGCGGAATGTCCAGCAACTCAATCTGGGAGGTATCCTCTACGACCACGATGCGCTTGCCGGCATCTTTCTGTGGCTTGTGCAGCAGCTGGCAAATCATAGTCTCTTTGCCCTGCGGGATAGGCACGATTTCATACAGCTCTCCATTTGCAAAACAGAGAATAGCTGCCGGAAATTCTGCAACTGTGTGGTATTCCACCTGATCGATGAAGTCGAGCAGAACCCAGACGCAGCGGGATAAGTCCTTGTCTGCATTGTTTCGTGCTTCTTGATTTGCGTAGTAGCGGCAATTTTCGGCACGGTAAACGCGCCCCTCTTTCAGCATGTGGGCGAGTAAGGTCTTTGCCGTTGCCTCTTTTTCGGGAAAGAACCGGCAAAGCTGTTCTTCGGTCAGACCGGGATACAGCGAAATGTTATGCAGCATTTCAGCGGCTTCCCGCTGATAAATCGCTGCGCGGTTTTTCAATACAATCACCATCCTTATTGCGCATAAGGAACGCATAAAGACGTATTAAGCACTGCCAACAGCATAGCCACAGGCAACTAATACGCAATCATTACGTCCTTTTGCGTATTCGACTTTTTATTGCGTAATCATTGCGTCAAGGCGGACGTATTACGGTCATCTGCAAAACCTCCCAAAATCAGAAAATGCCCAAAACAAAAAGAGCCGTGCCTGAAAAAGTCAGGTACGACTCTGTGTGAAAATGTCCAACCTTTTTGGCTGAACCCTATTTTGAACATACTAATTGTAACATACGAGATTATACACGTATATACAATCACTGTGCGGATGTTGTGCAGATGTAATGCGAGTGCGGCAAAAAACTTTCAAGGCAGTGCATCTGGCGCAATCTTGATTCTTTGGCGTATAGGCATTATAATGCAAAAGAAAGCAAAGAAAAGGAATCATCGATTTTATGGATAACCAATTATTGCAGATACAAAACAGAACCTGCCGCATCTACGGCACTGCCAGCGCCGAATACCTGCTGCTGCAAATGGTGGATGAACATGACCTTGCAGGGATGGAGCGGGAAGTTGAAGCTATACGTCGGCAAACCGCGCATCTATTTTTGCTGGCCGCTGTCCAAGTAGAGAACTGGAACGATGACTTATCTCCGTGGCCTGCACCGCCCGTGTGGGGCAAGCAAGGTTTTGACGGCAGGGCGGAGGATACGCTTGCATGGCTGGAGCAGGCTGTGCCGGGCATTAGCCAACAGTATTCTATAAAGGAAGATTGTAAGGTTATTTTAGGCGGCTACTCACTGGCTGGACTGTTTGCTCTGTGGGCGGCAACACAAACGAACGCGCTGTATGGCACGGCGGCGGCTTCGCCGTCCGTGTGGTTTCCCGGCTGGCTGGAATACGAAGCGGCGCACCCTATTCAGACCCGGCGCGTTTATCTCAGCCTTGGCGATCGCGAGGAGCACACCAAAAACCAGACTATGGCATCAGTAGGTGACAACATCCGCGCCCTGCACAGCGCCCTGACCCAGCGCGGAAAAGACTGCAAACTGGAATGGAACGCAGGCGGCCACTTCAAGGATGCCGACCTACGGACAGCGAAGGCATTTGCCTGGGTTATGGAAGGAAAACAATAAAGTGACGATTTTAATAGATGCTGATGGCTGCCCGGTGGTGGATCTGACTATACAGACAGCCGCAAAATACAAAGTACCTGTGCTGATTCTATGTGATACAGCCCACCAAATCCAACGCGACGGAGCGCAAACCTTGACCTTTGACAAGGGTGCCGACAGCGTAGATTTTGCACTGGTGAACCGCGTACACCCCGGCGACCTTGTAATTACGCAGGATTACGGGCTGGCAAGTATGTGTCTGGCGCGCTGCGCCCGTGTGCTGAACCAGAACGGCTTAGAGTACACATCCGAAAATATTGATAGTCTGTTGTTCCGCCGCCACGAAAACAAAAAGCTCCTTCGTGCCGGAAAGCACCCTAAAGGGGCTTCCAAACGAACGAAGGAGCAGAACATGGCCTATAAAAATGCCTTAGAGAAAATCTTGCAGACTGTGTGAGCGCCATAACAAAAACAGCCTTTCCCGCGTGCTTCCAAGAAAGCATAGGGAAAGGCTGTTTTTATTTCAAAGTTATTGCTTCGCTTGCAAGATTTTACAGCGCACTGCCAGAGCATCAACCAAGATGTTGGCACGGTTTGGCTCACCGAAATGCGCTTGTTCAAAAATTGCAAGAACCTCATCTTTACAATCATCCAGCGCAGCAAGATTCAGCGCTGGCAATCCATCTCTTGCAAGGGCAAGCTGTGCCTGCTGTGTGGCAGCGAACGGTTTGGCGGGGGCATCGGCCAGTGCGTCGATTTTGGAGGCGTACTGGTCGAACCAAAGGCTCGTGCCGCTGTCAAAAATCGGTGCGAAACCGACCCATTCCAGCGTTACTGCGTCACGGATAGCGCCAAAATTGCCGAAGTGACGATCCTGATTACAAATCAGATAATCCAGAATCATCATCTGTTGCAACCGCTCGGGCACATCCGGGATACCCAGCTTTTCACAGCAAGCGAGGAAATGGTCGTAGGCGCTCACACCGTCCGCGCGGGGGAAAGCCGAAAAGATATAGTAGGCGCTGACAAAGTCCTGCCGGTCGGTTGTCATATTCGGGCAAACGGAATAGGGCTTGTCCCCCTCAAACAGCAGGCTGTATTCCACATGCGGGATGCCCAGCTTGCGGCAGAGCAGGGAAGCGACAACCTCGTTGAACGGCTCCTGCTGGGCCATGCCGCTACCGCCCTTTACCAACACACGCTGGCAGTTCAGAATCTTCCATTTCTTTTTCAGCCAGCCGTCCGAGGTGTTGCAGGGGGAGGCAAGGTCAATGCTGTCCTGCTGCGGAATCTGCCCAAACAGAATGTTGCCGACATCTTCCGAAAAATCATTATTATAGAAATTGACCTTGCTCCATTCCAGTGGCTGTTCTGCAGGATTGAGCCAGTATTGATCGGACAGGCTTAGTGCAAAGCACTTCATCATCAAAGTGCTGGCGGACAGCTGTAACTTCTTCTGAACCTGCAAATCCTCCAGCGCACGGTGAAATCCCGAACGGCTGGCAGGGATGGTACGTCCGGCCAACCAAAGATTCAGATTCTTGGCAAGCTCCTTGTGGTCGGGGGCGTATAGTCCAATCGGCAGGTGAGCAGGTTGCAGCACATCGTCTACACGGTATACCGTGCCGCTGATGTCATTGACGCTCAGCACGGCAACGACAGTTTCACGGTGCATCAAAATATACTTCATATGTCCAGCCCACCTTTCAAATAAGTTATATCCATATTATACAAGGCAATGCGCATTTTAGCAACATTTTGTTGCGTGATGATTCTACTTTCTATGCCGCATAGCAACCCGTGATGTATGAAATCTGTATTGAAGAATTGAAACTGATTCCTATATCAAAAAATCCGTATGCGTGTTCAGCTATCATTCCTGTCTGCCAGCATAGTGTTCAAAGTTGTCACGCAGCAATAAAAAATATATATAATCCTTACTTTGAAAGTGACTGCATTAACAATGAAAAACTTATCCCATGGAACGCCGTGTGCAGTGAAAGCTGCTTGCACGGTGTGGACCGGGGCGAAAGGCTCGAAAGAGTCTGACCTATCGGTATTTTTGTTCCGCTACGAGTACAGCGCCAATTCTTCTACAAGCTGTGGAAGCGCATCCGCAAGTACAACGGACTTGTGACCGGGCTGACGCAGAATGTGGACGAACTGCTGCGCTCCGACACCGCCCGCCTGATGCTGGCAAACTCGGAATTTTTGGTAATGCTGAACCAGAGCGCCACCGACCGCGCGGAACTGGCGAAGCTGCTGAACATCTCCGACAACCAGCTTGGCTACGTCACCAATGTTCCCGCGGGCTGCGGGCTGATTCGCTGCGCGGGCAATATCGTACCTTTCACAAATTCCTTCCCGAAGGATACAAAGCTCTATAAACTGATGTCGACCAACCCGTCCGAGAAAAAGGAGTAAATCTTTGCATTATAAAAATAGAGGACCGCCGAAGCGGTCCGAAGGGGTGCTACAAACTTGAATTCGACGCTATGATATTTCCTTTTCGTCATCTCTCGGTGGTCGAACATAGCGTAGCATTTCTTTTACACAAGCACCGAATTGCAAGAAATTGGATTTTGCTTCTTTTAGTGTTATTCCATGATTGGAGTCGCTTGGCTCGTTATCAGAAGTGATGAACGGGTCATTCTCCCAAAAGCAAACGGGACAAATATACCCACAATCTTCATCTGCCGGGACATTGTAGGTAAGAAATCCACAACAAGGACATGGATATTTTTTCATTACGGAGTTTGTTCGCCCCTTTCATTTTTCAAATTTATAGACCTATTTTAATGCTGCCAAATATTGTTTTCCAAATCCCGCAGCCGTCCCTTATAGTCATCTATCAGAGCCTGAACATTTTCCCCCTGCGGGAAGGTCACCAGATAGCCGTCCCCAGCTTCATGAAAGCCGATGATTCCGGCAAGCCCTGCCATCTCGGCCACTTTCAGCAGGGTGTGGTAGTCATACTCGGCGGCACTGATATATAAATTCATGGGAGAGACCTCGCGTTTCAAAGAGATGATTCTATTATAGCAACATCTTTTCATAATTGCAAAGAAAATGCTGTATCGTCCAGAATCGGAAGATACAGCATTGCTTTTTTATATGTAATGGCCCTTTAGCCCAATTTGTTGTCTGGCCTTGACCGAGCGATTGCTCTGGCATGGTCTAAGGCGCAGTGGTGTGCGGGATGCTTCCCGCGTTTGTTTTGATTACAAGACTTATTATAGCGGCGACTTGTGTGTAGAATTTAAAAGCTGTTTGAACGATTTTGAAATTCAATTTGAATAATTTATGACGTGGGGTGATGCCATGAAAGATATTAAAGAAAAGCCAACCGCGCATATGCCGAGAAGCAATGCAACCGGGGAAATCCCGAAAGCTGCGCTGAAAAAGGCGTGGGCGGAGGCCAAGGAGAAAAGCTGAACCATGCTGCGAGAAAGCACTTCTACGCAGGGAGACGGTGATTATACAACTGCGCAAGATACCAGCTCGGTGGTAACCGATACATCCTATTCGGTCATCAAGCAAAACACAGATTTCACCGTGCAGCAAGGGCGCAAGATTGCCCGCAAACAGATAGAAAAATACCGGGAACGCCGTTCCGCCGAGCAAACCGAAACCATCCGCGTCCACACCGCCAATGAGCGCGGTGTCAGCCCCAAACAAGTCGAGTGCAGCACGCTGTCCGATGCAGAGCGGCACCCGCGCCGTGGGGCAGATTTGCCCCGCCAGCGGGCGAAAGAAAAAGTCGTCACCGCCAAGACCGCGCCACGAGATATTCGTGGTGTGACCCAAGGTCAGCGCCAACTGCGAACCGCCGCAAATGAAACTGTGCGGAGCATAACAACCCAAGCACAAATGCAGACCCGTACCCGTCAAGTGCAGCTTGCTATCCAGAAAGCCGCCAGCAGCACCTGCAAGACGGCTGTGGCGGTCCGCTCGGCCATACGACACTTTCTCGCCAGCCTCCACAGCCTTGTTGCGGCCATTGCCGTAGGCATCAGCGTGGCACTTAGCATCATTATTGTTATCAGCCTTGTGGCCTTTGTGTCCGGCTCGGCCTATGGCATCTTTTTTGCCGCCAATGCCCCCAACGCCGACACAATTACCGTGCAACAGGCAGTAGAAACACTGACAGCAGAATACCGCGACAGGCTGGAAGAAATCTCCAACAGCGTACAGCATGACCGCCAAGACATTACAGCCAACGATGATGTGTACTTCATCCGTTGGCAGGATGTCCTGGCGGTCTTTTCTTCGTATGTTTCAGGAAATGAACAAGGCGCACCTATTGCGGCACTGACAGAGGAGCAGGTAGATAAACTGCGGGAAACTATGTGGGCGATGAATGTGGTGGATTGTTCCGCCCACCCGGAGACTACCACAATAGAAACCACCGATGAGGACGGAAACCCGACCACCACAGAGATAACTGAAACCGTCCTTGTTATTGAGCTGACCCACAAAACACCCGATGAGATGGCGGCAGATTATCATTTCACCACCCGTCAGAACACCTATCTGCAACTTTTACAAGACCCGCAGTACGAAGAGCTATGGGCAGAACTACTCGGCGGCTTTGCACAGGGCGGCGGTGAGCTTATGACTCCGGACAGCACCCGTACTCCGACAGGCACCCTGCAATGGCCGCTGCCTGTTGCGGGTACGATCACCTCGCAATTCGGCCATCGCGTGGACCCCATCACCGGTGAGGTCAGTTCCCACACGGGCACCGACATCGCCTGTGCCGAGGGTACACCAATCCTTGCCGCCGCTGATGGCGTGATCACTGTTGCCAACGGCCTTGACAGCTGGGGCGGCAGCTACGGCTATTACATTCAAATCGACCACGGCGGCGGGCTGGAAACGCTATATGCCCACTGTTCGTCCATCTGCGTCACCACCGGTCAGCAAGTACAGTCGGGACAAGTCATAGGCTATGTCGGCCACACAGGGCGGGCAACAGGGAGCCATTTGCATTTCGAGATACACATAAATAAAACTAGGAAGGACGCAATGAGTTATTTCGGGATGTAATATTGTGAACAGCTTTGTCGGAACGATTTTCTGCTAATATTTTTTGTTTACGGCGAGGTTTAAAGAATATCCGTGGTTGCAGATCAAAAGGATACATATTGTAGAGTTTCGGATTGCTTTCCAGCCGGAAGGCAACACAGGATTCCGTCTGCTCAAAAACAGAAAAATCCGAACTGGGTCCAAAACCATGAATCGGCATATGATAAAACTTGCCTTTGTAGTGATAGCAGCCTTTTGTCAGTCTGGCTACATATGGAAAAATTGTAAGACTTCGATCCGACCAATATCGTGTGTTGCCCCGCCAGAGATACTGCGTATGATTCTTTCCCTCAAGACTCATCAGTTGCGCACCTGAAGAAGATACTTGCGCCATTAGATCTTCGTTCCGAATAGTATAAAGCATAAATTGTTTTCTCCTGAGTTTTATGTCAGATAAATGAAATCCTTCGGCATTTTGTAGGTTTTGCATTTGAATTGAGCTTTAGGCAACATCGCACAATTCCCGCCTGACAGCTTAAGCATCGCTCCAGCAGCTGCCGCACCTTGCTCGCTGTATCGGCACTTTGAATTGCGGTATTGCCTTTATTTAGCGATGGCGTGATACGATTCTTCGTACAATTTCCAAAAATGTACAAAGCAGTGTGCTGACGATTGACATTCGAAATCAGCGCACTGCTTTGCAGAAAAAATATTTGGCGGCAAGGTTCAGATTTGTGGACTCTGCAAGGGAATCACCATATTCTACGTTCTTGAAAACCGGTACGGTGCGGGACTCCATCTCCTGTGGCAAGAAACAGATGAGAAGGAGGCCCTTTCCCGTCCGGCAAAAGGCATGGACGCTCACAGTTGGCCTGATTGGTAACAGCGCCGTTGCTCCATACAATTCGACGCGTATAGACAGCCGGGTCATCTGCAAATTCCCAGTGGATACAGTCATGGCTTTCGGCGTACAGGTCGGCTCCCCAAATACCGCTGATACCTTGCCTCTTGCTTTTGAAATCATCCTTGATCAGCGGGCAGAAACGACCGTCCTCATACCGGAGGTATGGGTATTCCGAATCCGAATAGCCGCCGCCTGCCGGGGGTGGCGGAAGGGAATACCGATACGGATCATGAACCATTTTGCACCGGACTTTGGACAATTTGCAGTCGGTCACGGTCTGCTCAGCGCACAATCAGGACATAGGGATCAAACAGCTGCTCATGCAGTTCGTCCATGGCCTGTTCGGGGTCGGAAATATTGGTCAACCAGAGCGAATAGTCATACTGACAGAAGCCGGACAGATCCATCTTGAAGTTTGTTTCCCAGTTGTTGTTCATAACCCAAGAATACAACGGGCGGGCATTGTTTTCTGCTGCGCCGTCGCACAGGCGGATGGGGTGATGCTGCATCTCGCCGGTATAGAACATGGGAACATCTCTGGCTGCAATCAACACGCTGCCTTCGGGGGAAAGGCGTGCCGCGCCGTCATCCGACATATAGAATTCCATGCAGGTGCCGGGCAGCTGGTCAATGCCGGGGCGGAAAGCCTCACGCGCACCCTTGCGAAGCACGGTTTCGTTGCCGAGACGGTTCAGACCAAGCGACAGGAAAACACTCTCCACTTCGTCCGAAATTGTCTTGCCAAGTTCCAGGGTAAAGTCAATACGGGGAATGGCTTCATACAGCTTCAGCAGAACATCAGCTTTTACTGTACCGGCAAGGCTGTAATGCAGACGCAACTGGGTGAACACAGGACCATGTTCCATGCAGGTGATTTCCATCAGTTTTCCGATGTGCGTTTCTGCGTGTTTGCCGCGAATATTGCGACCCAGTGCACGGCGCTCTTCGTAAGAAGAGAATGGTACCTCCTGGTGCAGCGGCGTGCGCTGGTACACCGGCGTGAAGAATGGAATGGCAGTACCGGCCATTTCGGTTCCGGTGCGCTTATCCACAAACGAAGTGATGCCATCGCCCGGCTTATAGCAGATGCGGAAGAATTTGTTTTCCACTTCATACGGCAGGCGGTACGTCACCGGGTCGTAGTCATTCACAATATCCCGTACTTCTTCAGCGCCCATATAGCAGTGACGTGTATTCAGCGTTTCCGGAGCTTTGTGACGGGCAGCGTAGGTGTATTCTTTTTCTTCGCCGTAAGACAGCGTATCAATAAAGCTGATTTTGCGTCCGCGCGGGTGAGGGGATACCTGGCAGGTGTACAGGTTTCCTGCCAAATCACGCACCTCAACATCTTCAAGTGCAAGGGTTTCAATATAAAACTCGATCAGCTGGGGTTGGCTCGTGTGGCTGACGCCTACCGCACGCACAGTACCGGTGGTGTTGTAGTAGCGCAGCATATCGCCTTTCTTCTCGGCAATGGAGCAAAGCATAAGGGAGGCGGCTTCATGCGCCTTGGATGCGTAGCTGTTCTTACGCATATCCAGGTTCAGAACCATCGTGTCATATGGGTTGGTAATAGTAGAAGAATGTCCCCATGTATGCTCTGCATACAGCATCAAGTTGTCCTGCACGGCTTCTGCCAGCGCCGGATAGTGTGTTTCTGCATCCGGGTCCAGACGGTTTGCAAGCTGCCAACGGTGGTCGGCATCCTTGTAGTGCTTGACCGCATAGGGGGTACTGCCGACACCATTGGCCCACCAGTCCGTCCAGTCACCGCGGTAAACAGGTGCATCCGTAAGTTTCGGTGCGATGGCAGCGTACAACTCCTGCAGAGAAACCATCTCAACGCGTACTTCCTGACCGTACTTTTCGTTGTAAGCACGGATGGTTTCCATAATCTCGGCAGACGGCGGCGCATTATCGCTGAAAACACCGGACACTGCGGTTACAATGAAATCGTATGGATAACCCTCGGTTTCACATTCGGTCAGATACTTGTCAAGATTTGTATGCAGCTGATCCGAGAAGAAAGTGCCGGCGTCGGCATCTTCACCCAGACGGTTGCGCATCATCCAGTTGACAGCGTGGTTGGGCTGAAGCCCCAGCACATTGCCCAGATTATAATGTTCGCCGTTCCAGACCAGCAGCCGCTGTCCGGAAGCGTTTTCCCAGAAGAAAGCATTCTGGTTCTGGTACAGCGGATACATACCGTGGTGGCAGTGAACATTCGTGAAGAAGAACTCCACACCGTTTTCAATCATGGCGTCACGGTAGCCCATGGAGAATCCATTGACATCGGCTGCCATGGCTGTGTGAATTTTTGTGCCAAACGGTTGCAGCTTGTCCTGCCATTTGGCCAGACGCTTGCCGAATACATCCGCATTGACAAGATCGTTGAAGTTCAGATAGTTGGCCGAAATACCGATTTTGCCTTCCTTGACAAAACGGGCAAAGTCGGCGCGATCCTCCTCGCTGGCCTGTTTCCAGAACTCCTCTACGCAGTACAGCGTTTCGCAGTTCCAGCGGAAGTCAGCATATTCCGGCTGACGCATCATGGACAGCACGGTTTTGATATAGTTGACCTGAATTGCAATAACGCGTTCCTGCAGATCTGTGTAGCCTATGTCCGTGTGGGAATGGTGGACAACATAGACCGTCTTGATGGAATGTGCCATGATAAAATACCTCCTAATATTTGATTTGCGGTTTTCGGGGGAAAGCCACAGACTTTTGAGATTGATAAAATGTCGGCGATTCTACACCGGATGTGCCACAATGCATACCGGTACAGGGCAGGAGATTCCCGCTTTTTCCGGTTCCAGACGTCCCGTCTTTTCATCCCTGCGGAAGCAGGTGATGCAGCCGCTGTCCTGATTGGCAGCCAGCAGCATATAGGATAACTCAGTTGCGAACACAGGCAAGAATGACCTTGACCTCGCTGCCGTCCGGGCTGTAAATTTCGTAATCACCAGCCGCTTGGGGAACAATACAGGTTTCTGCATAGTGCAGCTCCAGCGGCGGGAACGCATCGCTTTTGCTGCGCAGAACCGCCCGCGTACCATCAACCAGGTTCAGCATATGCACACTGCCGTTGCGATGTACCGGCAGGGCAGAAGATGTTGTAAAGCGGAATGTGTCCAGAAACTCCCGTTCATGCAGACCGGTGCGCACAACCGTTCCGTTTTCGCCGGTATAAACTTCTGCCACTGCGTTGACAAGGTTTCTGTGAACCCATTCGGTATTACGGTACCATTGGATGTTGGCTGCACCATGTTCAAGGTGGATGGGGCGCGGTTTGCCGTCAAGGTCAACACGACCCCAGTCCCACAGTTTGAATGTGAAAATATAGGGTGTAGCGCTGATTTCCAGCACCATGGTATCTGCACCGGAACAATGCACAGTGCCGGCCGGAATCAGCACATGGTCATGCTTCTTGACGGGAATCTTATTGACAAATTTTTCTGCCGGGAAAGGCTTGCCGCCGTTCTGGGCCGTCTGCAGGGCGTCGATCATTTCTTCCGGCTTTGTACCGGTTTTAATGCCCAGATAGACGCAAGGGGCTTCGCCGGCAGCATCCAGAAGATAGTAGCTCTCATCCTGTGTATAGTGCATATGGAAATGGCTCTGGATGTATTCGGTCAGGGGGTGAACCTGAAGCGAAAGGTTCTGCCCGTGCATGGTGTCCAGCATATCAAAACGAATGGGAAATTCCTTGCCGAAGCGTGCATGAACACGGTCACCCAGAAGCTCACGCGGGTGCGCATAGACAAGGTTGAGCGCCGGCGTTTCCACAACACAGGAACCGAAATCCAGCAGCAGGCTGTTTTCCTCCGGAACGCCGTCAAAGCTCCAAGCATAGTTGCTGCCGTTTTCGGGCAGGTCAAAATGCGTTTTCATCCAGTCGCCGCCCCAAACGCCCGGGTCAAAGTAAGGCACCATGCGGAACGGCTGCGCCGCAGCTTTGGATAGTGCATCACGGTAAGCGGTACCCGGCACAATGGCAGGGTTGCCGGCTGATGTGGTATCGAGATAATAGTCAAAAACCGGCAGCAGTTTGTCCTTGATCCGGTCGCCCCAGCGCCATTCGGCAAAATAGCCGCGCTTATATTTTGCGCGCTGCGGCAGGTCATGCATGGCTGTATGCCAGTTGTCCTGCCCTTTGCGGAAACGGAGCTGAATTTCCCATCGCGTAATGTCCGCATAGATGGTGATGTCTGCACGTTCCACAAGAGAGGCGCCGGCACCGTAAATAAGTACCAGACCAGCCGTTACAGCGTCAATTTTATTGCGAGCAGCACACAGTGCCTCTTCCGGGTAAAAATCTTTCATCTGCCAGGTGGTCATGATGCCGAACACAGGGTCGTCCGTCAGTTCGTGTTCGATTTTTGCATCCAGCTCAGCGGGCAGGATTGCCAGATCATCTGCATGGATGACAAGCTCGGCATGCGGGAACAGTGCAAGGATCTCCGCTTGATCGGTACCGGGGTAGCATTCAACCGTCACAACGGTTTTGCTGCTGCCTGCACACAGGGCGTGCAGTTCCTGTTTTACGGCATCGGTTCCCCGTGCAGCATGGTCGGCGGCGCCGACCTGTATGGTGGGGAAGCGCCGGTAAGGGTAAGTAGAGGGATTCGGCATAAAAGGCACCTGCTTTCGGATATTTTGTACGATATAATCAACATACACGGAAGCGGTATAAATGTCAATACATTTCTGAATAAAATTAAAATTAGTAATTACATCTTTACAAGTTGCCGTCTGCATGGTATACTTGATTCAGAAGTTCTGTGTGGTATAAATCTGCGCTGTGACAATGTTTTTGCGCGCAGAACGCCGGAAACAGCACATCAGCAGGGAGGTCAGATATAGTATGTCGCAGCCGCGATATCTTCAGATTGTACAGCAGTTAAGGGATCGGATACAGAATGGGGAATACCCGCCGAACACCCGCATTCCCACAGAAAACGAGCTGTCTGTTTCTATGGGGGTAAGCCGCCCCACGGTGCGTCAGGCGCTGAACCTGCTTGAACAGGAAGGACGCCTGACAAGGGTCAAGGGAAGCGGCACCTATGTGACAGAACCAAAAATACAGCACGAATCCACGCGGTTCGTGATCGGCTATCAGGAAGAAAGCCGGGAACGGCACAACCACCTGCACACCAGTGTGCTGGCACTGCAAAAAGAAAAACCGGGCAAGCTTGCCGCCAAAGCACTGGGTCTTGCCGAAGGGGAACGCGTGACCCGGATGGTTCGGCTGCGCTGGCTGGAAGGCATGTATAACGGCTGCCCCATTGTGTACACGACGGTGTATGTGCCGGTACGCCTTTTCCCGGAAATGGAAGAACAAAACTTTACGGATGCATCCTTTTACGAAATGCTGGACAGTCGCGGGCTGACCGTCATGCGAACCTCTCAGCGACTGGATGTGCGTATGCCCCCGGCAGAGGTCGCGGCAGAGCTTAAACTGTCGCCTTTTGAACCGACAGTCTATATTGTTTCGACCGGCTACGGTCAGAACGGCACTGCGGTGGAATACAGCGAAAGTTATTATCCGGCAAGCCGGAGCAGCTTTAATATTGAAATCAACCGGGGGCGATAAAATGCAGGAAGTATATCTGTGTCTGGATGTGGGCGGTACGGAAATCAAGGCTGCGCCTCTGGATAAAAGAGGAAATTTTCTGGCGCCTGTCCGCCATTTCCCGGCAATGGCCGGCGCGGACAGGCAAACGTTGCTTGAAAACTTTGGTTGGATTTTTAGCAGTATCTGCCCGGAAAATGCTGTTCCCATTGAAATTGATCTTGCGTTTCCGGGACCGTTTGACTATAAAAACGGCATCTGCCTTTTACAAGGACTGGACAAATACGATGCACTGTACGGCTGCAATCTGCGCCGAGCATTCTCCGAAATCAGCGGCTTGCCGGAGCAAAGGATTCAATTTATCAATGATGCAGCGGCCTTTGCGTTGGGGGAAATGACCTTTGGTCAGGCGACGCAAGCCGGGCGAGCTCTGTTTGTAGCAGTGGGAACCGGCTGCGGCAGTGCATTTGGGGTGAACGGATTTCTGGCTGAAGAAGGTACACCCGGTGTGCCGCCAAACGGATATTTTTATAATGCACCGTTTCGGGACAGCTGCGTAGACGACTATATTTCCCGGCGGGGGCTGGAAAAGCTGTCCGGCGAGATGCTGGGTGTGCCGCTGGATGGTCGTGCGCTTGCTGAACGCATCGCCGCCGGGGACAAACGGGCCAAAGCCTGTTTCCGGTGCTTTGGTGAACAGCTGTGCGATGCATTGCAGCCGCAGATCGAAGCATTCTGTCCGGACACGCTCTGCATGGGGGGACAGATTATGGCAAGCGCGGCATTATTTCTGCACCCGTTGGAAAAACTTTGTACAAACAAGAAGATTGCAACGGTGTACAAAGGGAACATAATAAAAAACTTAATAATGGACTGCCAATC
>UQDG01000002.1 GCA_900539695.1 uncultured Oscillospiraceae bacterium
CGCCGCTTGCGGCGGCTCTTGGCGCGGAGATCCGCCGGAGCGGTGCTTAAGCCGTCAGGCGGGAATTGTGCGGTGTTGCCTAATATCCCTCGCCGCGGGGCTTGCGGGCGAATGCAAGCATCTTTCCCTACAGATACGAAGCAGACAGAAAGGAGTACGTATGAACATCCAGATCTTCGGCACCAATAAAAGTTTTGATACCAAAAAGGCCCAGCGGTGGTTTAAAGAGCGGGGCATTAAATTCCAGATGATCGATATGAAAGAGAAGGGCATGAGCCGCGGCGAGTTTGACAACGTCTGCCGCGCTGTGGGCGGCTGGGCCAAGCTGGTGGACGAAAACGCCAAGGACAAGGACACGCTGGCCCTGCTGCGCTGGCTGGATGAGAGCCAGCAGGCGGACAAGCTGTTTGAAAATCAGCAGCTGCTGCGCCAGCCTATCGTGCGCAACGGGCGGCAGGCTGCCGTGGGATATTGCCCGGAAGTGTGGGAGAAGTGGGAGTAAGCAGGCAAAACATCTGATCTTCGGGATAGTTCCCCCCAGTCTGCTCTGCGCGCAGCCAGCCCCCTCCCAGAGGGAGCCTTCTGCAATTTCCTACTTGACATTTCCCGCACTGTGCGGTACATTATAAGATACAATGCAGTGCGAAAGAGTGTGCGCAGGTTCAGGCTTTTCCAGCAAGCCGGGGGTGATGCAAGCCCGGCATGGCCCGCTGTGTGCTGTCGCTTTCAAGCAGGTGCGGTGAAGCTTAGTAGCCGTGCACGGGTTTGCCGCCGTTATCCCGGCAGGCGGGGTGTCTGCCCTGCCGCAAAGCGGCCTTTTACAAGGCAACTTGGGTGGTACCGCGACTTGAATTTTTCAGGCCGTCCCATGATCTTCTTCATGGGGCGGCCTTTTTCTATTGATTACACGCCCCGCAATTCTCAAGGAGGTTTTACACAATGCCGAAAGAACTCGCCAAACAGTATGCGCCCCAGGGCACCGAGGACCGCATCTACCAGAACTGGTGCGACAAGGGTTACTTCCATACCCAGATCGACCGCAGCAAAAAGCCCTTTACCATCGTGATGCCGCCGCCGAACGT
The DNA here is from genome assembly GCA_900539695.1 of uncultured Oscillospiraceae bacterium. Classification (GTDB taxonomy): domain Bacteria; phylum Bacillota; class Clostridia; order Oscillospirales; family Ruminococcaceae; genus Gemmiger. The sequence goes on from UQDG01000002.1 coordinate 1,083, forward strand.
TACCGGCCAGCTGCACATGGGCCACGCCATGGATGAGACCTGGCAGGACATCCTGACCCGCTACAAGCGCATGCAGGGTTACGCCGCTCTGTGGGTACCCGGCACCGACCACGCTTCCATCGCCACCGAGGCCAAAGTCGTGGCCAAGATGCGCGAAGAGGGCCTGACCAAAGAGATGGTGGGCCGCGACGGCTTTTTGGAGCGCGCCTGGGATTGGAAGAACACCTACGGCAACCGCATCGTCAGCCAGCTGAAGAAACTGGGCTGCTCCTGCGATTGGCAGCGTGAGCGCTTCACCATGGACGAGGGCTGCTCCAACGCCGTGAAGGAAGTGTTCGTCCGCCTGTATGACAAGGGCCTGATCTACCGCGGCAACCGCATGGTCAACTGGTGCCCCCACTGCAACACCTCCATCTCCGACGCCGAGGTCGAGTACGAGGCCAAGGAAGGCAGCTTCTGGCACCTGCTGTACAGGGTGAAGGAGACCGGCGAATATCTGGAGCTGGCTACCACCCGCCCCGAAACCATGCTGGGCGATACCGCCGTGGCCATCAACGCCGATGACCCCCGTTACGCCCACCTGCACGGCTGCCATGTCATCCTGCCGCTGCTGGACCGTGAGATCCCCATCGTCTGCGACGAGCATGCCGACATGGAAAAAGGCACCGGCGTCGTGAAGATCACCCCCGCCCACGACCCCAACGACTTTGAGGTCGGCAAGCGCCATGACCTGCCGATGATCCGCGTGCTGACCTACGACGGCCACATGACCGGTGCTGCCGACAAGGCTGCCGCCGATGCTGAGCGTGCCGCCGGCCGCGCTGCCGCCGATGAACCCGAAGTACTGGATTGCGGCAAGTACGCCGGCATGACCGCCCTGGAGGCCCGCAAGGCCATCCTGGCCGACCTGGAAGCCTGCGGTGCCCTGAAAGAGACCGAGGCCCTGACCCACGACGTGGGCACCTGCTACCGCTGCCACTCCGTCATTGAGCCGATGGTCTCCAAGCAGTGGTTCGTCAAGATGGAACCACTGGCCAAGCCCGCCATTGAGAGCGTGGAGAAGGGCGAGATCAAGTTCGTGCCCGAGCGCTTCACCAAGAACTACATCAACTGGATGAAGGGCGGCCGCGATTGGTGTATCAGCCGTCAGCTGTGGTGGGGCCACCAGATCCCCGCCTGGTACTGTGACGATTGCGGCGAGACCGTGGTTGCCAAAGAGGCTCCGTCCGTCTGCCCCAAGTGCGGCTGCACCCATCTGACCCAGGACCCCGACACGCTGGACACCTGGTTCAGCTCTGCCCTGTGGCCCTTCTCCACCCTGGGCTGGCCTGATGAGAACGCCGAGGATTACAACTACTTCTACCCCACCAACACGCTGGTAACCGGCTACGACATCATCGGCTTCTGGGTCTCTCGCATGATCTTCTCCGGCCTGGCCTACACCGGCAAGGCCCCGTTCGACACTGTGCTGATCCATGGCATCGTGCGCGACAGCCAGGGCCGCAAGATGTCCAAGAGCCTGGGCAACGGCATCGACCCGCTGGAAGTCATTGACCAGTACGGTGCCGACGCCCTGCGCCTGATGCTCATCATCGGTTCCACCGCCGGCAACGATATGCGTTACAGCGACGAAAAGGTGCTGGCTGCCCGTAACTTTGCCAACAAGCTGTGGAATGCTTCCCGCTTTGTGCAGATGAACCTGCCCGAGGACTTCCAGCCCGGCCTGCCCGCAGAGGAGCAGCTGGACATGAGCGACAAGTGGGTGCTGAGCGAGCTGGCCAAGATGGCCGCCGACGCTACCGCCAACCTGGATAAGTACGAGCTGGGCCTGGCCGCCGAGAAGGTGGAGAACTTTATTTGGGAAGTGTACTGCGACTGGTACATCGAAATTTGCAAGACCCGCCTGAACGGCGACGATGCCCAGGCCGCCGACACCGCCCGCAAGGTGCTGGTGTATGTACTGGATCGCGCACTGAAGCTGCTGCATCCCTTCATGCCGTTCATCACCGAGGAGATCTATCAGGCCCTGCCCGGCAGCGGCGAGACCATCATGACCCAGCTGTGGCCGGGCAATGAGAACATGAAGATCTGGGCCGAGGACTGCGCTGACTTTGAAAAACTGATGGATTACATCAAGGCTGTGCGTACCATGCGCGCCGAGATGAACGTCCACCCCGCCAAGAAGACCAGCATGGTCATTGAGACTGCCAGCCCCGCTGCCTTTGAGAAGGGCGGCGCCTACCTGGCCCGCTTTGCCTTTGCCACCGACGTGACCGTGACCCCTAAGTATGAGGGCAGCGCCGACGGCATGGTAAACGTGGCTACCCCGGATGCCAAGGGCTTTATCCCGATGATGGAGCTGATTGACCGTGAGAAGGAGCTGGCCCGCCTGAACAAGGAGCTGACCAAGGCCGAGAAGGAGCTGGGCATGTTCACCAACCAGCTGAACAACCCGAAGTTCGTGGAGAAAGCCCCCGCCAAGCTGGTGGAGGAGACCCGCGCCAAGCTGGCCGCCGCCCAGGAAAAGACCGCGAAGATCAAAGAGAGCATCGCGGCGTTGGGTTGATCTTGCCCGTAAAAACCTAAGGCAACACCGCACAATTCCCGCTTTACTGCTTAAGCACCGCTGCTGCGGCTGCGAAGCACAATCTGCGTTGCAAAAATGCTCGATAATACACAAAGTATTATCTGCGCTTTTTGCTTAGCAGCTTGTACTTCTCGCTCGCCGCATCGGCACTTAGAATTGTGCGGTATTGCCATAGTTGTAGCGTAAAGGTTCCTTGAGGGGAGTCCCTCTTTACTCTACAACCCGGAATTGATCGCTATATTCCGCTCTTGCGTTATACTCGCTTATAAATAATTGGTTCGTCATATCCAAAAGTTTTCTTTCCATTAACTTCCATGCTTTCAGATACTTCCAGGCAACTATCCGAAAACTTTTCCCAGAGCTTAAATGTCATTACTGGTGAGAACCGGCTTACACTGCCGCCTTCCCAGATTCCATCCTTTTCATGGTAGATCGCCGGAGTAAATTTTTCGGATTTTTTCAATTCAGCATAATCAACATTTTTCATAGAACTATATGAAAATGTACTCTTATCTTCTCCTTCAGGTATTTCATAAGAAGACAATACAATTTCATCTTCTTCCTCTTCCTCTGTAATCAGGAAAAGATGTGGTGAAGCATGGCGTTTTCCATTTGTCTCATAGTAGCTTTCTTCAACAACAAATTTACCGTTAAAATTTTTAGGAAGGTTCAAAATTTTTCCATTGCAGATTGTATTAATGTGTTCTGCATAAGGATATATTTTTCCTTCCTTCTGCATCTTATCAAACTGCTCTTTGTTATTAAAGTGTCCCGTCATCATATCAACAAAATTATCAAGTTTCACCATGTTTTTGCCTCCGCAAGCACCGATTTATCCACTACACAGTATACGCGGTTTTCCACGTCTCGTCAATAAAAACAGCCTCCCAGGCTAACCGGGTGGCTGGGTGAGGTATGATTTACAGCTTACTTTTTCAGGTCGCTGAACAGGTCTTTTTCGTACACACCGTCGGCGACGAGCTTGGCGAAGCTGTCAATGACGATTTGCTTGTCCTCAGCATAGGTGACGCCAAACCACTTATCGTGGGTAGGCAGGACCTTAACGCTGACCTTGTCGGCGTGCAGCAGCTCGTCGATGTAGATGGGCAGCAGATACTCGGCTTTCAGCGGGTTGGCGGGGGCGGCTTTCTCGAAGAACTCCACAAAGCCGGCGTCCAGCAGGTCGACGAACTCAGGCGTCAGGCCCCACATATTCATCGAGACAAGGCTCTCAACGTCGATGGTCTTGCCGCCGGCAGCTGCACCCTCAGCAGTTTTCTCAATGCCGCTGGTCTCCAGCACGCCGGTCAGGTAATGCTGGTCGTTCATCTGGCAGATACCGCGGGTGACAGCGCCGTTATCGCTCAGGGTGTTTTTCAGCACGAAACCGGCCATGCTCAGCTTGCCCGGCTCGGCAGGGGTGTAGCCCTGCAAGAAGCTGTGCAGCTGCACAAAAGCTTCCTTACCGTAGTAGTCGTCGGCGTTGATGACGGCGAACGGCTCCTTGATGATGCCCTTGCAGGCCAGCACGGCCTGGCCGGTGCCCCAGGGTTTGGAGCGGCCCTCGGGCACACTGTAACCCTCGGGCACATTTTCCAGTGCCTGAAACGCATAGTCGATCTCGACACCCAGGTCGGCGCAGATCTTCTCGATGCGGTCTCCGATGGCCTCTTTAAAGGCTTCCTCGATATCGTGGCGGATGATAAAGACGATCTTGTCAAAGCCAGCTTCGATGGCGTCGTGGATCGAGTAATCCATGATGATCTCGCCGTTGGGGCCGACTGCGGCCAGCTGTTTGATGCCGCCGCCGAAACGGGAGCCTATACCGGCCGCCATAATAACCAGAGCTGTTTTCATGAGTTTCCTCCTAAATTATCGCTGGGGTGCGTACCCGGCGTTGTAACCTTTTATCTTCCTTACTTTTCAACATCCTGCGGGCAGTTTATGCACCCGCCATGGTCATAAGATACTGAATCGCACTGGGGCCTGCCATGTAGAGGATGGCCACCTGCAGCAGGCACATGATGCCAAAGTAGAGCAGCGCCGCCAGCAAATTGGTACCGCCGCGCTGGACCAGCAGCTCGGTGCGGCCGTCGCCCTCGGGGCATGCCATGTAAATCTCCTCGATCTGCGCCTTGCTACTGTCGTGGTACCAGGACACGGCAAACATGCCCAAAATCACCTTGAACGCCCAGATGCCGATCTCGCCGATGGTGTAGGCGGCGGGCAGCCAGCCAAGCGGCAGGCTGCCGAAGAAGGTGGGGTTGAAGGTGGCAATGATCGACATAAAGCCGGGGATGCTCAGCACGACCATGACCAGCGTGGCCAGCAGGCCCTGCTTCCACATTTTGCGGTAGAACAGGTAGGCCGGGCCAAACAGAAACGCCGAAAGCGAAAGGGTGACTTTCTGCTTTGTCTCGCTCATGCGGAAAAACTGCATCAGGTAGTACATCGGGCTGCGACCCACAAAGGCGGCCCAGTCCTTGGCCTTGATGCCCTCAATGGGGTCCTCGGGGCCGATCTCCCGCCGCTGGATGCCGTCCGGGCCTGCGGAGTAGGTGTCGATGTGGGGGCCGGGGGCAGCGCGGTCATTGCGGGAGGCACCGCCAGGGTTTACATCGCCGGGGTTGCGGGCGTAGATGGGACCCTGATCCTGCGGTTTTTGCGGAGCCGCGCCGGAGGCTTCCTCGCCTGCTTTGGGCAGCGGGCAGCCGCAATGGCTACACCGCACCGCGCCGGGGGTGTTGTGGGTGCCACAGTTGGGGCAGGTCGCCGCATGAGCGGCTTCGGCCGCACCCGCGCCAACTTCGGGTTTCCATTCAAACCCGGCCGCATGCTCGGACTGGTGCATGCAGGCGCCGACCTTCTGCCAGCAGGCCCGGTGGTAGGGGGTGCCGCAATCGGGGCAGACGACAATATCGTCATTATCCGTAAATTCCTGTTCACAAACAGGACAGTGGTTGCCAGTGTAACGTGCCATGAAATTTTATCCTCCCAGTAACATAAAGACATTATACCGCACCAATAAGATAAATGCAAAGAACTTTTTATGAAGTTTAGCAGTTTTGGGGCGGATATTGCTAATAGTTATGACTAACCGCACTGCGTAATGCCTCCCTCTGCGAGGGTGGTGCCCCGAAGGGGCGGAGGGAGAGACAATCTCTTTACCGTTTCTTTATTTCAGGATCTCTCCCCCCACCCGCTCCGCGGGAGCCTCCTCTCAGAGAGGGCCTTTTATGCCATCCTGCCCAACCTCCGAAATCCCTCTTTACAACGCCCCTTATTTGGTTTATACTATTATTATGTAGTTTTATGCCAACCTGACAAAACCGAGGGGTAACGATATGATCACCATTGACGAATTAAAAGCAAAACTCGGGGGGATGAAAACCTCTGTAGATGACCTGCGCGATGCACTTTCTATCGAAGCCAGCGAGAAGCGTCTGGCCGAGCTGGAGCATCAGATGACTCTGCCCGGCTTTTATGATGACCAGGCCCGCAGCCAGAAGATCATCAGCGAGATGGGCGAAGTGAAAAACAAACTGGAGCGCTTCGGCAAGCTGAAGACCCAGTACGAGGAAGCCGAGACCCTGCTGGAGATGATCGAGGAAGAGAATGATCCGGCCCTGGCCGCTGAGGGCGAGGAAGCCGTGGAGGGTGTGGAAAAATCCATCGACGAGCTGCAGCTGATGACGATGCTGAACGGCGAGTACGACCACAGCAACGCCATCCTGACCTTCCACGCCGGCACCGGCGGCACCGAGGCCCAGGACTGGGCCGAAATGCTGATGCGCATGTACACCCGCTGGGCCGAAGCCCACGGTTACAGCGTGGAGGTGCTGGACGTGCTGGACGGCGACGAAGCCGGTATCAAGTCCGCCTCGATGATGGTCAAGGGCGCCAACGCCTACGGCATGCTCAAGAGTGAGCACGGCGTCCACCGCCTGGTGCGCGTCAGCCCGTTCGACTCTCAGGCCCGCCGCCAGACCAGCTTCTCCAGCCTAGAAGTTATGCCCGAGCTGGACAACAACATCAACATCGAGATCAACCCGGCCGACATTGAGATGCAGGTCTACCGTTCCTCCGGTGCCGGCGGCCAGCACATCAACAAGACTTCCTCCGCCGTCCGTCTGATCCACAAGCCCACCGGCATCGTGACCAGCTGCCAGACCCAGCGCAGCCAGCTGCAGAACCGCGAGTACGCTATGGAAATGATGAAGGCCAAGCTGTACCAGATCGCGCTGCAGCAGCATAAGGACAAGATCGACGACATCAAGGGCGTGCAGAACGAGATCGCCTGGGGCCACCAGATCCGCAGCTACGTCTTTATGCCCTACACGCTGGTCAAGGATCACCGCACCAACTTTGAAAGCGGCAACGTGCAGGCTGTCATGGACGGCGACCTGGACGGGTTCATCTACGCCTACCTGAAAGCCAGCTCCCGCGGGGAACTGGAAGAGGTGTAATTTTCTTTTCCGCAAACTCAAAACGGTACACACTTTGCGGTGTGTACCGTTTTTTGTGTTTTGCCATGCTTTATTCACAATCAGCGGGTATACTAAACCAATAGCGTTGCGATCATATCCCCGTACCCGCGCCGGCACGGCTTGGCCTGCATCCGCAACGGTATTTGTATTAAGGCAACACCGCACAATTCCCACTTTACAGCTTAAGCACCGCTACTACGGCTGCGAAGCACAATCTGCGTTGCAAAAATGCTCGATAATACACAAAGTATTATCTGCGCTTTTTGCTTAGCAGCTTGTACTTCTCGCTCGCCGCATCGGCACTTAGAATTATGCGGTATTGCCTTAAAAATTCTTTTGGTTCCCTTTCTTATAAGAAAAGGAACAAGGAGGTCATTCGTATGCCTATTCACGGCCTGACGGCGGCGGAGGTGGAAAGCCGCCGCGCAGCAGGGCTGACCAACTGCCCGCCCCGCTCCCCCACCAAAACCACCGGGGAGATCGTGCGGGACAATATCTGTACCTATTTCAACCTCGTGTTTCTGGTGCTGGCGCTCATGCTGCTGTCCGTTGGTTCCTGGCTGAACATGGGGTTTCTGGGTATCGTGTTCTGGAACACCCTCATCGGCATTATCCAACAGCTGCGCGCCAAAAAGACCATCGACGAGCTGACCCTTGTCTCCGCCCACAAGGTGCGCTGCCTGCGGGACGGACAGTGGGTGGAGCTGCTCTCAGACGAATTGGTGCAGGACGATGTGGTGGAGATCCGCGCGGGCGAGCAGATTGCCGCCGATGCCGTGGTACTGGACGGCACCGCCCAGGCCAACGAAAGTCTGCTGACCGGTGAAGCACGTCCCATCGCCAAAAATCCCGGGGACGAGCTGCGTTCCGGCAGCTTTTTGGCCGCCGGGCACTGCGTGGCGCGGCTGACCAAAGTGGGGGCCGAAAGCTACGCCGCCAAACTGGCTACCGAGGCCAAGGCCGACGGCCACAAGGTGGTCAAGGGCGAGATGATGCGCAGCCTGGACAAGCTGATCCGGGCCATCGGCATCGCGCTGGTACCCATCGGCGCGGCGCTTCTGTACAAGCAGCATTGGCAGCTGGGCGTGGCCATGCGCGGCAGCGTGGAGACCACCGTGGCGGCGCTGATCGGTATGATCCCCGAGGGCCTGTACCTGCTGACCAGCGTGGCCTTGGCCGTGGGCATGATGCGGCTGGCCCGCCGCCGGGTGCTGACTCAGGACATGAACTGCATTGAAACGCTGGCCCGGGTGGATGTGCTGTGCGTAGACAAGACCGGCACCATCACCGAGAGCACAATGCAGGCGGACGAGCCGGTTTTGCTTAATGAAAACGCGCCTGTCACCGACATTTTAACCACCTTTTACAGCGGTGAGGAGCCAGACAACGACACCGCCCGTGCCCTGTGCGAGAAATTCGGCCAGGGTGGCAGCCCTTGGTTTGCCGCCCGCAGCATCCCCTTTAACACGGCCTACAAATACAGCGCCAAAAGCTTTGGGGCGCAGGGCAGTTATGTCGTAGGTGCACCGGATATTTTGGCCGGTGCCCGTCTGGCAGAGTTGCGCCCCGTACTGGACCCGCTGCTGGCCCAGGGGCGGCGCGTGCTGCTGCTGGCCCGCTGTAAGGGCGAACTGCCCGACCCGCCTGCCCGGCTGGACCCGGACACGCTGGAGTTTTTGGCATTGCTGCCGCTGCAAAACCGCATCCGGGAGAGCGCACCGGAGACCTTTGCCTACTTTGCGCGTCAGGGCGTGGACGTGAAAGTGATTTCCGGCGACGACCCGCGGGTCGTCAGCCATGTAGCCGCCCAGGCGGGCATCCGCGGGGCTGACCAGTGGGTAGACGCGGCAGCCCTGAAAAACGACCGCGAGTTGGAAAAAGCCGCCGCCCACTGCACGGTATTTGGCCGTGTAACGCCGGAGCAAAAGCGCAAGCTGGTACACGCCCTGCAAAAGCAGGGACATACAGTGGCCATGACCGGCGATGGCGTAAACGACGTTCTGGCGTTGAAAGATGCCGACTGCGGCATTGCCATGGCATCGGGTGCGCAGGCCGCCAGCCAGGTGGCACAGCTGGTGCTGCTGGATTCGGACTTCGGTGCGCTGCCCCATGTAGTGGCCGAAGGACGCCGGGTCATCAACAACATCCAGCGGTCGGCGTCGCTGTTTTTGGTCAAAAACATCTTCTCGGTGCTGCTCAGCGTCGTATCGCTGGTGCTGCCGCTGACTTATCCGTTTTTGCCGCTGCAGCTGTCGCTGCTCGGCGCCGCAACCATCGGTACGCCAGCGTTTTTTCTGGCGCTGGAGCCGAACCACGAGCGGGTGCGCGGGCGGTTTATCTCCAACGTGCTGCGGGCGGCGCTGCCCGGCGGCATAACGGATTTTTTACTGGTATTTTTGGCGCAGGGGTTCTGCTTTGCCTTTGACCTGTCCAGTGATTACCTGGGCACCATCAGTACGATCGTGGTGCTGACAGTGGGCCTGATGGTACTGTGGGGCGTCTGCCGCCCGTTCAACACCTGGCACTGGGTACTTTGGGGAGCGATGGCAGTCATCGGCTACGGCGGCGCGTTGCTGCTGGCCCCCTGGCTGGGGCTGGTCAAGCTGGATCTGGGCGGCACGCTGGTGCTGGTGGCCCTGCTTGGCCTGGCCGGGCCGACGCTGTTTGGCGTAAGCCTGCTGAATACCCGCATCCACAGCGCCGCAGGCGAGGTACAGGATAAGGTGCGGCGAAGGAGAGAATCATAACTTCAACTAAAAGCCTCCCTCACAGAGGAAGGCATCTGCGCGTAAGCGCAGACGGAGGGAGAGAGCCTTCCATCCAAAGCTCTCCCTACCCGCTTCGCGGGAGCCCCCTCCCAGAGGGGTCAAAAACACCGTCCGCCCGCCACACAACATAAAACCCGCGCTTTCCGGCAATGCCGAGAGCGCGGGTTTTCCTATTTGCAATATTTAGGCAATACCGCATAATTCTAAGTGCCGATACGGCGAGCGAGGTGCGGCAGATGCTAAGCCAAAAGCGCAGATAATACTTTGTGTATTATCGAGCATTTTGGCAACGCAGATGCCGTGCCGCAGCCGCCGGAGCGGTGCTTAAGCCGTTAGGCGGGAATTGTGCGGTGTTGCCTTTATTCCGTTTCTTCCCCGGCGGCGGCCCAAGTACAGGCCAGGCCGCACAGGCCAAACACACCCATGGCCAGGCCGGTCAGCAGATCAGGCATGGTCAGCATACCATTGAAAGCCTCAAACAGCGTTTGCGGCAGCTCGATGCAGGTGCACAGCAGAAAACACCCGGCCCCGGCGGCAAACAGCGTGTGACCGCAGGGCAGGCCCGGCGTCAAAAACACTTTAAGCAGCACCACCGCAAACAACAGCGCCGCCACAGCACTGAGTACCCGCAGCGTGCAGGGGATGCGCCCCAGCGAGGCAGGCACAAACTGGAACCGCCACACCAGCCGCCATAAAAAAGCCAGCGGCAGCACCAGGCCCGGCAGTGCGCCGCCCAATTTCTGGCGGCGCACACCAAAGCCGGTCAGGGCGCGCCAGCCGTACACCAGCAGCCATGCACCTGCCAGCACCGGCGTGATGACATCCGCCCAAGCGGTCCAAGCCGGAGTGGTGGCATACAGTTCCGGGTAGGCGGAGATCGTTTGGGCCGAGGACACCGACAGCAGACCGCTGCCCAGCAGCAGCGCGCCTGTCATCAACATGCAACAGCCCAGGGGCAGGTTGGTGTCGGTTAGCTCTGTGGGCTGGGCAGCCACCCGCCGGGCAGGCAGGTAGGGCAGCGCCAGCGCCGCCAGCCAGGGCAGATACCGCGCCCACACCGAGGCTTGCAGCGCAAAGCCGGTGGAAGCATCCATCCACTGCAGCAGGTCCACTACATGCAGCGCCGCCAGCACGATGCCGACAGCCAGCACAAGAACCGCATAGAATCGTTTATTTTGCATGGGTCTTCCCCCGTTGTTTCATAAGATGGCAGGCTTGTTTCATAGAATGTACAAGCGCTGGATACAAAACATTGTACCGCCACGCGCCCCAAATTGCAAGCATGGAGTGCCCATCTATGAAAAAATCATCCCTTACCGTTTTCGCTTTTGCCCTTCTGGCGGCGGCTGCACCTTTTGCTGCGCTGCTGGTACCGCCTGCCTCGCCCACACCCCCAACGGATTCTGTCCAGGCGGACGATCTCTCCCCCGCTGCCACACCGCAGCCTTTGCCCACGATGCCGCCCAGCAATGCTCAAAACGGTACCACCGTCCCTAATGCCGCGTTGGCAGCGGCGGACATCACCCTGTATGACGCCGACACCGGAACCAACCGGGTAGTGAGCGTGCGGGACTTTCTCATCGGTGCCGCCGCCTGCGAGATGCCGCCGACCTGGAACGACGACACCCTGCTGGCCCAGATGGTGGCCAGCCACAGCTATGCACTGGCGCTGGGGGCGCCGATGCAGGTCAATTCGGCCCTCTGCGCCGGGTGGACGGATACCGAGGTATTGAAAGCGCGCTGGGGCGATGATTTCACTGCCTACTACAGCCGCTTTTCCGCGCTGGCGGACGGAGCCGCCGGGGCATTGCTGTGCTATGGCGGTGCACCGGCCGCCGCCTGCTACCACAGCATCAGCAACGGCGTGACCGAGGCCAGCCAGAACGTGTGGACCTCGGCCCTGCCCTACCTGCAGGGAGTGGCCTCCCCCTGGGACAAGACGGCCGACGGCTACGAGACGACCATCACCTACAGCTGCGAGCAGGTGGATGCCATTTTGCAGGGCCTTGGTTTGGAGCCGGAGACACTGGCTGACACCGCCCCCGCCGCCTGGTTTGGCGCGGCGCAGTTGGACGAGGCCGGATATGTAGCTTCGATGTCCGTCTGCGGAGAAGCTTTTTCCGGCACGCGGCTGCGGCGGGCACTGGCCCTGCGTTCGACCTGTTTTGCCGTGCAGTACGCCGACGGCACGTTCGCCTTTACCACCCGCGGCTACGGCCATTGCGTGGGCCTGAGCCAGCACGGCGCCCAATCCATGGCCGAAGGCGGCGCCGATTGGCGGGAAATTTTGACCTATTATTTCCCCGGGTGCGAGGTAGTGGAGTAAAGCAAAAGGGATGCGCCGTGGAAAGCGCATCCCTGAAAATTCAGCCGTGCATTGTAGGGGCGGATGCAAGCATCGCCCCCCTACAAAATCAGCCGCCCTCTTACCCCTTCACCGGCTTTTTCAGTACGCCCATGATGAGTGCCGTCAGCAAACTGCCGCACAGCAGGGCAGTCAAAAATCCGATGGGGTTATCGATCACCGCGATGAGGAACAACCCGCCGTGGGGGGCCGGGCAGCGGCAGCCAAACTGCACAGCCAGCGCACCGGCCAGGCTGCTGCCTGCCATGCAGGCGGGCACCACGCGCAGCGGATCACGCAGCGCAAAGGGCAGTGCACCCTCGGTTACAAAGGATGCCCCCATCAGCAGGTTTTGCGGCGCGGTGCGACGTTCCTCCCTGGTGAAACGGTGCGGGAACAGCAGGCAGGCCAGCGCCACGCCGATGGGCGGCACCATGCCGCCGATCATGACCGCCGCCATAATATCCAGCTGGTCGCTGACCAACGCCAGCGTGCCAGTCAGATAGGCGGCCTTGTTGATGGGCCCGCCATAGTCGGTGGCCATCAGCGCACCCAGCACAGCGCCCACCGTCAGACGGCTGCCGCCGCGCATCGAATCCAACGCACGGTACAGCTTTTGGTTAAAGCGTCCCAGCGGCGGGTTGACCGCCAGCGCCATCAGCGCCGCAATGCCCAGCAAACTGAGCAGCGGCGTTAAAAAACTGCTGCGCACCTGCTGCAGGTTTTCCGGTATTTTTTTGCCCAGCCCGTTCAAAAAACGCACCAGCAGGCCTGCCGCAAAACCGGCAATCAGCGCACCCCAGAACCCGGAGGACACCCAGCTGAGCTTATTGCCCGCCGTGGTGCCCAGCTGAGCCATGTAGCCGCCCATCAAGCCCGGCATGAACGCCGGGGCGTCGCCGATGCTGACCGCAATGGACGCCGCCAGCACCGGGTAGATCAGCACAAAGGCCTCTTTGCCGCTATTATTCAGCAGGTCGCAATATTTTTGCGCCAGGCCCATCTGCGCCAAAAGCAGCGACAGGGCGATCATGACGCCGCCCACCACCACAAAGGGAATCATGTAGGAGATGCCGTTCATCAGGTGGCGGTACGTTTCGCGGCCCAGCTCCCGCCAATCGCTGGTGCGGAAGGCGTTGCCACCGCGGTAGACGGGCACCTTGCTGTTCAGCGCCTTGTTCAGCACGGCGTCAGCATTGCGCACCGCGTCACCGGCCGAGACTGTCACCAGACGCTTGCCCACGAACCGCGCCATCGACACGCCCTTGTCGGCGGCAATGATGATGCAGTCTGCGGCGGCGATCTCGTCGCTTTCCAGCTCGTCGTTCACGCCCACCGCACCGTTGGTCTCCACTTTGATGGTCACGCCCCGCTCCTGCGCCGCTTTGCGCAGGGCCTCGGCCGCCAGGTAGGTGTGGGCCACGCCCATGGGGCAGGCCGTAACCGCCAGCAGCCGGTACTGGGCCGGGGGCGGCGGCGTCTCGGCGGCAGGGCTCTCCTCTGCAGGCGGCGGAGCAGGTTCCTCGTGCCGGGCGATCAGGCTGCAAAAAGCCGTTGGCGTGGGGGCATCCAGCATCTGCCGGCAGACTCCCTCATCCAGCAGCAGGGTGGCCAGGCCCGCCAGCATCTGCACATGCAGGTCGTTGGCATCTGCCGGTGCAGCGATCAAAAACAGCAGCCGCACCGGCTCGCCGTCCGGCGTATCGCAGGGCAGCGGCGGGTCCAGCGTTAAGGCGGCCAGCTCGGCATGGGCCACCCCTGCGCTTTTGGCGTGGGGGATGGCCAGCCCGCGGCCCATGCAGATGCCGCCCATTTTTTCACGTTCCAGGACATCCTGTTCAAATTGTACGGTGTCGGTCAGGCAGCCGCTTTTCTGCACCAATTCCACCAGTTGGTGGATCGCCGCAGGCAGAGAATCCGCCTGTTGGCGCAGCGCCACGCAGCAGGGCTGCAGGTGATCTGTGATGTGCATTGGGATGTCCCCCTTTGGAAAATTTGTACAATCCGAAAAAAGCGGCCCCGCCAGAACGGAGCCGCTTTTATAAAGTTTACGTGGATTAGTTGAGCAGGGTCAGCTCGGTCTCGGGATCGAACAGGTGAATCTTGTTGGTATCCATGGCAACCACGATCTTGTCGCCGCGGCGAGACTTGGAGGTGGGAGCCACACGAGCCATCAGGTTCTGGCCCTGGTAGGTCAGGTACAGGTAGATCTCAGCGCCCATCAGCTCGGAGACTTCGACCTCAGCGGAGATGTGGCTGTTGAGATGCTTCTCGAGGAATTCCTCGTCGTCCTTGATGTCCTCAGGACGGATGCCGACCTTCAGGGTCTTGCCAACGTAAGCGTCCAGCTTGCCGTCGGCGGTCTTCTCCTTGGGCAGAGGAATGTCGCTGCCGGCCAGATCAACGGTGAACTGGTCGCCGGTCTTCTTCAGGGTGCCGTCCAAGAAGTTCATCTGCGGGCTGCCGATGAAGCCTGCGACGAAGATGTTGCAGGGATAATCGTACAGGTTCTGCGGGGTATCGACCTGCTGGATCAGGCCGTCCTTCATGACGACGATGCGGTCGCCCATGGTCATGGCCTCGGTCTGGTCATGGGTAACGTAGATGAAGGTGGTAGCCAGCTTCTTGTGCAGCTTGATGATCTCGGTACGCATGCTGGTACGCAGCTTAGCATCCAGGTTAGACAGAGGCTCGTCGAGCAGGAAGACGGCCGGGTTACGAACCATAGCGCGGCCCAGGGCAACACGCTGGCGCTGACCACCGGACAGAGCCTTCGGCTTACGGTCGAGCAGGTGCTCGATCTCCAGGATTTTAGCAGCCTCACGGACGCGCTTGTCGATCTCGTCCTTGGGCATCTTGCGCAGCTCCAGGCCGAATGCCATGTTCTTGTACACGGTCATGTGCGGGTACAGAGCGTAGTTCTGGAAGACCATGGCGATGTCGCGGTCTTTCGGGGGAACATCGTTGATCAGGCGGTCGCCAATGTACATCTCACCGCCGGAGATCTCCTCCAGGCCAGCGATCATACGCAGGGTGGTGGACTTACCGCAGCCGGAAGGGCCGACGAAAACGATAAACTCCTTATCAGCGATCTCGAGGCTGAAATCAGGAACAGCAACAACATTGCCGGGATAAACTTTCTTAACGTGACGGCAGCTAATGGAAGCCATAATACGTATCCTCCAGTTATTTACAGTGGTTTACAGCCCGGGTAGAGGGGGCTGTCTTTCTTGACAAGACTATAATAACAGGTTACAATTGGTTTGAAAATAGCATTTTATTGATATAGAGGTGTTGAAATTGATATTTGACCCGGAAATTTACTGCACCGCTGCCGAGACCCGCGAACTGGACGGAAAGGATGCCGTCACACTGGCTGGCGCCGGGCTGTGGGCAGGGGTTCTTTCCCGCGGGGAGTGCCTGTTGGAAGGTCTGGCCCGGCCGGGACAGAGCGGGGATATTCTGTTAGGCCCCTCCCCACTGGCGCTGACGCCGCAGACCGATTGCCACCTGGTGGCCGTGCGGCTGACCGGCCTGTGTGCCGACGCCTACCTACTAAGTATGGGCACACCCTGCTGGGCCGATGGCGCGGCCTGTCCCGGCGCGGCGGAACTGATCGCCCAGCTGCACGGCGGCGGCAGTGCCCCCCTGGCCTACGGCCTGCTGTGCGCCCTGGGCAAGGCGGATGAGACAGCCCGTCCCCTGCCGCCGCTGGTGGCCGAGGCGGTGGCGGCCATCCGGCAGAATTACATGGCACTGTACGGCGTGGAGGAATTGAGCGAACAGCTGGGCGTGACGAAGAGCCACCTGGTACGGACGTTCAAGCAGGAGATCGGCGTGTCGCCGGGGAAGTACCTGACCAATGTGCGCATTGAGGCCGTGAAGGCACTGCTTTTGAGCGACGAGTACAATTTGGAGATGATTGCCGGGATGACGGGGTTTTCGGGGGCGAACTATTTGTGCCGGGTGTTTAAACGGGAGGTGGGGGTATCCCCTGCCGCCTGGCGGGCGGCAGCCGCGCCCTTGCCGGCGGTGCCGAAATTGCCGCCGAGAAGTGCGGAGATGTTTGTTTAATACAAACACAAAAGCCCGCAGAAAATCTGCGGGCTTTTGTGCATAGAGGGGTGGGAAAGTATATAAAGGTCAGTGAATGTCGTAAATTTATGCATCGATATATTGATGCGTCGCTTGATTGATTACAGCTATTATTATAGCCTTTTTTCTTAATTTGTCAAACGTCCCCCTTGCAATTTGTTTTTAAAAACATTATAATAAACCAGTAAATGCTTAATTATATTTAGTTGCTGCCGAAAAAATCACATTTTTCCTATTTTGTCAAACCTCACAACGGCGCTTTTCTTCATTTTATTTTTTTGTGCGCATTATACAAAACTTTGTAAGAGGAGTCATCCCATGGACGATCTAGACCATAAAATCGTACAACTTTTATCCGAAAATGCACGTATGCCCGTCAAAGACATTGCACAGAAGGTCAGTTTGACCAGCCCGGCCGTGTCCAGCCGCATCCATCGGCTGGAGCAGGAGGGTATCATCGGCGGCTACACAGTGGTGCTGCGCAACCCCGGCGCCCCCGCCCGTGTGGAGGCACTCATCTCTGTTTTGGTGGATGCCGCCACCCGCGCCAGCTTCCTGGCGATGATCGAGCAGGAGTCCCAGGTCTTGCAGTGCTTCCGCGTGACAGGCAGTTACAATTTTATTATTAAGGTAAGCTGCACCGACATCGACGCACTGGAGCATCTGCTGACCAAGATGCAGAAGATGGGTTCCACCAACACCCAGATCATCCTGAACACCCAGCTGGACCGCAATCTGGCATTTTAACGAAAGAGGACGTTATGTACTTTTGCAAAAACTGCGGCCGCCTGGCCAATCCCGGCGAAGACCGCTGCCCCAAATGCGGTGCTGCCCACATCCAGCCCGCCCCCGCAGCAGCAGCCCCCACCGGGCCTGCCGCCCCGCAGTATCACCCGGCCGAGGACGCCCCGGAGCAGGATGTTCCGGCCCTGGGCTTTGGCAGCACGCTGGGCACGCTGGTCATCTTTGCCATCCCTCTGGTAGGCTTTATCATGATGCTGGTGTGGAGCTTTTCCGGCGGCCCGGACAGTGCCCGCAAGCGCCTGGCCCGTGCTTATCTGGTCCGCACGCTCATCATCGCGGTTATCTTTGCATTGCTGTTTTTGATCGGCGCGCTGAGCCTGGCGGCCGTTTCCCACAGCCTGTACTACGCCCTGCGCTAAGGAGGCCGTATGAAAGCAAGTGTCATTATCCCAAACCTGAACGGTGCAGGCTGGCTGCGTGACTCCATCGAGTCCATCTGGGCACAGACCGAGCAGGATTTTGAACTGATCGTCATTGACAATGGCTCCACGGATGAAAGCCTGGAGATTGCCCGCAGCTATTGCGGCCGCGACCGCTACACCCTGATTGAAAACACCGAGAATACCGGTTTTTCCCACGCCGTCAACCAGGGCATAGCCATTGCCAAAGGCGAGTACATGGCTCTGTTCAACAACGACGCCTTTGCCGAGCCGACCTGGCTGGCGGAGCTGCTCCGCACTGCTGAGGCAGACCCCAAGATCTTTGCCGTCAGCAGCCTGATGCTGCGCTTTTACGAGCCGGAACTTGCCGATGATGCGGGCGATTACGTGACTATTTTGGGGTTTGCCTGCAAGCGCGGCGACGGCCTGAAGGCAAGCCGATACACAAAACCCTGCCGCATCTTCAGTGCATGCGGCGGCGCGGCGCTGTACAGAAAATCCATTTTGGATAAAATCGGCGTTTTTGACGAATTGTTTTTTGCCTATTATGAGGACGTGGACCTAAGCTGGCGCGCGAACAACTTTGGTTACAAGAACGTTTATTGCCCAACGGCGCGGTGCCGGCACATCTGCGGTGCCACAACAGGTGCGGTGCGGTACAATCCGTTCAAGAGCATCCAGAGCGGGCGGAACAGCATCCTGCTGCCCTACAAGAACCAGCCGTTGTTGATGATGCTGCTGAACCTGATCCCGATGGTGCTGGGGTATCTGCTGAAAGTGGTGATGTTCCGGTTCCGTGGGTTTGGCAACGATTATGCGAAAGGCTTCCACGAAGCCTGGGTAGCCCTGCCGAAGCTGAACAAGCCGAAGTTCCATTGGAAAAACCTGCCCAACTACATCTGGGTCGAGTGCAGTTTAATTGTCGGCCTGTTCCGCTACCTCATCTACCGCATCCAGCGCGCGCTGAAGGTGACCTGATTTGTCCCTTTTCTTGAAAGAAAAGGAACCAAAAGATCTTTAAATTAAAAATGGGAGATACGGTCTGCGACCGTATCTCCCATTTTTGTTTAGGCAACACCGCATAATTCCCGCCTTACGGCTTAAGCACCGCTCCGGCGGCTGCGGCACGGCATCTGCGTTGCCAAAATGCTCGATAATACACAAAGTATTATCTGCGCTTTTGGCTTAGCAGCTGCCGCACCTCGCTCGCCGTATCGGCACTTAGAATTGTGCGGTGTTACCTTAGAGTTTCTTCGGTTCCTTCTTTGCAAAGAAGGAACGAATCAGGCTGACCGCCGACGCGCACAGGGCGGGGTAGAGGATGAGGCAGAAGGTTTGATACCAGGTGGGGACAAGGTACTGCCACCAGGCGGGCAGAGTCGAGGCGGCGTTCAGGGTCAGGGTCGCCGGGGCAAAGGTCAGATCCACCGTCTTGTTCTCGTCCGGGCTGCAGGGGTCCAGGCGCAATGCCGCAATGCTCGTGCGGGGCAGCGTGTACAAGTACTGGCCGTTGCCAAGGTTCTGCGGGAACACACGGCGATCCTGGCTGTAATCCTCGCCCACTTTCGTGGTGTAATACAGGCACAT
Source organism: uncultured Oscillospiraceae bacterium (assembly GCA_900539695.1). Taxonomy (GTDB): domain Bacteria; phylum Bacillota; class Clostridia; order Oscillospirales; family Ruminococcaceae; genus Gemmiger. Next base: position 20,135 of record UQDG01000002.1, read on the forward strand.
CTCACGGGCGTCGCCATCAAACGTTACCGTGTAGCTCAGCGTGCGCACCACCTGGCCGGAGACATCCTCCAAAATCATCTGCGGGTCACCGTTGGTGGTGGTCAGGGTCAGAGCCGACTCCGCGGTCGCCTGCTCCTCGGCGGGTTCCAGGCCCACCAACTGCCAGCTCTGCACCGGGATGATCTGCTCGGTCATGCGCCCCTGGGCCTTGGCCAGGGCATCGCTGCCAGCATGGGCCAGGCTCAGCACCAGCCAGACGGCCACCGCCAAAATGTAACAGGCCGCAGGCACCGCGCCGCGGCGGGCGAAGAAAGTTTTCAACCGTTTCATGCGGCACCCCCTTGCATTTCCACCGGGGCATAGCCCGCATCGGTCACGCGGTACAGCAGGGTCTCCCCTGCCTGGGCGGCGGCCAATTTATCCGTAAACAGGTCGCTGTAACTTTGCACAAAAATATCGTCCAGTTTTTGGATGTACAACGCCGTGCAGCCGTTGCCGCGCACGATGGCATCCAGTTCATCTGCCGCAAAAGCGTGATAATAGGTTGCTTTTACGCCCTCGTCGGGCTTGAGTTCCGGCAGACCAAACGTACCGCCACCGCCGTTCATTTCAGACATAATGCCGGAGTAATCCACCAGCACCGGGTAAAAATCAAACACGGCGCTGAACCAGCCCTCGCCGTTATCGCCCTGACTGACGTAGAACACACGGTCGTCGGGCTGCAAATTCTCGCAGACGTACTCGGCCTCGGCACGAGCCTGCTTGCGGTCGGCAAATTCGCTGTCCGCAAAACCCAGCACGCTGAGCTGCGGCAGCACGATCTGATTCTGCCGCACCAGCATGGCAACAGCCAGCAGCAACACAATGCCCTGCGCCGCCAGCGGGCGCTTGGGGGCATAGCGGCTGGTGGTAAAAGCAGCCGTGGGGCCGTTGACTTTACTGACCGTCTCCAGCTGTGGCTGCAAAGCAATCATCAGACAAGCCAGCGCCATCAGGAACCAACCAATGTAATAACTTTCGATGTAACGGTTATAATCTTCCAGCCGCTCCGCCTGGAACGGCTTAAAGATAAAACCGTAGCTAAGCGCCAGTTCGAGGTTATACCCCAAAAAGCAGACAGCGGACAGCACACCCATACTGCCGATGCGCAGCCGCAGACGGCGGGAACCAGCCGTGGCCAGTGCCACCACAAACACAACGGCAATCAGCACCGCGATGTTGCGGCCCTGACCGATCATGCCCAGTTTGCCGTCGCTGGTCCAGAATTGGTGGCCCATATCGGCCATCGCCTGGCGGAACTGGGGTTCGCGCTCGGCAAAAAAGCCGGTGACGGGCCGACCCAGCAGAATCTTGATGCCGTTGATGACCACTGCACCCATCGAGGCAGTTGTCTCACCGACACCGCCCTCGCTGGCGTTGCGGCTGACGAGCCAGCCTACGTAGCGGACGTTCCACAAATAATACACAGCCATGGGCGCGGCAAAGCAGGCCACGGCAAAGCCTGTACGGCGGGCAAGGCCCTGCTTGAATTTACCATCACAGAACAGCCAGGCGTCCACGGCGATCAGCCCGGCCGCTGCCAGCGACAGCACAAAGTCATTGGCTTTTAAGTTTGCGGCCAGGGCCAGCACCGGCAGCACAGCCCAGCGGGGGCCATCCTGTTGGCGCAGGGCCAGCCACACAGCCACCGCACTGCCGAACACCAACCCGGCCGGGATGTCGCCGTAGGACGACAGGTAGACGGTAGTCAGGTAGATGGTGTGGTTGTACACCGTGAAGAAAAACGGCGTGACCCACAGCACCGCAGCCATGGGCACGGCCACACGCCACTGCTTCCGCGGCAGGACGCTGAGCACGGCGGCATACACGGCAAAGAACAATACATCGTAGGCGAGATAGATTTTCCAGTCTGCATACCGGCCAAAGAACTGGAAAAAGTAGCTGAGCAGCGGCAGGCCTGGGTTCTGCGTCACCGCCCAGGGCGTGCCCAGCGTGGCGGTGGAGTACAGGCTGTTATCCACCTTGGTGACTTTGACGGCGGTGGCCCAGAGGGAGAATTCATCGGACACCGTGGCCATGGGCTGGCGCACGAAGAAGTACACGGCAAAGGCCAGTGCCAGCGCCCAGAAGGTCACGCTGCCGGGCGTTGCCAATTGCGCGTAGTAGCGCTTTTTAGCCTCTTTCGGCGGCAGCAGCGCCCACACGCCGCCTGCCGCACACAGGGCGTACACAGCCCAGGCGGCGGGGTACAGCACCCCGGCCATACCGGCCAGCGTAAGCACCGCCACGATGCAGGACAGCGTTACCAGCGGGGCCAGCCCGGCCGGGATCCGCGCTTTGAGCGTGAGCGCCGCGCTGCCCAAAAACAGCGCCGCCAGCGCTGCCATTACGCAGAGAAGTTCCATTGTTTATCCTTGTCTGTTCCTTTTCTTATAAGAAAAGGAACCAAAAGAATTTTAATATAAAATACCGTTTTATGGTTGGGGGTAAGTTGCGATGACGCGGGGAAAGCGAGGCAGGGAATGGTTGTAGGGACGAACATTGTTCGCCCGCGGGTGTTTGCACTGCCGCGAGGTTAGCGGGCGCACAGTGTGCGCCCCTACAGATGCCGCTTATCCCTATTTTTGCTTTATTATGTTGAAAGTTTCTTCGGTTCCTTCTTTTCAAAGAAGGAACAAACCAACCCCGCCGCAAACGCCGGTGCAAACAACAGCACCAGCAACTGACCGGCAGTGGGGAGAAAGCGCAGATACCACGGGGTGTCCGGGTTCAGCGTCACACCGGTGAAAAGCGTCGGCACGCCGCCCACGCTGTCGGGGTCGATGCGCAGGCCCGTGACCCACTGGCCGCCCAGATCGAACGTGTACACGCCGGGGGCGGTGACTTTGGCGTAGACTTTCTGCGCCTCGGTGTAGTCGGTCTGGCCGGGCTTGAGATAGTACAGCGCCACGCCACCCGGGGGCAGACGGTGCGCAGCATCCAGCTCCACTGTTTCAATATAACCCTGTCCCTGCCAGTAAATGTGGGGGTCGCTGTCGGTGGAAAGATACCAGTTGGGGTCGTCGTCCGGGGCGGTCCACCACTCGTTGCTGGAATAGGCGGCAAAACTCTCGGTGGTAAGCTCGTCCGGTGCCAGCGTGACCTGGGGCATTTTGCCCTGCATTTTGTAGTTCAGCATCACGGCACTGCCCGCCAGGCAGCGCACCAGCCACAGCACCACCGCCAGCAGGTAAGCCAGCACCAGCGTTTGACGCGGGTTGAAGAGCGTTTTTTTCTGCATTATTCCACCCCGCTTTCTTCCACCGCGGCCAGCGTAAAGGGCACGGCGGCGTCTGCGCCCTCAAAGTGGTAGAGGGTCGCGGGCATGTCGGCGGTCAGTCCGCCCTCAAAATAGGGGCTGAACTCCCGCTGCAGGTAGTCATCGGCACGGTCAATGAGCAGATAATCGCAGTCTTTCTCCTGCATATAGGCCACCAGCGTGGCGGGCACGCAGACGGCTTTATAATCGTACATCGTCCAATTTTCGCTTTCGACCAGGTTCATAAAATCGCTGTCCCAGCGATCCTGAGTCTCGCCCAAACGACCGTAAAAGCCGCCGAAGCCGTTGACCACCTGGGCCGTCAGCTCGTAGCGGTAGTAGTACCAGCGGGTAGCGTCGTCACCCTGGCTCAGCACCAGCACACGGTCGGGCCAATCCAGCACCGTATTCATCGTGTCAGCGCGTTCTTGCACGTCAGCACGCAGGGTGTACAGGCTGTCAGCATCCGACCAGAAGCCTGCCGCCGGGATGCCCCGCCAGCAGAAGATACCCACCACAGCGGCGGCCGCACAGGCCAGCACACAGCAGCTCCACCGGGCGGCGGCACTGCGGGCCAGCAGACAGAGCATAGCCAGCATCCACGCCTGGTAGTAGGGGCTTAAATAGCGGTCGTAGTCCTTGAGGGCCAGGCCCTCCACGTCCGAGAAATTGTAGTAATACAAAATGAGGTGGAACGCATACAGCGCGGCGAAGCAGAACGCGAACGCCAGATGCGCCATCAGTACACGGCGGCGGGCCGGGCCTTTTTCGGCGGCAAAAAACGCCGCTGCTGCGACCATGGTAATAACCGCCACCGCCATGATGCCGCCGCCCAGCAGGCAGATGCGCCGGGTGAAGAAGGCATCGCCCATGGCGGCCATAATTTGCGCAAACTTGTCATCGCGGCCAATGCCCAGCAGCTGCTTGACGCCGCCCGTCAGCACCGCGCCGTAGCTTAAGCCCGCGCTGCCCACGCTGGCGCCGGTGTCCACCGTGGGGGTCACGGCGGCGGTGTAGCGGCTCCAGCTTACAAAAGCGGCCACCACGCAGACGGCCAGGCCGCCAGCGCGCAGAAACGCACGCGGGAACGATTGTTTGATTGGTTTATCGGCGGTGACCAACTGGTCAAGGCCGATCAAAAAGGCAGCGATCAGCCCGTAGGCAAAGCAAATATCTTTCGTCAGGGTCAGCAGCATCAGCGGCAGAGCCGTCAGCCAGAATGCCCGCCTGCGGTGCCCTACAGAATAATACAGGCAGAGTGCCCCGCCAAACAGCATCGCCAGCGGCATGTCCGCCATGGCATTGGCATACTGCGGCGCATAGCTGCCCGCCGGATTGTTGGAGAAGAAGAACGGCAGCACAAACCCGGTCCCGAACACAAGGATGCCCCCCGCCCACTGCGGGCGAGGCAGAGCCGAAGCTGCCGTCACACAGGCCAGAGCCAGGGTGTCCAGCGCGGCCAGGCAGGCCCACTCAGCCCACGAACCAAAGGGCTGGAACAAGAGCGTCACCAGGCTGGTGGCCGGGTAGGTAAAGCTGGCTTTCAGGTTGACGGGATCGGCCACATAAAACGCGGCGCGCTCCACCACCATTTTGGGCGCAAGGCCCCAGGCGGTGAACTCGTCCCACTGGGTAAACATGGGCCGGTGCAGGGCAAACAGGCACCAGATAAACGCAGCACCACCCAAAAACAGCGCAAAGCCGGGGCGGGTCAGGGCGGTTTTCACCGCCGTTCCCACACCTGCCGGGCGCAGGCGGACAACGCCCACAACCACCGCAGCACCCAACAGCAGCACAGCTGCCGCCGCGCCAATGCGCAGATTGCCCAGCATGCCAAACGGGTACAGCACCAGCGCGGCGGCGCTGAGCAGCGGCAGCGGCAGTAAAGCGGCGTCACAATCCAAAAGGGCGGCCAGCACCGCACCGGCACCCGCCAGCAGAACCAGCAGGAACAGCCCCCAGGCCAAGGTCAGCACAGTACAAGTCACCCCCCTGTAGTTATTGATAAATGACGTAGACAGGTCCAATAAAGTAATGTTGGAAGAGCAGCACCGCCCCCGCAAAGGCGTACCAGCCGCACAGCGGCAGGGCCAGGGCCTCTCCCCTTTCGGCGGTCAGGGCCGGTTTTAACGCGCGGCGGATCAGCGCCGCCACGCCCACAGCCAGCAGCAGCCAGACGGGCAGGAAGTACCGCGTCTGCAGACCCACGATGCGCACCATGCCCACCGGCGTGTAGGTGATGTACATGGCGGTCATGGCGCCCACAGCGTAGACGGCGGCGAACACGCCTAGCCAGCCGTTGCGGCGGCGGCCCAAAGCGTTCGTCTTCGGGGCGCAGAGCAGCGCGGCGGCCAGCAGCACCATTGGGCCGGTCAGGTTGAGGAACGCGACGGGCATATCCTTCCAGCCGAAAAGCCCCAGCTGGCCCAGGAAACCATCATTCTCATAGAGTGTACCCAATAAAACCGCAATATAACGCAGCGGATTTTTCAGCACAAACAAAAGCTGTGCCCCGCCGTTGACGGTACTGCCGCCCTGCCGGGCGATGGTGCCGTAATTATGACGCAGCAGCGTGCCATATTGCTCCACAATTTGGGTCAGCAGCAGTGCGCCCGCCAGCGTGCCCACGGTGTACCACGCGCGGTTGAGTCTGGCTTTCCACTCGTTCTTGCGCACGACCACCAGCGGCAGCACCACCCACAGCAGGTTGATGTAGGGCTTGGTGCCATTGGCAAACACGCAGGCGGCCGTGTAAGCAGCGGCGGTGCGGCTGTCCCATTCCGGGCAAGTCAGCAGCGCCAGCATCAGATAATAGCACGCCAACAACACAGCATCGTAACTTAACGAAGCCCCCATGTACAGCGACATGGGCAGCAGCATCACAGCCAAGAACGCCGGGCGGCACTTTTTGGCGCTACGCAGCGCCGCGTAACACAGCAGCGTGTAGACCAGCAGGTTCATCAGCCGCCCGCCGTACAGGCAGCCCAGCGCGCCAAACCCAAACAGCCGTGCCAACGCCATGCTCAGTGCCCCGGGCAGGAACGGCAAAATCAGAAAGCTGATGGGTTCGGTGACGGAATCTGCCGCAGAATCGCGCTTTTCCCAGTTGAGGTACTGGGTAAAGCTATCCCAGATGCTCTCCACCCGGCCGTCTTTGCCATACTGTTTTAAAGCGTAGCCTGCGGTGTTGTAGGGCTGCTCGGCGTTCGTGTCAGGGTCAGTGCCCAGGCCCGCTGAGGTGTGGGCGTTGACCCACGCGCCGGGGAAGGCGTCCATCAGCTCGTTGACATCCTCGGGGTAGCTTCGCTTAGCATCAAAGTCAAAGCGGCCCATAGAGATAGCGTAGGTCCGCAGATAATGGTCGGTTTCATCGGGCGTTTGCAGGGGCGGATTGGCAAAGGCGAACAGCGCCCCGCACAGCAAAATGCAGCAAGCTCCCCGCTTGGCGAAGTCCTTACAATGCCGCAGCAGCAGCGCCGCCGCACCCGCCGCCATGGCCAGCACCACGCAAAGGCCGGTGATCTGCAGCGGCGGCACACCCCGGGCATCCAGCCCGTAAAAGACACGCCAGTAGTAGCTGACGATGACGCCTGCCACGGCGCACAGCCCCAACACGAAAGCCCACCGTGCGGCGGGGTGCCATACGGTGGGTGAAAATTTGCGTTTGTTTGACGAATTTTCCATAGATTACAGGATATACTGGCCGACCTTGTACTGGTCCAGGTTGCCGCGCAGGAACTCGATGGTAGCGGCAAGGCCCTGCTCAAAGGTGTACTGGGGCGCCCAGCCGGTCAGGTTGCGCAGCTTGGTGGAGTCGCCCAGCAGGCGGTTGACTTCGCTCTTTTCGGGGCGCAGGCGCTCGGCCTCGCAGACGATCTTGGCGTTGGGGTTGATCTGGGCGATCAGCTCGTTGGCCAGGTCACCGATGGAGTGCTCCACGCCGGTGGCAATGTTCAGCTCCTGACCGATGGCGGCATCGCAGTCCGCGATGGTCATAAAGCCGTTGGCGGTGTCTTTGACATAGTTGAAGTCGCGGGTCGGGGTCAGGCTGCCGAGTTTGATCTCGGTCTGGCCCGCCAGCAGCTGGGTGATGATGGTGGGGATGATGGCGCGGCCGCTCTGGCGCGGGCCATAGGTGTTGAAGGGGCGCACGATAGTGACGGGCAGGTCGAAGCTGCGGTAGAAGCTTTCGGCCAGGCGGTCAGCACCGATTTTAGTAGCCGAGTAGGGGCTTTGACCCTGGAAGGGGTGCTTTTCGTCGATGGGCACATACTGGGCTGTGCCGTAGACCTCGCTGGTGGAGGTGACCAGCACGCGCTGGGTGTCCAGCTCGCGGGCAGCGTTCAGGACGTTGAGGGTGCCCTTGATGTTGGTGTCCACGTAGCTGTCCGGGCTGTGGTAGGAGAACGGAATTGCGATGAGGGCAGCCAGGTGGAAAACACGCTCCTGCCCGCGCATGGCGGTGCGCACGCCGTTGGGGTCGCGCACGTCGCCCATGAAGATGTCGATCTCGTTGCGGATCTCCGGCGGCAGGGTGTCGATCCAGCCCAGCGAGCCAAAAGAGTTATACAGGCAGAAGGCGCGGACTTTTTCGCCGCGCTTGACAAGTTCTTCGGTGAGGTGGCTGCCAATAAAGCCGTCTGCACCGGTAACCATTACGGTATGTGCCATTGTTTGCTCCTTACTCTATAAAGGTCATCCAGAAGGTGGATTCCCCCACGATTTCAATTATTACAAAATAGTATAACCGATTTCGGCAAAGATTTCAACTATAAAGTAAAAGCCCGCCGGGGCGGGGCGTTGTCCCCTACCGGGCGGGCATGATTTTGTGGTAACTTCCCAAAGGCCGCTTGGCTGCGCGGCAGCGCAGCCTGGGGGATTGAAGCGTTTGGATGGTAGACTGCGTTGCAACGTAGACGGGGCAATCCCTCAATCAGCCTATCGGCTGACAGCTCCCTTTACACAGTGGAGCCTTTATACCGTGCAACCCGTTCGTGGGTCTATTAGTTCTTTTAGTTACTTTTCTTTCAAGAAAAATAACAATAAACAATTAGATAATCTCCACTTTCTCCATCACGACCGGCGTGCGGGGTTTGTCGTTCCAGTCGGTGGGAACGGCGGCGATCTCGTCGACGACGTCCATGCCGGAGGCCACGTGGCCGAAGGCAGCGTAGCCGCCGTCCAGGTGGGGTGCATCCTGGTGCATGATGAAGAACTGGCTGCCGGCGGAGTTCGGGTCCATGGCGCGGGCCATGCTGATGACGCCGCGGGTATGCTTGATGGGGTTGACGACGCCGTTCTGCAGAAACTCACCCTTGATGTGCCAGCCCGGGCCGCCCATGCCGGTGCCCTCGGGGCAGCCGCCCTGGATCATAAAGCCGGGGATGACGCGGTGGAAGGTCAGGCCGTTGTAAAAGCCCTGCTTGACCAGCTTCTCAAAGTTCTCACAGGTGATGGGAGCTGCCTTGGGGTCCAGCTCAATGTCGATGGTCTTGCCGTTCTGCATCGTGATACGGATCATGTTGTTGTCTCCTTTTCGTTGGCGGGGTCGCTGGCGGGTGTCACGCGGCCCTCGGTATAACTCATACTGCCGATTTTCTCAGCAAATTCGGCTTCGGTGTACTTGTCCAGCCAAAGCAGCAGGGCAGCGCCCATAAACTCCTCGCTGCGGCGCTCGGCCTTGGGCAGCAGGGCAAACACGCCGCCGGTATGCTCGGTGCCGGTAAAGGGGTCGGTCCAGGCGTCCGGCATGTCGGGGGCCAGCTTGCGGGGCGAGATATGCCCCGTTATGAACCCGCGCCCGCCGAAGAGCGGCTCCACCAGCCAGAAGAACCCGCGCTTCAGCGGATTTTTTGTGGGGAACAGCCCGCGCAGCACCTTGGTGTGGTAGAACGCATCGGCCAGGTACTCCACCGAGACATCCACACCGTAGACTTCCAGCAGGCATGTGTGCAGCAGCGCCGTGATGTCGGCCAGTTCCTCACCGGTGGGCAGGGGGCTGACATCGTTGACGGGCACCAGCGCACTGCCGGTGTCCTCCTCGTGCAGGGCGGAGTCCAGCGCGATCTCCAGGTAGCCGTGCCCGCCGGGGCCCGCGTAGGGCTGGCCGGGCTGGCACATGGCGTACACGAAGGGATGCACCACCGTGTCGGCGGCGTAGTGGCTTAAAAAGCCCAGGGCATACTCCACCTGGGGGCGGCTTTTTACGTGGCGGCACAGGCAGCGCAGAAATTCGCCGGTCTTTTCCTCGTGCATGCGGTTGCCTAGGGTGGGCAGGTCAAAGTGGCGCTTGGCGCGCTTTTTCCACACCTCATAGCAAAAGAAACTGTCCGGCCCGTTGGCGCCCGCCGCAAAGGCAGCGGGGCACTGCACCTTATAATGGATGGCCGTCGCGGCCTTTTGCGCCGTGCGCACATGGGTATAGCCTTCCGGCATGATGGTTCACTTCCTGTTGTTCAGCATGCAAACTATTGTAAGCTTTCAGGCGCGCTTTGTCAAATCTTGCGCTGGTCACCTTTCAGGGTGCGGGGCAGCACGGCAAAGTAGAGCACCGCACCCGCGATGATGATGAGGATGACCGACAAAATGCCGTAGGGGCCGGCAGCCTTGTTGATGGCGTCTACCTGCTCAGCCGTGGCGGTCACGGCGGTCAAGCCCTGGGCGGCCATCATTTTGCTGGCAGCAAAGGCGCTGACGACACCCACCAGTGTGGGGCCGAGGATGGAGGAAAACTTACCGAAAATATCAAAGAAACCGAAGAACTCACCGCTGCGGGCCTTGTCCGGGATGAGCTTGCCGAACATCGAGCGGGAAAGTGCCTGGATGCCGCCCTGGCTGGTGGCGCAAAGCACGGCCAGCATCCAGAACTGCCACAAGCTGTTCATAAAGTACGCAAAGACGCAGATAAACATGTACACGCAGATACCCACGCCCACCATGGTGCGCGCGCCGAACTTGGCGGCCAGCTTCATGTACAGCAGGCAGAAGGGCAGGCCCAACACCTGCACCAGCAGCAGAGCCAGCAACATACCGGCGGAATCCAGCCCCAGGTTGGTGCCGTAGCTGGTGGACATGCTGATGATGGTATGCACGCCGTCGATGTAGAAAAAGTACGACAGTATGTACACCAACATGGGCTTATCCGCGCCGATCTCCTTCATGGTGGTGAACACGTTTTTGATGCTGGCGCCGATGTCGCCCTTCTCGTAGGGTTTGCCGGTGGTCTGCTCGCAGTTTTTCAGCAGCGGCAGGCTGAACACCAGCCACCATACGGCGGTGATGGCAAAGATGATGGCCAAACTCGTCAGCATCGGCACGCCGACAGCGTTCATGATGAGGAAGATCAGCAGCGGGATGGTGGAGCCGCCGATGTAGCCCAGGCCGTAGCCAAGCGTGGAGACGGAATCCATGCGGTCCTCGGTGGTGACGTCAGTCAAAAAGGCGTCGTAATAAATGCAGGAGGCGTCAAAGCCGATGGTGCTTAAAATGTACAGCACCAGCACCAGCATGGCCACCTTACCGGCGACAGCGGTGGAGGAGGTAAAGTCCATCAGCGGCGTAAAGGCCAGGCCTGCCACCGAGACAACGCCCAGCAGTAAAAAGGCAGTAAACAGCTTTTTGCGCATGCCGCGGATGTCGCCAAACACGCCCAAAAACGGCGCGGCCAGGGCGACGATGGCCATGGCAATGCTGGTGGCATAGCCCCAGATGGACATACTGGAAACGCTGTCCGCCGTGCAGCTGGCCACCGAGTCAAAGAAGATGGGCAGGATGGTAACGACGATGACCGAGTGGGCGCTGTTGGCCCAGTCGTACATCATCCAGCTGATCTCCTGCTTGGTAAATTTTTTCAAGAAGCCCATGGTAGGTTCCCCCTGCTGGTTATTGCACGCATTTTCGTTACGTGTATAAATATTGTACCATGTACCCGCCCCAAAAACAACACACCCCACCGGGGTTTTGGTCAGTGGGGTGTAAAACTTTTGTCATTTTTTTGTGGCAGGTTGTACACTATTTGGCACGCAGCTGCCAGAAGGCCACGGCGCTGGCGGCGGCTACGTTTAGGCTGTCCACGCCGTGCTGCATGGGGATCATAACGGTGTAATCGCACCGGGCGATAGTGTTGGCGGCCAGGCCGTCGCCCTCGGTGCCCAGCACGATGGCCAGCTTGTCCTCGGCCTGCAAAATCTGGTCCTCCACGCTGACGGCGCGGTCGTCCAGCGCCATGGCGGCGGTCTTAAAGCCCAGTTTGTGCAGGCGTTCCATACCGGCCGCGGGCCATTCGGTGTTTTTCTCCCCCAGCCGTGCCCAGGGCACCTGGAATACCGTACCCATGCTGACCCGCACCGCACGGCGGCAGAGCGGGTCGCAGCAGGAGGGCGAGAGAAGCACGGCGTCCATGCCCAGTGCAGCGGCACTGCGGAAGATAGCCCCAATGTTGGTGGAGTCAACGATGCCTTCCAGCACAGCCACGCGGCGGGCGGTCTGGCACAATTCCTCGACGGTATGCTGTTTCGGGCGGCGCATGGCGCACAGCACCCCCCGGGTCAGGGCGTAGCCAGTCAGCGTTTGCAGGGTCTCGCGGGGGGCGGTGTACACGGGGGTATCGGGGCAGCGGGCCAGCACGGCGGCGGCCGAACCTTCGATGTGGGGGCGCTCCATTAAAAAGGAAAGCGGCACACAGCCCGCGTCCAGCGCGGTGCCGATGACCTTGGGGCTTTCGGCGATGAAGATGCCTTTTTCCGGTTCCAGCTTGTTGCGCAGCTGCGCCTCGGTCAGTTTGGTATACACGGCCAGCTCCGGCGCGGAGAGGTCGGTGATTTCGATGATGGTGGGCATGGGAAGGCTCCTTTACGGGGGTTTTATTCCTTCTTTGAAAAGAAGGAACCGAAGAAACTTTTAAACAAATAATACCGCAAACCCGCCCCAAACGCAACCCACAAAAACACCGCCGCACCCGGACTTGGCGTACCGGGTGCGGCGGCTATTAAATCCCTATTCCCTCTAAAAACTGTTTACAAATTACTCAACCGCGTTCAACGCCTGGTCCAGATCGGCGAGGATGTCGTCGATATGCTCGGTGCCGATGGACAGGCGGATGGTGTTCTCGTGGATGCCCACATCCTCCAGCTCCTCGGGGGACAGCTGGGCGTGGGTGGTGGTGGCCGGGTGGATGACCAGGCTCTTCACGTCAGCGACGTTGGCCAGCAGCGAGAAGATCTTCAGGTGGTCGATGAACTCAAAGGCTTCCTTCTGGCCACCCTTGATGTCGAAGGTGAAGATGGACGCACCGCCGTTGGGGAAGTACTTCTCGTACAGGGCGTGGTCGGGATGGTCCGGCAGGCTGGGATGATTGACGTGGGCCACCTTCGGGTGATGGTTCAGGAACTCCACGACCTTCTTGGTGTTCTCGTTGTGGCGGTCCAGGCGCAGAGACAGGGTCTCGGTGCCCTGCAGCAGCAGCCAGGCATTGAACGGACTGATGCAGGCGCCGGTGTCACGCAGGATGATGGCGCGGACGTAGGTAACAAAGGCGGCGGGGCCGGCAGCGTCCACGAAGCTGACGCCGTGATAGCTGGGGTTCGGCTCGGAGAAAGCAGGGAACTTGCCGCTGGCCTTCCAGTCGAACTTGCCGGAATCGACGATGATGCCGCCCAGGGTGGTGCCGTGGCCGCCGATGAACTTGGTGGCGGAGTGAACAACAATGTCAGCGCCGTGCTCAATGGGGCGGATCAGGTACGGGGTGCCGAAGGTGTTGTCGATGACCAGGGGCAGGCCGTGCTTGTGGGCAATCTCGGCAATGGCGTCAATGTCGGGAATGTCAGAGTTGGGGTTGCCCAGGGTCTCCAGGTAGATGGCGCGGGTGTTGTCCTGAATTGCACCCTCGACCTCGGCCAGATTGTGGGCATCCACAAAGGTGGTGGTCACGCCGAAAGCGGGCAGGGTGTGCTCCAACAGGTTGGAGGTACCGCCGTAGATGGTTTTCTGGGCAACGATGTGGCCGCCGTTCTGGGCCAGAGCCTGAATGGTGTAGTTGATGGCGGCAGCGCCGGAAGCAACGGCCAGAGCGGCAACACCGCCCTCCAGAGCCGCGATGCGCTTCTCGAACACATCCTCGGTGGTGTTGGTCAGACGGCCGTAAATGTTGCCGGCGTCCTTCAGGTCGAAGCGGTCAGCGGCGTGCTGGGCGTTATGGAACACGTAGGAAGTGGTCTGGTAAATAGGCACGGCGCGGGAATCGGTGACGGGGTCAGCCTGCTCCTGGCCAACATGCAGCTGCAGGGTCTCAAAATGGTATTTACGCTCGCTCATGATAAAATCCTCATTTCTGTTATTTGTTATTTTTTGATAAAGAAAAAGCCGGGGCTCCCGATGGGTATAGCTCCCGGACAGAATAACAGGACAGCGCCGTTTTTACCGACAATGCAAAGCGTACCGCGCCCTGCACCCGACCTGTTCCGCCCGGGAGCAGCACATTCGGCCACAACGGAAATTCTGCCGCAGCAGGCTGCCGAACACAGTAGTCATACGCTTTGCACCTCCTTTTTGTAAGCACATACAGGGTTCTCGCAAGAACAAACCTATGTGATTTGTAGGTTGTTTGTATCATATCATGGATAAACCGCCTTGTCAATAGGAAAATAGGATTTTTACGCAAAAAATGGCAGTGCCGGAGGGGGGGGCTTTTCACGGCTCATTTAACAACTAACGTTAACCCAGAGGTGGGGCGGGGGATGTGTTAAAGCTCCGGCCTCTGTTGAATCTGCCACGCAAAAAGGAGGGGACTTGCCCCCTCCCTGCGATACCTATTTATATTCACAAAATCGTGCCGCCGCCGACTACTACGTCACCATCGTACAGCACCACGGCCTGCCCGCGGGTGATGGCGCGCTGCGGCTCATCGAATTCCACTTCCACCTTGCCGTCCGGCAGCGGGCGCACGGTGGCGGGCTGCTCGGGCTGGCGGTAGCGGGCCTTGGCTTTCACCCGCATGGGGGCGGTCAATTCGGGGATAGAGATCCAGTTGAAGTCCCCGGCTACCAGCGTGGTGGTGAACAGTTCGCTCTCGGGGCCGACAGTGACGGTGTTTTTCTCCATGTCCTTATCACAGACGTAAACCGGCGCACCCAGAGCCAACCCCAGACCCTTGCGCTGGCCGTTGGTGTAACGCACCGCGCCGTGGTGGCGGCCCACCACCTTGCCGGTGGTGTCGATGAAATCGCCGTCCGGGTAATATTTGCCGGTGTAGCGCTCCATAAAGCCGACGTAATCACCGTCCGGCACAAAGCAGATGTCCTGGCTGTCGTGCTTGTGTGCATTGCAGAAGCCCGCCTTCTCGGCCAGCGCACGGATGCTGGGCTTGTCCATGCCGCCTAAGGGGAACCTGGTGTGGGCCAGCTCGTCCTGGGTGAGGACATACAGCACGTAGCTCTGGTCTTTTTCACCGTACAGCGCCTTTTTCAGCAGCCAGCGGCCGGTGTCGGAGTCCTGCTCGATGCGGGCATAGTGGCCGGTAACGACATAATCCAGGCCGTGCTCCCGGGCAAAGGCCAGCATTTTATCAAACTTCATGTAGCGGTTGCAATCGATGCAGGGGTTGGGCGTTCCGCCCGCTTCATACGTAGCTATGAATTTTTTGATGACCTTCTCGCGGAATTCATCGGTGTAGTTGATGACCTCAAAGGGAATATCCAGCTGGAAAGCCACGTCGGCGGCGTCCTCCACATCTTTGGCTGAGCAGCAGGTGTGGAAGCCGCATTGGCCCAGGTCCTCATTCTGGTACAGGCGCATGGTAGCGCCCATGCAGCGGTAGCCCGCCTGCTTCATCAGGTAGGCAGCAACAGAGCTGTCCACGCCGCCGCTCATGGCGATCAGCGCGCCGGGTGTGTTTTCCATAGGGAACCCTCCTAAATCATGCAAAAAAGGGGCAGACATGGGTCTGCCCCTTGCATTATAGCAAATTATTCAGTTAGATGCAATCAGTCTGCAAACAACGGGGTGGACAGGTAGCGGTCGCCGGTATCGGGTAGCAGGGCCACGATGGTCTTGCCGGCGTTCTCGGGGCGCTTGGCCAGCTCGATGGCAGCCCAGACAGCAGCGCCGGAGGAGATGCCCACCAGGACGCCCTCCTTGTGGCCGACCAGCTTGCCGGTGGTGAAAGCGTCCTCGTTGGCAACGGGGATGACCTCGTCGTAGATCCTGGTGTCCAGCACGTCGGGCACAAAGCCAGCGCCGATGCCCTGGATCTTGTGGGCGCCTGCAACACCCTTGCTCAGCACAGGAGAGGTGGCAGGCTCAACAGCCACAACCTTGACGTTGGGGTTCTGGCTCTTGAGGTAGTCGCCGACACCGGTCACGGTGCCGCCGGTGCCGACACCGGCAACGAAGATGTCGACCTTACCGTCGGTGTCCTCCCAGATTTCGGGGCCGGTGGTTGCCTTGTGGGCGGCGGGGTTGGCCGGATTGACGAACTGGCCGGGCACAAAGGCGTTGGGGATCTCCTTAGCCAGCTCGTCAGCCTTGGCGATGGCACCCTTCATGCCCTTGGCGCCGTCGGTCAGGACCAGCTCAGCGCCATAGGCCTTCATCAGTTGGCGGCGCTCCACGCTCATGGTCTCGGGCATGACGATGATGATGCGGTAGCCGCGGGCAGCAGCCACGGAGGCCAGGCCGATGCCGGTGTTGCCGGAGGTAGGCTCGATGATGACAGAGCCGGGCTTGAGGACGCCCTTGGCCTCGGCGTCATCGATCATAGCCTTGGCGATACGGTCCTTGACAGAGCCGGCCGGGTTGAAGTACTCCAGCTTAGCCAGGATCTTGGCCTGCAGGCCCTCGGCAGCCTCGATATGAGTGAGTTCCAGCAGCGGGGTATGGCCGATCAGCTGGTCAGCGGAAGTGTAGATTTTGCTCATGGTGGTGTCCTCCTAATTTATATAAGGTAATTGTTTATGTTATTGTATGTTCATAAAGGCTCCCTCTCCGAGGGTGACTCCCCACAGTGCGGGGAGATGTCGCGAAGCGACAGAGGGGGCCTATGGCTAAACGGCTGCTATCAACATCGAAATATGGAATTCATTTTCATATATTCATACCTCACTTGTAGGTTGATTGGATTGTACCGCATAATTCCCTATTTGTCAATAGGGTTTGAGGGAATTTTTGCAGAAATATTTTGCCCGCCCCTGTTGCATTCCCATTTACCGACCTGTATAATAGGAATATAGAACAAAGGAGTACCACACATGATGATTTCAACGAAGGGCCGTTATGCGCTGCGGGTCATGGTCGATATTGCCGAGAACCAGCGCGATGGCTATATCCCCTTAAAAGAGATCGCCTATCGGCAGGACATCTCGGAAAAATATCTGGAGGCCATCGTAAAAGGGCTGGTGAAGGAGCGTTACCTCACCGGCCTGCGGGGCAAGTCCGGCGGTTATCGGCTGACCCGTGCGCCCGAGGATTACACCGTGGGCGCCATCCTGCGCATTACCGAGGGCAGCCTGGCCCCTGTGGCCTGCCTGGAGCAGGAGCATGTGGACTGCCCCCGCATGGCGGACTGCCGCACCCTGCCCATGTGGCGCAAGCTGAACACGATGATCCAGGACTTTTTCGACGGCATCACCCTGGCCGACCTGATGGACACGGATCAGGTGGGGAACGATTACGTTATTTGATATGGAAAGGCTCCCTCTGCGAGACAGCCTCCCCCCACCCGCTTCGCGGCCCCCTCCCAGAGGGGGCCTTTTTTATCGGCATCCAATCCCCCCTTTTTTGTCTCATTTGACAGTTTTCGACTTTTATTTATCGGTTTCTATTGCTTTTTTGTCATATCGTATACTATAATAAGGTATAAAACTGTTAAATTTACCGCAAAAGAAACTGGGGTACTGAATGAGCGATAAACAACGGATCTTAATAGCTGACGATTCAGAGATGAACCGCGCCATCCTTACCGAAATGCTGGGCGAGGAATACGAGATCCTGGAAGCAGAAAACGGCCAGCAGGCCATCGAAATGATCGAGAAAAACAGCGGCATTGATCTGCTGCTGCTGGATATCATGATGCCGGTAAAAGACGGCTTCGATGTGCTGACTGCCATGAATCAATATCACTGGATCGACGAACTGCCGGTCATCATGATCTCGGCCGAAAACGCCACCTCTTTCGTAGAGCGCGCCTACAATCTGGGCGCGACCGACTATATCAGCCGCCCCTTTGATATGGCGGTGGTGCACCGCCGTGTGGTCAACACCCTGATGCTGTACGGCAAGCAGAAGCGCCTGATGCAGCTGGTGGCCGACCAGATCTACGAAAACGAAAAATCCAACTCGCTGATGATTACCATCCTCAGCCATATTGTTGAGTTCCGCAATGGCGAGAGCGGCATGCACGTGCTGCACATCCGCACCTTCACCGAGATGATCCTGCGCAAGCTCATCACGATGACCGACAAGTACCCGCTGACCGAGACGGAGATCAGCCTCATCACCATGGCGTCCGCCCTGCACGACATCGGCAAGATCAACATCCCCGAAACCATCCTGAACAAGCCCGGCAAGCTCACGCAGGAAGAGTTCGAGATCATGAAGACCCACACCACCATCGGTGATAAGATTTTGCACGAGCTGCCGTTCGAGCAGGACGCGCCGCTGGTCAAAACCGCGCGTCAGATCTGCCACTGGCACCACGAGCGCTACGACGGCCGCGGCTACCCCAACGGGCTGAAGGGCGACGACATCCCCATCGGTGCCCAGGCCGTAGCGCTGGCCGACGTCTACGACGCCCTGACCAGCGAGCGCTGCTACAAAAAAGCCTTTGACCATGATACCGCGCTGCACATGATCTTAAACGGCGAGTGCGGCGCCTTCAATCCCCTGCTGATGGAGTGCCTGGTGGAGATCAGCGAGGATCTGCGCAGCAAACTGCACAGCGGCGCGGTGGACCACGACTACCTGGCCGAAGCCCAGCAGATCTCCGCCAAGGTGCTGCACAACAGCAACCTGCCCGAGCAGGACAACACCAGCCGTGCGCTGTCGGCATCCTCCATCAAGACGGATTTCTTCCTCCACCACACCCACTCGGTGCAGTTCGACTACAGCGCCGCCACCAATGTGCTGACCCTGTCGGACTACGCGGCGCGGCATCTGCATGGCCCCCAGACCCAGCAGCTGACCGAGGCGACCTCGCAGTATTTCTTCTCTCAGGATGATATGCGCAAGCTGCAAAAACTGTTGCATGCCACCACCCCGCAGAATCCCGAGGTAAAAATGCGCGCCCAGCTGCCGATGGACGGCAAGTACCGCTGGTTCCGCGTTTACGCCCGGGCCATCTGGTTGGACGATACCAACCCGGTCTATCTCGGCGCAGTGGGTGAATGTCACCCTGTGCAGAGCACAGAGCTGCCGGACAAGGGCGAGAATGTCAACCTGGTCACCACCGAGGGCGTGCAGGCCATGATGCGCGGCATGGAACAGATCTTTGACGTAGTGCGCCTGGTGGATGTGAAAAAGAATACTGTATGGACTTTTGATGAAGCCGGCAAGTTAAAACCCACCAATCACCCCTGCCATGCGGTGTGGAACAAGAACCTGCCCTGCAGCAACTGTTCGTCCTTCCGCGCCTTTACCCAGCATAGCCAGATCTCCAAGCTGGAGTTCAACGACGGCAAGGCCTATCAGGTGCTTTCCAAGTATATTGAGGTGGACGGCACCCCCTGCGTACTGGAACTGGTAAGTAAGCTGAAAGAAAACCCGCTGCTGACCGTGGACGGCCGCAACCTGCTGAGCGATAACATGAGCGCCTACAGTCAGGCCCTCTACCGCGACCCCCTGACCAACGCCTACAACCGCCGCTATTACACCGAGCAGAGCGAGGCTTTCGCCAATGCCGAGGGCGTAGCGATGATCGACGTGGACAATTTTAAGGCCGTCAACGACACCTACGGCCACCAGGCCGGCGACGAAACGCTGCGTCTGATCGTGCGCGGCATTATCGACTGCATCCGGAGCAGCGACATCCTCATCCGCTACGGCGGGGACGAGTTTTTGCTGTTCTTCCCCAGCATCCCCTCGGACATTTTTGCTTCCCGCCTGGAGGAGATTCGCCGCCGGGTGGAGAGCATCACCGTGCCGGGCTTCCCGAACTTCAAGCCCACCGTCAGCATTGGCGGCGTGTACGGTGCCCACCCGCTGGCCGATGCCATCCACCGTGCCGACCTGAAAATGTACGACGCCAAGCACGAGAGAAACCACGTGTCCGTGTCTATTTTACCCCCCCCCAACGGGATTTTGATGTAGAATAAGGAAGTTTAAAAGGAGTATTCACGATCATGACCCTGCAGGAATTTTACACCCGCATTGGCGGCAATTACGATGACACCCTCCGCCGCATCCCCAGCGAAGCCCTCGTGCGCAAGTTTGTGCTGAAGTACCCCAATGACCCCAGCTTTGGCCAGCTGAAAGACGCCCTGGCCGCCCAGGATTGGGAGACCGCGTTCCGGGCTTCCCACACGCTGAAGGGCGTGGCCCAAAATTTGGGGATGGAACACCTGTATCAGGTATCCTCGGCCCTGTGCGAGGCTGTGCGCGGCTCCAAGCCCCTGACCGACCCTGCCCTGTGGCCTCCCGTAGAGGAGGCCCATGCCCAGGTGTTGGCAGCGATCCAAGAACTGTAAGCACCTATATGGCTCCCTCTGCGAGGGTGACTCCCCACAGTGTGGGGAGATGTCGCGAAGTGACAGAGGAGCCTGGCCTTGGCGGCGGCGCTGTTGCTGCTGGGCGGCCTGTTCCTCTCCCCTGCCCTTGGCCTGCATGCGCAGGCTGAGGAGATTTCCTCTACCCAAAAGCTGCGGGTGGGTTACTATGCCTACACCGGCTTTAATATGATCGACGCTGACGGCAGCTACAGCGGCTACAGCTATGAGCTGCTGCAAAAAATTGCGCGGTATCGCAACCCGAGCTTTATTGAGTTTGCCGCCGACCATAACTTTACCTATACCACGGTGTTTTACGACACGGACGATGAGCTGGCCAAGGCCCTGCACAAAGGGGAAATCACCGCGGCACTGACCAACGCCAACCGCATTACCACCGATGAATGGGTGCTGGAAACCTTCGATGAAACGCCGTTTTATATGGCAGTGCGCAAGGACGACACCCAAACACTTGCCCTGCTGAACGGCGCCCTGGCAGAGATGGACCGGCAGGAACCCTCCTGGCAGGTCGACCTGCACGAGAGGTACTCCAGCACCAGCCGTAGCTCCACGCTGGCCCTGACCGCGGAGGAGCAGGGCTACCTGTACGATACCAACGCAGGCGGCAAGGTGTGGACGGTAGCCGTCAACCCCGACCGCTACCCCTACTCCTACAAAGACCAAAAAGGCAACTGGACAGGCATCTCGGTCAAGCTGTTCGACCTGCTGGCCCGGCGCGCGGGCATCTACTACCGACTGCTGGATGCCGACACCCGCGACGACTATATGGACCTGCTGCAGAACGGCAAGGCCGATCTGAGCCTGGCATTCTTCAACGACCTGTCCCACGCCGAGCAGCTGGGCTACAAGCTCACCGACCCGTACCTTTCGGCGGGCTTCTCCTGGGTGCGGCTGCGCAGGGATACCGAGATGCAGACCATCGGCACGGTAGACCTGCTGGCCAAGGAGGCCACGGGCATCATCCTGCCCAGAAAAAACACCGTCTGCCAGACCTACCTCTCCTTTGCCGATTGCCTGACCGCCCTGCGCGCGGGTGAGATTGATGCCTATTACACCTACACCTACCAGGCCGAGCGCCTGCTGTACGATAACCTGCGCAACGACCTGACCACCACCCTGACCGGCGGCACCGTGGATTTTGCCATCGGTGTCTCGCAGGATGTGGATGTGCAGCTGTTAAGCATCCTGAACAAGGGCGTCCACAGCCTGAGTGATGAGGAGATCGACGAAGCCATCCGCAGCTATACCACGCTGGCCGAGCAGCCTTTCTCTCTGGTGCGCCTGCTCTACCAATACCCGCTGGTCATGGTATTTTTGTGCGTATGCGCTGTGTTTGTGGCGGCCTGTGCCATCCTGCTGGTGCGGGCACGCAGCTTCCGCCTCAAGATGACCTCCGCCCTGCACAAGGCCGAGGAAGCCAGCCAAGCCAAGACCGAGTTCCTCTCCAATATGTCCCACGATATCCGCACCCCCATCAACGGCATTATGGGCATGCTAGATATTGCCGAAGCCAACTTTGACGACCAGGCCCGCGTGAAAGACTGCCTGGTCAAGATGCGCGGTGCGGCCAGCCACCTGCTGTCCCTCATCAACGATGTGCTGGACATGGCCAAGGTGGAAAGCGGCACCATGCAGATGCTGGACGCCGACTTTGACCTGCGCGAATTGCTGAACTCCTGCTGCGGCATCATCGAGGGGCAGCTCAACGACCGCGACGTGACCCTGACCAAGCAGATCGGCCCCTTCTGGCATCCCCGCCTGCGGGGCAGTGAGCTGCACATCCGCCAGGTGTTGTTAAACATTCTATCTAACGCTGTCAAATACACTCCCGACAGCGGCACCATCAACTTCTATGCCCGCGAGACCCTGTTCGAGGAAGGGCTGGTACACCTGCGCATCGAGATTGCCGACACCGGCATCGGCATGAGCGAGGAATTTTTGCAGCACATCTTTGAGCCTTTCACTCAGGAGCAGCAGACCAGCCGCACCACCTACAAGGGCACCGGCCTGGGCATGGCCATCACCAAAAAGCTGGTGGACCAGATGCACGGCTCGCTGGATGTGGAAAGCACACCGGGTAAAGGTTCCACCTTCACCGTGCGCTTGAGTCTGCCCCTGGCCGAGACCGCCTACGACACCCCCGAGGAGGAGCCGCCCGCCGACCTGCACGGCCTGCACCTGCTGATGGCCGAGGACAACGAACTGAACCGGGAGATCGCCGTGACCCTGCTGGAAGAACGGGGTGCCGCCATCACCACCGCCGAGAACGGCCGCGAGGCTGTGGAGTTGTTCCAGAACGCACCCCAGGGCACCTTTGACGCCGTGCTAATGGACGTGATGATGCCCGAGATGAACGGCCTGGAGGCCACCCGCGCCATCCGCGCCTTCGAGCATTGCCCGCCGGAGAGCGGCATCCCCATTATCGCCATGACCGCCAACGTTTTTGCCGACGATGTGAAAGCCTGCCTGGAAGCGGGCATGAACTCCCACGTAGGAAAACCGCTGGATATGCAGGTATTGGCGGCGGAGATCTGCCGCCAGATGCGGCGCCACACCGCCCTGCTGGAGAGCGCAGACTTTACAAAATTAGGAAATTAAAAAGTTGGCGCTTTCCTATTGCAATCCGGCATCTGACAAGCGTATAATAAGTTGATTATTGTTGTAATCAGCGCCGCACAATTCCCGCCGTCTCGGCGCTAAGGATTGTGCGGTATTGTCTTTATGTGTAGAGGGAGGATGTATCATGGCAACGAAGTATATTTTTGTTACCGGCGGCGTCGTTTCCGGGTTGGGCAAGGGCATTACCGCCGCCAGCCTGGGCCGCCTGCTGAAGACCCGCGGCCTGAAAGTGGCAAGCCAGAAGCTGGATCCGTATATCAACGTGGATCCCGGCACGATGAGCCCGCTGCAGCACGGCGAGGTCTTTGTGACTGACGACGGCACCGAGACCGACCTGGACCTGGGCCATTACGAGCGTTTTATCGATGAAAACCTGAACAAATACTCCAACCTGACTACCGGCAAGGTCTACTGGAATGTGCTGAACAAAGAGCGCCAGGGTGCCTACCTGGGCCAGACTGTCCAGATCATCCCCCACATCACCAACGAGATCAAGAGCTACATCTACAACCTGGCCAAGAGCACCGAGGCCGACGTTGTCATCACCGAGATCGGCGGCACCACCGGCGACATCGAGAGCCAGCCCTTCCTGGAGGCCATCCGCCAGGTGGGCATTGAGCAGGGCCCCGAGAACTGCTGCTACATCCACGTGGTGCTGGTTCCCTATATTTCCGGTTCCGACGAGTACAAGTCCAAGCCGGCCCAGCACTCCTGCAAGGAGCTGCAGGGCATGGGTATCGCCCCCAACGTCATCGTGCTGCGTGCCGACGGCCCTGTTGGCAGCGACATCAAGCGCAAGATCAGCATGTTCTGCAATGTCCGCCCGGACTGCGTTATTGAGAACCTGACCATGCCCAGCCTGTACGAATGTCCGCTGATGCTGGAGGCCGCCGGCCTGACCAATGTGGTAGCCCGCCAGCTGCACCTGCAGACCCCGCCCACCGACCTGACCGAGTGGAAGGAACTGATCAGCCGCATTGCCACCCGCAGCCGCAACTGCAAGGTTGCCTTGGTGGGCAAGTACGTTAAGCTGCACGATGCCTACCTGAGCGTGATGGAGAGCCTGTACCACGCCGGCTTCGAGAACGAGAGCAAGGTCGAGATCAAGTGGGTGGACAGCGAGACTCTGGTGGACCAGGACCGCTGCGCCGAAGAATTTGCCGATGTGGACGGCATCATCGTGCCCGGCGGCTTCGGCGACCGCGGCATCGAGGGTATGATCCAGGCCGCCCAGTACGCCCGTGAGAACCGTATGCCCTACTTTGGCATCTGCCTGGGCATGCAGATCATGGTGATGGAGTACGCCCGCAACGTGCTGGGCTACGCCGATGCCAACTCCAGCGAATTTGCCCCCGAGGGCCAGCACAATGTAATTGACCTGATGCCGGACCAGCAGGGCGTGGAAACCAAGGGCGGCACGATGCGCCTGGGCAAGTACCCCTGCACCATCACCCCCGGCACCAAGATGGCCGAGTGCTACGGCACGCTGGAGATCGACGAGCGCCACCGCCACCGCTATGAATTCAACAACGAGTTCCGCGCCGAGTTCGAGGAGAAGGGCCTCGTCATTGCCGGCACCAGCCCCGACGGCCGCCTGGTAGAAGCTGTGGAGATTCCGGGCCGGGACTTCCACCTGGGCGCCCAGTTCCACCCCGAGTTCAAGAGCCGCCCGAACCGCGCTCACCCGCTGTTCAAGGGTTTCATTGCCGCTTCCCTGAAGTACCAGAACGAGCATACCCCCACCGACCATCCGGCTTCGATTGGGGAATAAGCACAACCTTTAACGCCTCCCTCTGCGAGACAGACTCCCCCGGCACGGGGGGGTGGCACGAAGTGCCAGAAGGGGAGCCCCCCTCCCAGAGGGGGCCGCACAAACGGCATTCTGCCCCCTTTACGCAAGGGGGCCTTTTCATTTCCCGCAAAAAATTTAAAAAAATTCCCCTCTTCCTGCAACAATTCTGACACATCCGTCGTTTATAATTATAGAAGCTTCTGAAATACTGCCCTGTAAAGCAAGCGAAAAAACACACAAATTCCCTTGCGAATGTCGAGAGTTTCTTGGTGTCTTTTTGTCTTGTTTTCGCCGGGTTTCCCGGCGTATAATGCTATATCATAGAATCCGCGGAAAGGCCTTTGCCCTGCGGTGTTCCAAAGGAGTTTTCTATGCGCAACTGGTGTGCGCGTCACCCCATCTACTTTATGGGGCTGTACGCATTGTTTTACTTAACCTTCTTCGCCCTGCTGGAGCGCACGATCCAGACCCCCGATCTGTGGGTTCACTGTCGGCTGGATGATCTGATCCCGTTCTGCAAGTACGCGATCATCCCCTATTCGCTGTGGTTTCCGTGGATCCCGTTTACCCTCTTTTTCATCCTGTATAAAGGGGAACGGTCGGACTTCTGGCGGTTATGCCTGCCGCTGTTTGCCGGCATGACGATGGCGCTCCTGTTTTACGCTATCGTACCCAACGGCCTGGCCCTGCGCCCCCGTTACGTGCCCGGCAATGACATCTTTTCCAAAGCGGTGCAGTCGCTGTATCGCACCGATACGCCGATGAACGTCTGCCCGTCGATTCACGTGTTCAACTCGGTCACGCTGATGCTGGCTTACTACCGCACCCGCTGCTTCGATGCCCCGCGCCTGCGTTGGATGCGCCCCGCAGCCGCCGTGCTGTGCGTGTCCATCACACTTTCCACCATGTTGTTGAAACAGCACAGCGTCATTGACGTGGTGTTTGGCATGCTGCTGGCTTTTGCCCTGGATGCCATTGCCACCGAGGTGCAGCGCAATCCTCAGCCCAGCCGCCGCAACCGCCGTGAACGCCAGCCCGAATGGTTGTAACTACTTCTTGAGCCTCCCTCTCACAGAGGAGGCCGCTTATAAAGATAAAAGTCTGCACGGTTTTAACGCCGTGCAGACTTTTATTTTTTGCGTTATAATGCATAAATCAAAATGCCCAGAATAATCAGCACCAGCGCGCCGATCTTTTTAGGGTTCATCTTCTCATGGAAGATCACCACGCCAAAGAAGGTCACATAAATATAGCCGGTGGCCTCCAGCACGGGGCCGACGTTCAGCGGCACGCCCTTGTAGGCCAGCATCGTCAGCAGCGAGCAGCCCACAAACAGGCCGTAGCCCAGGACCACGCGCCAATCGGTGTACTCTGCCAGCAGGGACTTATGCTCCCGCAGGGCGGCTTTTTTCAGCAGCACCTGAGACACCGACGCCAAAAAGGTGCTGAGCAGATAAAGTGCCACGTAGGGCAGCTGCGCCTGGTTCATTGGCCGCCCTCCCCTTCGTTGTCGGCCCGCACAAACAGCACGATGCCCACAATAATAACCGCTGCACCGATAAACTGGCGCAGGGTGATGCTTTCCCCAAACAGCAAAAAGCCCAGCAGGATCCCCCACACCACGGTGATGGCCTTATTGGCGTAGGCGGTGGTCAGCGGCAGGTGCTTGATGACCTGCTGCCAGCCAAAGGCATACACCACCAGCGCCGCCAGCATGCCGCCGTACAGCAGGATGAATCCCACGCTCAAAAACGGCTGCTGCGCCGCCAATTTGCTGCACACGCTGCTGCTGGCATACACCCCCAAAATCAAGTGCAGCAACAGGAACCATTTAGCGCTGTTGCGCATGGTAGCCCTCCTTACTTTTTATCGGATATGGCATCACAGCGGGTCCACAGGACGCAGATTTTGCCACTCATATTTTTTCATGTACTTAGCCAGCGGCTTTTCCACAAACAGATACAACGGGATGGCCAGTAGCTCCACAACGACCACGAACACCGCCATAACGCCGTAGGTGCACGGCAGGCTGACGCCCAGAATATCCAGCAGAACCATCTCCGCCATGAAAATCGGGCAGTGCCAGACATATACATTGAAAGATGTACTAGCAAAAAAGTGGATCATCCGGCATACCTTACTGTCCGGGCTGTCCTGCACATACAGTGCATTTATGAATATACCAGGATAGAGCAAGAACAACTGTACCCACCACTGTTCTTCAATCCAATCTCCACGGCCGCTAAGCAACACAATAAGTGTCCCGGCCGAGATGAACAAAAGAAAATATTTTACTCTCCTTGAGATATATGGCACAAGGTGGCACAGTAAGATTCCCATAAAAAACGAAACCATCCCGCCTCTTTGGTCCCAACTATCTGCCAAAAACGGCATAACAGCCCCCTGCGTTCTTATCGCGCAGAGGAAAAGGAAAAGTATCATCTCCATTAACAATCGCTGCACTTTCAGACGCCTGCATAAATAGACAAGCAGGTAGTATACAGCGCATGAGAAAATCAATGTACTCAAATACCACGTCGGTGCATTCGCAATTGTCCTAGATGAACTCCAAATCCCCATATTGGAATTTAGCGTCATACTACAGAAGAATGTCCAGATTCCACCTCCCCCCATAATCCAGTTCCACTTATCCGTAATAAGCCAATCCAAAATTCCAAGGCCTACGTACACGACGCAAGCGATCATCGCCATTGGGTAAATACGCAGGCATTTGTGCCAAAGCTTTCCCGGCAGTGAAGTTTGTTTCCCAACTCGTTCTTCCTGCTGTTGTTGCCACTCCACTAAAAAGCCGGAAATCATAAAAAACAAGATTGTCAAAAAGCCCAAATGGAGTTGCGCATCGCTTGCCGGATAAAAGTTAAACGTAGTAAATATAACACCCGAAACCTGTTGATAGTGGTGCATGACAATAAAGATTGCTGCAACTGCTTTCAAAAAGTCCAGACCCACAAATCGCTTTCTTGCCGCTTTTTGCTCACTCGTGCTTGATATACTCCCTTGCCACATACTGCGGGGCGGCGTTGGCGCACATGTAGATGCGGCCGACGTACTCGCCGATCAGGCCCAGCACCAGCAGGATCATGCCGCCCAACAACAGCAGCAGCGCCGTGGTGGACGCCCAGCCCATGGGGGCAGCGCCGCGGACGAAGTGGTCGATGATGATGTAGATCAGATACAAAAAGCCAAAGCCCGCAAACACCGTGCCTGCGTAGGTTGCCAGGCGCAGCGGCTTGACAGAAAAGGACGTAAAACCGTTCATCCAAAGATTCAGCAGCTTGCTGATGGTGTAGCCGGAGCGTCCCTCCTCCCGGGCGCGGTGATGCACCGACACATTGGCAATGCGCTTGGTGGAGCGCAGCACCAGACCGATGACGTAGGGGTAGCAATGCTCGTACCGCAGCATTTCGTCCACGATGAACCGCCGGGCGGCAAAGTAGCTGTTGACCACCAGTTCCGGCGGCTTGCCCAGCATGACCTCGGTCATTTTGCTGTTGACCCAGCTGCCCAGGTTGCGCCAGCCTGCCTGGCGCTTATTATCGTAGCTGGCGTAAACGACGTCGTAACCTTCGTTGATCTTGTTCAGCAGCTTGCCCACCTCATTGGCGGGGGTCTGGCCGTCATCGTCCAGACAGACGATAATATCGCCGGTACACTGGTGGAAACCAGCCATCAGCGCGGCGTGCTGGCCGAAGTTTTTCGCCAGATCCACGCCTTGCACATGGGCGTCTGCCGCCACCAGCCTGCGGATGGTGCCGATGGTGTCATCGGGCGAGCAGTCGTTGATCAGCACGACCTCGTAGTCATACTGGGGCAAAGTCTGCATCGTCGCCGTCAGTTCCTCGTGCACCGCCGCCAGCGTATGCTCCGAGCGGTAGCACGGGATCACAAAAGAAATTTTCTGCATGTTATTTTCGTCCTTTTATTGCGTATCGGGCCGTTCATACACGATCAAGTCCTCGGTGGAGATGAGGGGCTGCCAGCCGTCCGCCACCAGGCGGGCCTCGGCGTCGGTACCATGGTTGACCATGGCATAGCGGGAGTAGATTGTCTCCTCCGGGTCGGCGATGTAGGTGTTCCAATCAAACTCAATGCCCATACCTGCGGGCACTGCGTAGAGATAACCGTAATAGACATCGCCGTAGCCAAAGGTCAGCGTGTGATCCCAGGCCGTTGCATTTTCCTGATTGAACTGCGCCTGGCTTTCTTCCAGTACTGTTGTGACCTGCTGCAACTGTGCATCCATAGCTGCATTGTAAGCAGGCAGGCCGTCACTGTGGGCAAAGCCTGACGGGTAGATAAGCAGCAACGCCAGCGGAACACAGGCAACCACGATTGCACCATTCTCCGCCGCCGAAGCCATCAGCAAAATCATGCACATAAAGGCAGCATAGCGCCGCAGCTGCACAGGGTCGTATAGCACCAGGATGGCAAAAAGCACCGTCAGTGCGCAGACAACGCCACACAATTTGCAGCGGATGGGCCGCTTTTTTACAATGTCATATATGCACAGCCCAATCGTAACTGCCGTTAATGCCAATACGCGCAAGAAACCATGGGTCACATCTGCAATATACTGCTCTGTTCCACCCCATTTTGTGGGGCGGATATAGTCATTGTACAGGATTTTACAAGCGCTGTGCAGCTTTTCAAAGAAGTAGCTGATGGCCCCCAAAATATCCAGGTGTGCCGCTTTTTCAAAGATGGCAAAATCCAAAGATTGTTCGCCGTAGGGAGCCGACAGTTGATTCATCGACCACAGTGAAAGCACAGTCGCCGCTACTGCCAACGCAGCCATTCCTGCTACGCGGCGGTCACGTTTCGGATTTTTCCAGCCGCATACGATAGGAAACAGGAAAAGAATCACACCATAAGGGCGGATCATAGTATCCAACGCGCAGGCCAGCACAGCCGCCACTTCACCCTTTTTGCTGCCCTTTGCCGCTGCCAGTGAGCCGCTGACCACGCAGGCTAACAAAAAGAAATGCAGCGGCTCCGACGTTGCTGTAAAAATCTGCCGCAGCGGTATCCACAGGCAAAGCAGCACAGCCGCAAAGGCAAGCTGCTGTTTCCTGTTCATACGGCCTGCCAGCACGACCCAGGCCAGCACAGCAAAAAACAGGTTGCACCAGAACATGGTGTTATACCCTGCCCCAAACAAAAAGCCCGGGATGGCATACAGCCAGATTACCAGCGGTCCCCAGGTAGAGAAGGTCCCGATTGCCGCATGGCTCTCGTTATAGCCGAAGTACCCCTGCGGGCTTCCGACCTTCAACACGCCAACCAACTGGCGGTTATAAATTACCTCGTCGCTGTTGGTGCTGGTCGGGAACCATATTCCCGTCGTAAAGGAATCACAGTGTGCAATGACAAATGCTGTCAACAGAAAGACGACCGCACAGAAGGCAAAAAACAGCAGCCTTATCCAGCGTTTTTCCTTTATATATTCAAACCGCATTTTTACCTTCTTCCTCAAGGCCGTTCATACACGATCAGGTCCTCGGTGGAGATGAGGGGCTGCCAGCCGTCCGTCAGCAGACGGGCCTCGGCGTCGGTACCATGGTTGACCATGGCATAGCGGGAGTAGATTGTCTTCTCCGGGTCGGCGATGTAGGTGTTCCAATCAAACTCAACGCCCATACCTGCGGGAAGAGCGTACAGGTAGCCGTGGAACACATCGTCCGCGTAAGCGTAAGCCAGGGTGTTGTCCCAGGGATCGGCGCTGGCGCGGGCGTCCATGCGCTCCTGCAGGGCAGTCTCCACGGCCGTGATCTGGCTGCCCATCTCGTCAAAATAGGTGGACAGGGTGCTGCGCTCGGCGTTGATGGGCAGCAGCACGACCGCCAGCACCGGCAGCCAGACAAGGCTGCGGGCGGCATCCTCGACCACCACCGACGCCAGCAGCAGGATGGACAGCAGCATCAGGTGGCGGGGCGCGATGTTATACAGGAACACCAGCACCAGCGCAATAATGCCGGTGCAGCCCAGGGCGCAGGCTTTCAGCGGGCTGGGGCGGTGGGCACGGCGGTCCAGCACGAAGCAGACCAGTGTTACCGCCAAAATCATCAAAAAGATAATGCAGCCGCGGCCGAAGTAGGTCTTTTCCACAAAGGTACGCGGAATATCCCGACCGACGGTCACCAATTCTTTGGCGGCATGGTTCATCTCATACACGATGGCTTTGCCAATTTTGCCGTGAGCCAGCAGTTCCAGACCGCCGAAATCCATACCGCCGCCGCTGAAATAGGAGGCGGAAAGTTTCGTCATAGAGAAAAGGGCAACACAAAAGCTGAAGATTGCCTCGCCCAGGCAGAAATTGCGCCGCTTTTTATCGGCCCAGACAGCCACCAGCGGGAACGCCCAGAACAAAAGCGCGTAGGGGCGGAAGATGGTCTCCAGCCCGCAGGCCAGTGCCGCGGGCACCAGCCACCAATGGGAGCCGCCCCGCAGCAAGGCCGCCGTGGAACCGGCAATGACCAGTGCAAGCATATAATGCAGCGCTTCGGACGAGCCGCAAAAGCTGCCCGCCAGCGGCATCCACAGGCAGACCAAGCCGCCGTAGCACAAAATCTGCTGACCAATGTTCAGCCGCGCGGCGACCGTAAACGCCACCACGCCCAATGCCAGAAACAGCACATTGCACCAGAACATCGTGTTAACGCTGGCGCCGAACAGGCGTCCGGCCAGGCCGTAGACCCAGATAAGCACCGGACCCCAGGCACCGTAGCGGCCGATGTCGGCGGTGCCTTCGTTATAGCCAAAGTAGCCCAGCGGGCCGCCGTGGGTAATGACGCTGACCACCTGGCGGTTGTAGATCACTTCGTCGTTATCGATATTGGGCGGCATCCACACCTGCCACAGCGGGGTGCGGAACGCCAGCGTGTAAAACAGCAGCAGAAACAGCAACGCGCCCGCGATGCCAAGGGGCACCGGGGGCGTCTTTTTCAGCAGTCGTTTCAACTTATCCATACAGGTATTCTCCGTCTGCTTTTGTACGTTATTGTGCAATTTTTGCCATAAAGACCACGTCGCGGTAGACGCCGTCCAGACGGACCATGTCACGGAAGGTGCCTTCCTCCACAAAGCCGGCGGCGGCGTAGCTGCGGCGGGCAGGGGTGTTCTCGGCAAGCACGCGCAGACTGATGCGGTGCAAGTGCAGCGCGGTGAAGCCGAAATCGGTGAACAGGCGGGCAGTCTCGGTTCCAAAGCCCTTACCGCGGGCGCTCTCCTCGCCGACAAAGATGCCGTACTCGGCACTGTTAAAAGTATGGTCCACATCCCGGTAGTACACCGACCCCACCGCCGTATCGGCGGCCTTATCCACGATGATGTACTGCACGACCTCGCCGGTGGCGACCTTGGTTTTCAGCCAGTTGCGGTGCATTTCGGGGGTGAAGGTCTGGCGAAAGATAAAGTTATCGCGCACCGAGGGGGTGTTGCGCCAGCGCACGATGTTGTCGGTGTCGGCATCGGTGATGGGCCGCAAGACAACCTTTTCACCGGTCAGGATGGGAAGCTTTTCCATACAGGTTCCTTTCTCGTTTTCTAAGATCCGGCGGTTAGCCGCACTCGTACACAGCAGCAGACGTGCCCTCGTACAGCAGAGCCCAGCCGTTTTCTTCCAGATATTGGGCCACGTCGCTGTCGGTATTTGCCATGACATAACGGGAATGAATTTTGTTGGCAGGGTCCAGAAGATACGTGTCTTCATCAAATTGCAGGCCCATGCCATCGGGCACAGCGTACAGCATGCCAAAGTGGCTGCCGCCGCCCAGGGCGTAGGCGCACACACGGTCCCACGGGTCGTCGCTTGTCAGGCGGGCCTGACTCTCGGTCAGCACCGTTTGCAGGTCGGCAACTTCCTGCGATAATCCTGCATTATACACGGGCATCGTAAAGGTGGAGGTATCGCTGTCCCCTCTTGCCGTGGTCATGCGGATGCCCGCCACGCTAAGCACCGCCAGCAGCACCGGGGCCGCAGCGGCGGTCAGGGGCGGCTGCTCGGCCACAAGCGCCGCCAACAGCAGCAGGTCATACACGATGGTATGGCGGGAGGCCTCGCCAGGGCGGTACATCAGCATCAGCGCCAAAAACACCACCAGCGTGACCAACAGTGCGCATACTTTCCAGAACACCGGCTGCTTATGCGCAGCGTTCCAAATCACACAGGCCAGCGTGACCAGCAGCAACGCAAACAGCAGCAGATAGCAACTGCCCACGCGGGTGCCGTCGGCGATCTCCTGCCCCAATTGCTGCCACGCACCCAATAGCTTATAGTAAACGCTGCGGACAGCGGCCCAGAAGTGACCGTGGAGCAGTTCCTCCACAGCGCCCAGATCCACATTGGCAAAAAGGTACGGTGCGTAGAACTTTTTCATCAGCACCAGCGTACCGGCGGCGGAAGCAGCCGCCCCGACCACCGTGCCGCCCACCGCCTTACGGCGGGGCCAGGCCAGTACCAGCGGGAACAGCCACAGCACAGCGTTATAGGGCCGCACCAGCGTGGCGGCAGCGCACAGCGCAAACAGCGCCGCCCAGACCGCGCCCGCATGCCTGCACCCGCGGCGGATGCCTGCGGCCAGGCCCAGCACGGCCAGCACCAGCGCGTAGTGCAGCGGCTCCTGCATGGCGGAGAACACATACCGCACCGGGGCGTTCAGCGCGGCGATGCCGACGCCGAACAGCAACTGACGCTTCCAGTCCAGGCGGGTACCCCACACAAAGCAGAGCCAGCCCGCCAGCACCCAAAACAGGTTGCAGTATAAAAAGGCGTTCTGTCCGCGGAAAATCAGCCCCGGGATGGCGTACAGGTAGAACACCGCAGGCCCCCAGGCGGCAAAACGGCCGATCTCGGCGTGGGACTCGTTAAACCCAAAGTACCCTTGCGGTACGCCGTGGGTCACCACCGCCGAAAGCTGCTTGGCGTAGTAGACCTCGTCGCTCCACGCGCTGGCAGGCAGGTAAATCTTGCCCAGTGACACGCCGTAGACAGTCCACTCATACACCAGCAAAAACACCAGCGCGGCGGCCGCCGTGCAGACCAGCCTTGCCCAGGCGGGCAGGGTCTTACTTTTCATAGAACTCCAGCACTTTGGCGATGACCTTGTTCTGGTCGTCCTCGGTCAGGCCGTAGTACATGGGCAGGCGCACCAGGCGCTCGCTCTCGGCGGTGGTGTAGACGTCCTCGCCGTCAAAGCGGCCGAACTTCTCGCCCGCCGGGGCGGAGTGCAGCGGGATGTAGTGGAACACCGCCAGAATATCGTTCTCTTTCAAAAAGCGGATGAACTCGGTACGTTCTTCCAAATTCTTGCACTTCAGATAGAACATATGAGCGTTGTGGGTACACTCAGCCGGGATATGCTGCAGCTCGATCTTGCCGGCTTCAGCCAAAGGCAGGAATGCCTCACGGTAGCGGTGCCAGCTGGTCAGGCGGTTCTCGTTGATCTCGTCAGCATGCAGCAACTGAGCCCACAGGTAGGCAGCGTTCAACTCGCTGGGCAGGTAGCTGTCACCAAAATCCACCCAGGTGTACTTGTCCACCTGGCCGCGGAAGAACTTGGCGCGGTTGGTGCCCTTTTCGCGCAGGATCTCGGCGCGCTCGTTATAATCGGGGTTGTTGATGACGAGAGCGCCGCCCTCGCCCATCGAGTAGTTTTTCGTCTCGTGGAAAGAGTAGCAGCCAAAATCGCCAATGGTACCCAGTGCCTTGCCCTTGTAGCTGCTCATCACGCCCTGGGCGGCATCCTCGACCACCATCAGGTTGTGGCGGCGGGCAATGTCCATGATGGTGTCCATCTCGCAGGCGACACCGGCGTAGTGCATGGCCACAATGACCTTGGTCTTGTCGGTGATGGCGGCTTCGATCTTGGTCTCGTCGATGTTCATCGTGTCGGGGCGCACATCCACAAACACCAGCTTGGCCCCGGCCAGCACGGCAGCGGTAGCGGTGCTGGAGAAGGTGAAGCTGGGCAGGATGACCTCGTCACCGGGGTGAATATCGCACAGCAGCATGGCCATATCCAGAGCGGTGGTGCCGCTGGTGGTCAGCAGTACTTTCTGGGCGTGGAAGCGTTCCTCAATCCACGCATTGCACTTCTTGGTAAAGGCACCGTCGCCGCAGATCTTATGGGCGTCGATGGCCTGTTTGACATACTCCAATTCATCCCCGACACAGGGGGGCACATTAAAAGGGATCATGGCAAAAGCCCTCTTTCCTTACAAAATTCGATACTTATTAAATAGTATAGCACACTATGCCTGTTTTCACAAGGCGCGGGCTCACTTTTTCACGCGGGTGGTGTTGTAGGCGCGCAGCAGCAGCACGGCGTACCACAGCAGGGTGATGCTGAACACGATGAAGGCAAAGGACGCCACGGTGGCCGCCACGGCAGAAAAGTGTGCAACGCAGTATACGGCCAGCGGCACGGCAGCCACAACCGGCATCTTGGCGTTTTTTCCCGTCGTATAGCCAGCAATTTTCAACATCTGCGTCACAGTGGCCCACAGCAGCCACAGGGCCGCGGCCCGCAGCAGCGGGGCCAGCCAGGCGGGACCGGCCAGAGTGCCGCACAGCACCAGTTCCAGCACCAACTGCACGGTGCCGCAGGCCAGCACGGGCAGGGCGCGGCGGCCCAGCAGCAGGTAGCCCACCAGCGCCAGCACAGTCAGCGAGACTTCCTGCAAAGCGACGGCATCGGGCATAGCTAGCATAGCACGGCCGGCGGATGCTAC
Source organism: uncultured Oscillospiraceae bacterium (assembly GCA_900539695.1). GTDB lineage: Bacteria > Bacillota > Clostridia > Oscillospirales > Ruminococcaceae > Gemmiger. The sequence goes on from UQDG01000002.1 coordinate 55,305, forward strand.
CCCCACCAGCAGGTAGGCCAGGGCGGGACGATTGCGTTTATCCATAGGGGTAAATCCTCCGATTTTTCAACAAATATTATCATTTTATCATACCATGAACCGTGGGGACTTGCAAGGGAAAGCCGCACGGCGTATAATAAAACCATTCTGCCGTGTGTGCGATTTAAAGCGGCAGACATGTATGGAGAGGAAGTTGTGCAATATGGAATTTTCCCATCGTTTGGACCTGTTCGGGCCGGAGATCTTTGCCGCGCTGAACGATAAAAAGGTCGCGCTGGAGGCCGAGGGCCGCCACCTGTTCAATTTAAGCGTGGGAACGCCGGATTTCGCCCCGGCCGACCACATCAAACAGGCGCTGGTCGATGCCGCCAGAGACAACGAAAACTGGAAGTACAGCCTGCGGGACCTGCCCGAGCTGCTGGACGCCGTGTGCAGCTACTACAAGCGCCGCTTTGACGTAGACACCATCACCCCGAACAAGGTGATGAGTTTTTCTGGCTCCCAGGACGGCATCGGCCACTTAGGCCTGGCGCTGTGCAACGACGGTGACGTGGTGCTACTGCCCGACCCCTGCTACCCCGTTTTTATGACCGGCAGCAAGCTGGGCGGCGCCGACCCCTGGTACTACAAACTAACAAAAGAAAACCACTTCTTGCCCGATGTGTCCGCCATCCCCGAGGAAGTAGCCCGCAAGGCAAAGTTTATGCTGGTCAGCCTGCCGGCCAACCCGGTAGGCAGCATCGGCACGCCGGAGTTGTACGCTCAGTTGGTTGATTTCTGCCGTAAGTACGATATTTTACTGGTGCATGACAACGCCTACAGCGACATCATCTTTGACGGCGCCCACGGCGGCAGCATTTTCAATACGCCGGGAGCCGAGGAGTGCGCAGTGGAGTTCTTCTCCCTGAGCAAGAGCTTCAACGTGACTGGCGCGCGCATCAGCTTTTTGGTGGGCCGTCCGAATGTGATCGCCGCCTGCAAAAAGTTGCGCACCCAGATCGACTTTGGCATGTTCCTGCCGGTGCAGAAAGCCGCCATCGCCGCCCTGACCGGCCCGCTGGACAGCGTAAAACGCCAGTGCGGCGAGTATCAGGCTCGCCGCGACGCCCTGTGCGGCGGCCTGCGCAGCATCGGCTGGAACGTACCCGACAGCCACGGCAGCATGTTTGTGTGGGCTCCACTGCCCACCGGCTACACCGACAGCATGGCCTTCTGCCTGGAGCTGATCGATAAGGCAGGCGTTATCTGCACGCCGGGCTTCAGCTTTGGCCCCAGCGGTGAGGGGTACGTCCGTTTTGCCCTGACCCTGCCGGTAGAGCGCATCCGCGAGGCGGTCGCGTCCATCGCCGTCAGCGGGATGATCCGCTAAATCTTTTATGGCGCACCTCATATACAGAAAAGCCCCCGCCTGCGTTAAACAGGCGGGGGCTTTGTTATATGCTATTATGGACTTTTCCGCTTTCAGCCGCTTGTTGCAGCTTACTGCTCGCTCTCGGTCTCAGCAGCCTCTGCCGCGGCGGCTTCGCGGGCCTGGGGTCCGTTTTCACGCACGGCGGCGCGCAGGGCCTTCTGGATGGCCGGGGTGATCTCCACCCTCTGCAGCAAAGATGCCAACAGTTCGGGGAACTGTTTGGCAGGCAGCTGCTCAGCTACCACAAGGGCCAGGTACTCGGCATGGGAGATGGCAGGCTCAAAGGTGCGGGCGTAGGTTTTACCGCTGCGCACGAAGCCGACCTCCCGCAAGACGCCTTTCGCCATCAGGCTGTTCAGCATCGAAAAGATCGAGCGTTCTTTCCACTTGCGGTCCTCGCAGGTGTGGATGACCTCGGTCTGGGCCATGGGGTGGTCTGCCTGCCAGAAAATTTCCATAATCTGCTGTTCACTTTTTGTCAGGTGCACGCTTGAACTCTCCCTTACTGCATAGTTGCAAATCTATTACCATAATATAGGTAAATGAATCAATTGTCAATACTTTAACAGTAATTTTTTAGATTTTTCCTTCGTTATAATATAACGTTACGTATTTGTACAACGTTGCCACACTTCTGCCACACTTTGTTTTCGTTTTGACGGCTCATCGCGCGATTCATAAGGTGTGGCAAATCCGTGGCAAATTTTGTCACACTGTGTCCGCTTTGTGATTCACCTGCTTTCCCTGCTGGTTTTTCTGTCATGTCAGTCATGCATTTCGGCAAATTTTGCATAATTTTCACATGGATTTTTCGTTCATCGGCGCCAGGCGTTCATCAACCGAGTCAGGGCGCGTTTCTCCAACCGGGAAACATAGCTGCGGCTGATGCCCAGCTTGTCGGCAGTCTGCTGCTGGGTAGCCGGACGCTCCCCGCCCAGGCCGTAGCGCAGCTGCAGCAGCGCCCGTTCCCGCACAGGCAGGGTATCCACCAGGCGGCGCAGGCGGGCGGCATCGGCGCGGCGCTCGCAATCGTCTTCCATCACGGTGTCATCGGGCAGGGTGTCGGCCAAAGTCAGCTGCCCGCTGCCGGATTCCAGTGGCTCCTGCAGCGAAACAGCCGCACCTTCACGCCGAATTTTTCTCAGTTCCATTCGTAGCTCGTTCTCGATGCACCGGCTCGCGTAGCTGGCAAACTTGCTGGCGCGGGCGGGATCAAAGGTATCCACCGCCTTGATAAGCCCGATGGTGCCGATGGAGATCAGGTCATCCTGATTGGACGTGGCAGCATAGTATTTCTTGCACACATGGGCCACCAGCCGCAGGTTGTGCCGCACCAGCTGGTCGCGGGCATCCCGCCCGGCCACACCGCCCGTGCGCAGGGCTGCAAAGGCCGCACGCTCGGCCGCCGGGGAAAGCGGCCGCGGGAAGCTGCCGCTTTCGAGATGCAGCGCCAAATACAAAATCTGCCCGGCTGCCGCCTGCAAAAACACGCCCAAAATGCCCCACATAGCAACACCCCCTACCCTTTTGTATGCGGGCAGGGGGTGGTTTTATGCAGTCAGCAGTTCGGCGGCGGTGCAGGTATTGCCCTGCACAGTCAGGCGTAATGTGTGGGTAGCATCCAGTTGGGTTGCATATACAGTTTGGTCATTCCTATCAAAATAGTACAGTTGGTATATATCGTCCAGGCTGCGCCCGATGAACCAGCCGTCCTGCACCAGGCGGGTGGTGGTGGACATCAGCAGAGGTTCCTTTTCCTCGCCGCTGTACTGGGTGGCCCCACAGGCGGACAGCACGCCGGTATCCAGCATGGGGTCTATACCCTGCTCCCAGCGGGTCAGGGTCGCCTCAGCAATGCGGCGGTCGGGGTCGGTGCAGCCCAGCACCACAAAGCTGACGGCCAGCACCGCAATGCCGATGCGCGCCGCCGGGATAGGCTTGAACACCCGCACCAACAGCAGCACGCCCCACACCAGCAGCACTGTCAGGAACCACCCGGCCGCGACCCTGCGCGGCGTGAAGCCGAACAGCCGGATATACGCCGCCAGTTTGGCCCCGGCCAGCAGTGCAAACGCCACGCCGAAACCGCAGAACAGTGCCGCCAGCGCTTTAGGCAGCGGCCTCTTTGCGAGGAAATGCACCCCCGCCAGCACGGCAATGTCCAGCAGTTGGATGCGCAGCAGCTCCCAGAATCCGTCCACCGCAAAGGCCGAGGCTTCGGGCGCGGTCAGGCCCGGGCCGCCCATGGCGGCGGTCCACTCAGCCAATTGCAGGGCAAAAAACAGACTGTACAGCGCGCATAAGGCACCCGTGACAATGCCGCAGGTTAACCGGGGCAGGCGCTTGTAAGGGGCCAGTGCTTTATAAAAAGCGGGGCCGTCGCAGGGCGGGCCGTCCCGCCGGGCGGCGCCGTAGACCAACCCGAACAGCCACGCGCCCACGGGCAGCGACAGCAGGATGTTGAACAGCTCACTCAGCAGGCGGGCGCTCCAGAAATTTTGCCACATCGCGGTAAGCCAGGTGCCCAGGGCGGCAAAGTGGACATCGGCGGCGGCCAGCTGGGCGACGGCAAAGCTGCACAACACCGCCGTCAGCACCAGCGTACCCATCGCCGCCAGCCACTTTTTGGCCCCGATGCGCCGCACGGCCAGCCCGCGCAGGGCGGAGAAAACGGTACCCGCCCGCGCAAAAAAGCTGCCAAACGGCAGGGTGAAGCACCCGGCCAGGGCATCCAGCGGGGCCAACGCCCCGGTGTGCCCCTGGGCCAGCATGCCGAAGCGGGCCAGCACGCACCAGATGGCCAGCAGATGCCACGCCAGCCCCTGCACAAGACCGAGGAAGTAAAAGTGCCCCGGCACCGCCAACGTGACCGACAGTGCCAGCCAGCACGCGGCCCAAAGGGGCATCTCCCTGGCAGCGGTGCGGCGGCAGACGCGGGCGGCAGCCTCAACGGCCAGCAGAAAGACCACGGCAAAGGCGGTCATGGCCCAGCCGCGGTAACGGCCAGCCTCCCCAAATAGGATGCAGCGCAGGTAAAAGTAGGCCAGCGGATAACTGCCCACCACCGCCCAGGGCCAAAAGCATTGATTTTTGGGTACACTTGAATAAAGGGGACGGATCTCGCCCTCTTGATGGGAGTATTTCATAGGGTTGCTCCTTATTTCATTCTTGAGCCATGCACTTTGTAGGGGTCGATGCCCGCATCGACCCGCGGGCGGATGCAAGCATTCGCCCCTGCATAAAAGGCATCATGGTTCCTCTTCCACGTACTCCAGCAGCTCGCCCGGCTGGCAATCCAGCGCCTTACACAGGGCTTCCAGCGTGGAGAACCGCACGGCTTTGGCTTTGTTGTTTTTCAGGATGGACAGGTTCGCCGGGGTGATGCCGATCTCCTCGGCCAGTTCTCCCGCGCCTTTGTGGCGGCGGGCCATCATCACATCCAGGTTTACGACAATGGGCATGATGTGTCCCCCTTAAATTGTATAGTCCAGTTCGTTTTTCATGCGCACGGCCTGAGCAAAGGCGTTTTTCAGCACCCGCACCAGCAGCGCCATAAATCCAGCGGCCGCGGCCAGCACCGCAAAGGGCCGGTAGCAGATGAAAACCGCTGCCAGGCAGAGCACCGCCGCCCCGGCACAGCACCAGCTGATGCGCCGCAGCGCCGCGACGTTCTCGGGTACAAAGACCTCGCCTTTCTCGATACGGCGCAAAAATTTGTACAGGCTGACCAGCATACCGATAGCCAGCGCCGCGCAGGCATAGCCCAGCACCAGCAGTGTGGCGGTCAGGCCTGTGCTGGGGCGCAGCCCTGCCGCTGCAATGAACCACGCCGTCACCCACGGCCCGCCCAGCGTCATGGCAATGCTGCCGATGAGTGCAGCCACCACCACGCACCGTGTCAGCGTGATGCTTTTTTCGTCGTCCCAAAATTTCATGGTCGTGTCTCCTCCCGGTTTTCGGTATGGCTGCAGTATAGCATATGTATTATCGTTTTGCAAGTGTTTTTTATCGTTTTTCGATATATTTGTGTTGTTATACAAAAAGGCCCCACCGTTTTTGTACGGCGGGGTCTGTGGGGCATATTCAGCTGCGGGCGGCGTGGCTGGCTTCCCGCTTGGCGCGGCGCTCCATCAACGTCTCCCAGCTGGAAGACATCTTGTCCGCCAGGCAGACAAGGCAGGCCTCGCGGCAGCGGGGCAGTTGGGTGATGGTCAGCGGCCACATGTGGGTCTGGATGATATTGCGCTCCTTGTTGTTGAGCTGAAACACCGCATCGGCGTTGTAGCGTGCAATTAGGGGGTGCTTAAAGCCGTGCCAGTGGGTGATGTTGGAACAGTTGTGCCAATCGTACAGATAAAAATCGTGCAAAAACGCGCCGCGCACCAGGCTGACTTCATCGGCATGGCAATGCCAGTGCAGGTTGAGCCAGTAGGCGATGCGGGTCACCCGCAGGCAATGCTCGTAGGTGGTGACGGTGCCGTGCTGGATGAACTGCTGCATCTCCAGCGCATGGGGGTCATCGGCAATGCCGCGCAGGATCTCGTACATACGTGCTTCCTGCGCCGGCGTCAGTTGGCAAACCATCGGCGAGCACTCCTTTCTCTGTTGGGTATCCCCATTATACCGCGGTGTTTTCTCGGCTACAATAGGGCGCAAAAATTTCACTTTTAAGTGCACATAATTAAATTTTCTCTTCATTTAGCCCAACAACCGCATAGCACCAAAATCTGCCTCTGCGGTTTTCAGCTCCAGCCTCATATAATCAGCCATATATGTCCAATCCGGCGTTCCTTGAACAAGTTCTGAATGTCATCCATGCTGTCGATGTTTGCCATCTGCAGCAATTCACGGATTTTTGCTCTACGGGCGTTTTCTTCCGGGCTTCGATTCTTTCGGGACATATCTTTTTTCTCCATCCTGATGCTTCTATTTTACACCTCTCCGGAGGTTTACACAATTATTGGGATGGTCTCTTATTCTTCTTTATTTTCTGGAAGATAGTACAGCTTTCCATTCTTAGAAATCAGCTGGACATCCTCTGCATATAGTTCAGATGTGTCTGCTATAACCTCTGCCAAAGCTCTCAAAGTGTTCACCTCCACAATTTTATTCCAAACTCTTATCTCTTCTTCTCCAATATCCCATTAAACTTCGCCATAAACACAGCCGTTGTGACCGCTGCCGCCACGAGATTTGTTGAATTATTCTGTGCCATGATTTTCTCCGTATTGTTCTATTTTTATTTATAACTTTATGTTCTTTTTCATATATAACTTTTCTATAACATTACAAATATAATAACATAAAACTGGCATATTACAAAATCAAAAGAACGATAGTTCTCTGAACTATCGTCCTCTTGATTACCCTATCAGCATAAATTGGTACAATTATCAACAACTGAGCTATTCTAATCTTACCTTCTAATTGATTGAATCCAAATATTCTAAAACTTCGGATAAAGTGATTCTCGCATTGCCTTGTTCACTATTTAAAACTTCAGGTTTGCTCATATCGAATGAGGCTTGCGTCACATTTAACAGACTAGGATAAGCATTTTCATATGTTTGTGTAATAAACAGATATGTTTCTCCCACTTCGATTGTTGAAGCACCTTCTACAACAAAAAATTGACCATCTATCTTTCCACCTGGTCGTTTTATTGAAATTGAACTTGATTCTACATTTCCTTTATACACCTTTTCAATACTAATATCAAAAATTGTATATGGAATTTCTGTAGCTTCAACTAATCCAGTTTCAGAATCGGCTCCTGTTTCTGATTTAACATTCAGTGATTCATAATTAATTTCCGTAACTGTACCACTAAAAACTAAATCTGAAGCATCAACAATTTCTTCCGCAGTATCATATACAGGATATTCCGCTTGAATAATAGTAGTTTCATTTTCATTTGTTGTGGATTTTGAATTTGAACTACAAGCACTCATAACAATTGAAATCAATAATATGCCAACTAGCATAAACGCTCTTTTTTTCATATCATCATCCTCCATATTTAATATTAAAATTATTAATCATATTTCGCATTAACATTGTCAACATCAAATGTTTGTGGTGCTGTCATACCATTTCTGTTTCTGCTATATTTCATAATTGATGATTTTGATGTATTTGGATTATCCACATAGCCAAAAAACGTGTCCAAATTCATGCGTAACTGTACTTTTAGCAAAATTATTAAAGTTTGTTGCATCCGCACTTATGGTTCTAGCATTAACCTTTATTGTAAATTTTGTTGTATATTTACTTTCATATTCAGAATTCTTTGTGTTCCCACAACCGAGGTCTAACGCTACAACAACAGTCACCTTCCTCACAAGCTCTTTTTCCTTGTGATTTTCAGCAATCCTGTTGAAGCTGAAAAACTCTACAAAGTGCGTAAATTCAAGGATTTCTACATATCCTTTCTGTGTAGTCCTACCACCGTCTCCACATGCCGAGTCTGGGGGAAGAGGTCCACCGGGGTGAAGCCCTTTGCCTTATACCCATGGCGGGCAAAAATCGCTACATCCCGCGCCAAGGTTTCGGGGTCGCAGCTGACGTAGACTACCCGGCGGGGGGCCATTTTGGCCACGGCGGTGATGCACTCGGGCGTGCTGCCGGCGCGGGGCGGGTCCAGGAAGACCACGTCCGGATGCAGGCCCTCGTCTGCGGCGGCGGCCATCCACTCGGTAGCGTCGGCGCATACAAATTTGGCGTTGGACAGTTTATTATGCCGGGCGTTGGCGGCGGCATCTTTCACGGCAGCGGGGTTGCGCTCCACGCCGATGACCTGCCCTGCGTGGGGCGCGGCGCACAGGCCGATGGTGCCGATGCCGCAATAGGCATCCACCACGGTCTCCTTGCCGGTCAGCTTGGCGGCGTCCAGCGCGGCGCGGTACAGTACCTCGGTCTGCCGGGGGTTGACCTGGTAAAAACTGCGGGAGGAAATGGCAAACTGCAGCCCGCACAGCGTGTCCAGCACAAAGCCGGGGCCGTAGAGCGTTTTCTCCCGGTTGCCCAGCACAGCGCTGCTTAAAGTGGGGTTGATATTTTGCACAATACTGACGACCCACGGCGCTTTTTTGCGCAGAGCCGCGCAGAAATTACGGCTGCCGGGCAGCTCCGGCCTCGGCGTGACCAGTGTGACCAGCACCTGCCCCTTGCGGGAGCAGCGCAGCACCACGTGGCGCAGCAGGCCGGTGCGCTTGTCCTCGTCAAAAGCCGTGTAGCGGCAGGCGCGGGCGGCGTCCTGCACGGCGGCCAGCGTGCGGTTCAGCACCTCGTTTTGCAGCAGGCAGTCGGCCGAGGGCAGCACCTTATGGGTGCCCTCGGCGTACAAACCGCAGACCAGTTTGCCCTGCTGGGTGGCAAAGCTGGCGATGGCTTTATTGCGGTAATGCCACGGCTCGGCCATGGTGCGCAGCGGGGCCACCGGAGCAAAACCGCCCAGCAGCTTTTGCAGGCGCTGCTGCTTTTCGGCGGTCTGGCGCGGATAGGGCAGTGCCAGCAGCGGGCAGCCACCGCACTTTTTACTAAAATTAACACAGGTCTTGGCCATGGGGCATCTCCTTTAAAATTGCAAGGGCAATACCGCATAATTCTAAGTGCCGATACGGCGAGCGAGGTGCGGCAGCCGCCGGAGCGGTGCTTAAGCCGTCAGGCGGGAATTGTGCGGTATTGCCTAAAGTACATACAGAAAAGCCCGCCAGCAAAACAGCTGGCGGGCTTGTTCTTTGGCTTTTTAGGTTTTCGGCTGGTAGCGCATGTCCGATACCGTGTACACGGTGATGAACGCCTGGGGGTCTTCGCGGTTCATGAAGTCCATCAGCTTCTGGTACTCGCCCTTGTCCACGATGGTGATGATCTCGCGGCGTTTTTCCATGTTGTAGGCACCGTAGGATTCATACACCGTGGCCCCGCTGTGCAGGTCAGTTAGGATGAAATGGCGGAGTTCTTCCTCTTTTTGGGTGATGATGCAGACGCGGCGCTTGATGTTGTGGTCAAAAATAAAGTGGTCCAGCACCAGCCCGTTGAAGTAGGTGCCCAGCACGCTGAGCACCACGGTCTTTTTATCGTAGACCAGCGCGGCCGACAGCGCCACGCACATGCCGGAGAGCGACATAGCCCGGCCCAGCTCGATGTGCAGGTACTTGTTCATGATCTTGGCCACGATGTCCAGCCCGCCGGAGGACGCGTTGCGGTTGAACAGGATGCTCAGCCCCACGCTGACCACCAGAATGTAGCACAGCACGTCCAATTCCTGGCTGTCGGTCAGCGAGCCGATGTCGGGGAAGAGCCGCTCAAACAGGCCGATGAATACCGGCAGCAGGATGCTGGTGTAGACCGTTTTGGCCCCAAACTCCCGCCCGCAGGTGAAAAAGCCGATGATGAGCAGCACCACGTTCAAGATCATTGTGATGGCAGACAGCGACAGCGGCACAAAGTTGGACAGCACGATGCCCAAACCCGAAATGCTGCTGACCGACGCATGGCTTGGCACCAGGAAAAAGTAGACCGCCGCCGCGATGATAGCCACCGCCACGGTCAGGATGGCGGCCTCCTGGGCGGCGGCCAGGGCGGTGGGCTGTTTTTGTTTAGGCATGCTCAGTTCTCCTTGATGCGCTTGCCGGTGATGTGCTCCGGCGTCAGCGCCAGGCAGAGCACACGGTCCTTGGCGGCGGCGTACTCTTTGTTAAAATATTCGTCGTCCGGGGTGAATTTGCGGCTGAGTTCTTTGCAGGCCAGCGCGGTGGCGGCTTCGTCCGTTACCGGCGCAATGCGGCCAAACACGATAACACTGCGGAAGTGCAGCGGCCATTCGCCGTCCATGCGCACGCCCTCGTCGTGGATGCAGAAGGATGCCTTATCGCAGGCGCGGATGGCGTCGATCTTGTGGCCCTCTTTCGCGCCGTGGAAGTAGAGCTTGCCGTCGGCTTCGTTATACCAGTAGTCGATGGGCAGGCCGTAGGGGTAGCCGTCGTCCCCCAGCAGGGACAGCACGCCCCGCACCTGGGTTTTGAGCAGTTCGCGACATTCCTCGGCAGGCATTTCCTGCTTAAAGCGGCGTATTTTACGGAACATAAGGGGACTCCTTTTTATAGAATTTTAATGATTCATTCCCGTTACGCTGTAGGGGTCGATGCAAGCATCCGCCCCTACAATGCAGTGTGTCGTATCATTTCAGCCTTCCGGCGTTTTGCACACATCCACCCAGCCCTGGGCGTTGCACACTTCTTCCAGTTCAGGCAGCCTTTGCTTTCCAGATACTTCTTTGCTTTTTCCAGCGACATAATACGTCCCTCCATTTTGCAAAAAATACTTTCCCTGTTCCCATTATATCGCCTTTTGCCGCAGATGAAAAGCAGGCCGCCGAAAAAATCCAGTGACCTGCACTTTTACCCTTTATCGCTGTAGCTGCAAATTTGAATCGCCGCGCCGTTTTCCATCATTGTAACACCTACAATAAGTTACTATAGATTTTTATAGCGGCCTTGCAAAACGGGGCGGAGCGTGGTATAGTAGATAGGTTCACAAGGGGGAGCTTGCACTAAGCAGGCTGAGAGTGGGCTGTTGCGCCCTGACCCGTAACCTGATTTGGATAATGCCAACGTAGGGAGATACCTTGACGTCTGCTCGTTTGAGTTTGTACGCGGATATGTCTTTGTCGGCATATCCGCGTTTTTGTTTGGGCAAACTCCCCCGCGGTGCATTGGGGGCACCACCTTGCGCCGCGTTACAAAACCTTGCTGTGCATATAAGAAAGGAAGTATCTACGATGAAAACAGCATTGACCATTGCTGGCAGTGATTCCAGCGGAGGCGCCGGTATCCAGGCTGACATCAAGACGATGACCGCCAACGGCGTTTTTGCCATGAGCGCTGTCACCGCCCTGACCGCCCAGAACACCACCGGCGTGACCGACATTTTTGAGACGACCCCCAAGTTCCTCTCGGAGCAGCTGGACGCCGTCTTTACCGACATCTACCCCGATGCCGTCAAGATCGGCATGGTATCCTCGGCAGAGCTGATCGCTACGATTTCCGAGCGGCTGCGCTTTTACAAGGCCAAGCACATCGTGGTCGACCCCGTGATGGTAGCCACCTCCGGCGCCAAGCTGCTGCGGGATGACGCCGTGGCGGCCCTGACCGCCGAGCTGCTGCCCCTGGCCGAAGTGCTGACCCCCAACATCCCGGAGGCCGAGATCCTCGCCGGCATGACCATCACCGACGCCGCCGGCATGGAGGCCGCCGCCAGGGTCATCAGCGAGAAGTACGGCTGCGCCGTGCTGTGCAAGGGCGGCCACCAGATCAACGATGCCGACGACCTGCTGTGGCAGGGCGGCACCGGCAAGTGGTTCCGGGGCAAGCGCATCCATAACCCCAACACCCACGGCACCGGCTGCACCCTGTCCAGCGCCATTGCCTCCAACCTGGCCAAGGGGTACGACCTGGATACCTCGGTGGAGCGTGCCAAAGCCTACATTTCCGGCGCACTGGCCGCCATGCTGGACTTAGGGAAAGGCTCCGGCCCCATGGACCACATGTTTGAGCTGAAAGGGGAGTTCGTGCAATGAAAAGGACTTCTACCTTTCAGAACGGTTTGATCTGGTTCGGCGCGGGCGTGTCCCTGGCCGAAATTCTGACCGGCACCTCGTTTGCGCCGCTGGGCATGGCCAAGGGCTTTGCCGCCATTCTCATCGGCCACATCATCGGCTGTGCCATGATGCTGCTGGCGGGCCTTATCGGCGGGCGTACCGGCCGCAGCGCCATGGAGACCGTCAAGATGAGCTTTGGCCAGAAGGGCGGCCTGCTGTTTGCCTTTTTAAACGTGCTGCAGCTGGTGGGCTGGACGGCCATCATGATTTACGATGGCGCACTGGCTGTGGGCGGCATTTTCGACATTGGCCGCTGGGTGTGGTGCCTGGTCATCGGCGCACTGATTATTCTGTGGATCGCCGTGGGCATCACCGACCTGGGCTGGATCAACAAAATCACGATGGCCGCGCTGTTTATCCTCACGCTGGTGCTGTGTAAGGTCATCTTTTTCTCCGGCAATGTGATGCCCGCTGTGGACGGTGAGAGCCTGACCTTTGGCGCAGCGGTGGAGCTGGCCGTGGCAATGCCCCTGTCCTGGCTGCCGCTGATCAGCGACTATACCCGCGATGCCGAGAAGCCCACCCAGGCCACCTGGGTCAGCGTCATCGTCTACGGGCTGGTGTCCTGCTGGATGTACGTCATCGGCATGGGCGCGGCGATTTTCACCGGCGAGTATGACATTGCCGTCATCATGGTCAAGGCCGGGCTGGGCATTGCCGCGCTGGTGATTCTGGTGTTCTCCACCGTGACCACCACGTTTCTGGACGCCTGGTCGGCGGGCATCTCGGCCGAGAGCCTGACCCCCAAACTGAACGGCAAAAAGACCGCCATCGTGGTGACGGTCATCGGCGTGGCCGGGGCCATCCTCTTCCCGATGGACGACATCACCGGCTTCTTGTACCTGATCGGCTCGGTCTTTGCGCCGATGATTGCGGTGCAGATCGCTGACCACTTTATCTTAAAGCGCGACCGCTTTGCCGTAGCGACCGATGCACGCAATCTGGTCATCTGGCTGGTGGGCTTCATCGCCTACCGCCTGCTGATGGGCGTGGACACGCCGGTAGGCTACACCCTGCCGGACATGGTGCTGACCGTGGTACTCTGCCTGATTGCCGAGAAGGTCCGCCCCACCAAAGAATAAGGCTGACAAGCCAATAAGCAAAAACAAAGCGTCCTGCCGTCACTGGCAGGGCGCATATTTTTTGCGGTGGAGTGTTTGCAGGGGGTGTATTCGCCCCTTCATATAACTGCAAAACTAGATAAACAGTTATATAAATTACATATCTAAGTTATATTTAACTGTTTTTATAACTGTAAAAACAGTTATAAGCAGTTAAAAACACCGGGGTGTTTTTCTAGTTTTATAGTATATAAGGGGCCAAAAAGTAGTTTTTGGGCAGTGCAAAATAGGTGCGGTGGATGCAAAGGCTCCCCTCCAGGGGAGCCTTTATTACTTATTTTTCCGCCTGCTTATCCTCTTTGCGCAGCATCCGCGTTACCATAAACACGCAGTAGCACAGCGCAAAGCCCCAGGCGATGGGGTTGGCCAGGCTGATGCCCAAAAAGCCCAGCCCATGCAGGGCCAGCCAGCCGCCAAAACTGCGGCCGATCAGCTCACCCACGCCGGAGATGACCGCCATGGTGCTGTAGCCCAAACCTTGCAGCGTGTTGCGGAAGATCATCAGGAAGCCCAGAATCACAAACAGCGTGCTGATGACCGCCAGATAGTCCAGCGCCCCCGCCGTTACGGCCGGGTCGGCATCGCCCAGCACCAGGCCGACGGCAAAGGGCTTGATAAGCCAGATGACAAACCAGGCGGCGATGCTGTACACAATTTGAATGAGGCAGCCGTCCCGGATGCCCTGTTTGATGCGGTCGTTGCGGCCCGCGCCGTGGTTTTGGCCCACGTAGGTGGCCATGGCCATGCCCACGCTTTCCATCGGCAGGGTGAACATCTGGCGAATCTTTTCGCCCGCCGTCTGGGCGGCCACCACCACGCTGCCCATCAGGTTGATGGCGTCCTGCATGATGACCGCGCCGATAGCGGAGACCGAATACTCAAACCCCATGGGCAGGCCGATGACCGCCAGCCGCTTGCAGTGGGCAGGGGAGAGGCGGGTGTTCTCTTTGGTAAACCGGATGCCCTCCACCTTGGCGAAGAACCACCAGGTGCAGAGCAGGCCGCTGAGCAGCTGGCTGACGACGGTGGCCAGTGCCGCGCCGTCCACGCCCATGCCCACCGGCACGATGAGCGCCCAGTCCAGCCCGATGTTTATAATGCTGGCCCCCAGCAAAAAGTAGAACGGATGCTTGGAATCGCCCAGCGACCGCAGCACGCTGGCCGAGTAGTTGTACAGCACCGTGGCCGGGATGCCCAAAAAGATGACCCGGACGTACTTGACGGCGTCCGCAAAAATATCGTCCGGCGTGTGGATGAGCTGCAGCAGCGGCGCGGCCAGCAGGGTAGTTAAAATCGTAAACACCACGCTGACCGCCACGCAGAGCCACACGCCGTTGGCCAGGTAACGGTGCAGATCGCCCCGGTTTTTCGCGCCGAAGGCCTCGGCCACCGGGATGCCGAAGCCGACACACGCGCCCTGGATGAAGCCCAAAATCAAAAAGTTCAGCGAGTAGGTGCTGCCCACAGCAGCCAGTGCGTCGGTGCCCAGGCAGCGGCCCACGATGACCGTATCGGCAAAGCTGTACAGCTGCTGGAACACCGTGCCCAGCACCAGCGGCAGCGCAAACACCAAAATACGCCAAAGCGGTCGCCCGGTGGTCAGGTCCGTGGTGCCGGAGGATGGCTTTTTTTCGTCCATGGTCGGGGGATTCTCCTCTCCTTTTTTCGCATACTCGCGTTATTGTAGCATAGGTACGGGGCAAAAGCAAGGGGACCGCTAAAAAGGCCCCCTATGTACAGGAAACAAATCGGTGTCACTATGAAATTTATGAGCAACTCATAAACTGCCCCCTATCTTCCGCCCTCCTTGGATCTGCCCTATAATGGACATAAGTGATCTTATAAACGAAAGCAATCAGCTGCTCGCTGCCGCACCGGTACCGAAGGCGTTTTTCAAGCTGGCGATCCCGGCAGTGGCGGCGCAGCTTATCAATATTCTCTATAATCTGGTGGACAAAAGGTTCATCGGGCATATCCCTACGGTCGGCAAGCAGGCACTGGCCGGGGTCGGTGCCCTGGTTCTCGTAAATTAAGGTTAAAGTCTGCTGCAGGTCGTTGTCGGTGGAGATGTAGTTTGCCACATTCAAAATCACCGTCAACAGCAGCATGACCGCCACAGCCCAAACCGGCACCGCCACCACCGGTATGGGCGGCAGCCCCGGCGGCACGGTCTCTCCCTCCGGCCCTTCGGGCCGCCTCCCTTGCAGCGGGGGGCTTTCCACTCACACCTGTGTTCTTCTATATTTAATTGGTTGCAACCTCCCCCAAAACGCTGTATAATATATTCAAATATCTATTCAGGAGGTTGAAACCTATGGTCGATTATACCGAAGGCAGCGGCAAGCAGTATCATGTCGGGCTGGGTCCCGGCGATGTGGGCCGCTATGTGCTTCTGCCCGGCGACCCCAAGCGCTGCGCCAAAATTGCCAAATATTTTGATAACCCTCGTCTGGTGGCTGACAGCCGCGAGTTCGTTACTTACACTGGCACCCTCAACGGCGTACCCGTCAGCGTTACCAGCACCGGCATCGGCGGCCCGTCCGCTTCCATCGCGCTGGAAGAACTGACCAACTGCGGGGCTGACACTTTCATCCGCGTAGGCACCTGCGGCGGCATGCAGGAGGATGTCTGCGGCGGTGACGTCGTGATTGCCACCGGCGCGATCCGCATGGAGGGCACCAGCCGCGAGTACGCGCCCATCGAGTACCCTGCCGTGCCTGATTTCGGCGTGACCAACGCCCTGGTGGACGCCGCCAGGGACGTAGGCGTTACCTACCACACCGGCGTGGTGGAGTGCAAGGATTCCTTCTACGGCCAGCACCAACCCGAAAAACACCCCGTCTCTTACGAGCTGCTGAACAAGTGGGAAGCCTGGCTGCGCATGGGCTGCATCGCGTCGGAGATGGAGTCCGCCGCGCTGTTCATTGCCGGCGCTTACCGCCGCGTGCGGGTCGGCTCGCTGTTCCTGGTGGTCGCCAATCAGGAGCGCGCCAAAAAGGGCCTGCCCAATGCCCAGGTACACGACACCGACCTCGCCATCCGCGTCGCCATCGATGCCATCCGCAAGATGATCGACAAAGAGGGGCACTAATTTCATAGCTCGTACGGCACACCCTGACCGGTGTGCCGTTCTTTTTTGTCCAATCGTCCACCCTTTTAGGCCAATTTCGGAAGATCGTTTCGTTTGTGCGTGTATTCTGTATCGGGGATGCAGCTCACCTTCGGCGACAACGCTCCCGTATCGGGGGAGTCTGTCTCACAGAGGGAGCCTTTTTTGTATGTACCGCATATATTTAGGCGAAGGGGGGATGCCGCATAAAAGCTGCCATCTACTGCCGCCTTAGCAAGGAGGACGCGGCCAAAACCGGGCCCGAGTCCGAGAGCATCCAGAACCAGCGCTCGATGCTGTTACGCTATGCGGCTGAGCACGGCTACACCGTGCAGGAAGTCTACATCGACGAGGACTACTCCGGCGCCGACCGCCGCCGACCGGCGTTCAACCAGATGCTGGCGGCAGCCGAACGGCGGGAATTTGACGTGATTTTAGCCAAAACGCAATCCCGCTTTACCCGCGATATGGAGCTGGTGGAAAAGTACCTCCACGGCAAATTTGCCGAGTGGGGCATCCGCTTCATCGCCGTGGTGGACCACGTGGATACCCAGGACCGCGCCGGGAAAAAAGCCCGGCAAATCAACGGGCTTATCAACGAGTGGTATCTTGAGGATCTGTCCGACAATGTGCGCTCGGTGCTGACGCATAAGCGGTGGCAGGGGGATTACATCGCCACCTTTGCGCTGTACGGCTACCGCAAAGACCCCGCCGACCACAGCCGCCTGCTGCCTGACCCCGAAGCTGCCGCCGTGGTGCGGCACATCTTTGCGCTGTATCTGCAAGGGTACGGCACCGCGCGCATCGCCCATATTTTAAACGCCGAGGGCGTCCCGCCACCCAGCGTCTACCGCCAGCAGCACGGCGGACCGGCCCACACCGGCAGCGGCCAGTGGAGCCGCGCCACCCTGCACCAAATGCTGACCAACCGTACCTACGCAGGCGATTTAGAGCAGGGCCGCCGCCGCAAAGTCAGCTACAAATCTGCCCGCAGCGTGCGGTTGCCGCGGTCGCAATGGATCGTGGTGCCGGGTACCCATGAGGGGCTTGTCTCCCGCGCCGACTTTGCCGCCGTACAGGCGCGGCTGGCCCGCCGGGGCAGGGGAGCGCTGTAAACTGCATGGCCTACCCAGGTGGGATAGACTTCGCTGGACGCCACATTGGCGATATAGGATTGGAAGCTCACCGTCACGTTGCGGGCGCTGGCCGCCGGGCGGCCCAGATGCACGGTGATTTTGCGGGGCACGACCACCTCGCTCAGCACGTTGCCGGGCAGGCGTTCCTCGGGCGCGGGGCCGCTGCCGCCGTCGCCGGCAAACAGCACATGGGGTGGGATGGTGACGGTCTGGGGCGCGGCTTCCCGTGCGGGCAGAGCGTTTCCGTCCCCGCCGCCGGGCAAAAACTCCAGCCGCGCCACCGTCTGCTGGCCGTCAAATACCTGCACGCCGTCCAAAATCTGGCTCTGCCAGCCGTTGGCATCGGCCCGCAGGCGGTAGACGGCATAGGGGCGCACCGTCGTGTTGGTCTCCTGCAAGCTGTAGCTGGCGTTGGGAGCGGGCAGGTTTGTGGCTTCTGCCGCACCGGCTTCGTCAGTGGTCAGGCGGGCCACGGTCACACCGGATTCATCCAGCACCGCCACCTGCACGCCTGCCAGCGGTGCCGCCTGCCCCGCCACAGACGCATAAACTTGGATACTGCCTGTTGGCATAGTAAACACCTCCTTGTACCACGGTATGCCGGGGGACGGGGAGGTGTGTAAACAGCAAAAAGCCCGAAGGCATTGCACCTTCGGGCTTTTGGATTTGCGTATTAAAATCAGGCCTTGTTGGCGGAGCCGAACAGCTCGATCTTCTCGCGGACGGTGGCCTTGATGGCCTCGGCGCCGGGAGCCAGCAGCTTGCGGGGGTCGAAGCCCTTGCCCTGCAGGTCCTTGCCGGCCTCAATGTACTTACGGGTAGCATCGGCGAAGCTCAGCTGGCACTCAGTGTTGACGTTGATTTTGGAGACGCCCAGGCTGATGGCCTTGCGGATCATGTCAGCCGGGATGCCCGTGCCGCCGTGCAGCACCAGGGGGATGTTATCGGTGGCGTTGTGGATCTTGTCCAGAGCCTCGAAGTTCAGGCCCTTCCAGTTGGCGGGGTACTTGCCGTGGATGTTGCCGATGCCGGCAGCCAGGAAGTCGATGCCCAGGGCAGCGATCTTGGCGCACTCAGCGGGATCAGCGACTTCGCCCATACCGATGACGCCGTCTTCCTCGCCGCCGATGGAACCGACCTCAGCCTCGATGGACAGGCCGTGGTCATGGGCCAGGGCAACCAGCTCGGTGGTCTTGGCAACGTTCTCATCGATGTCGTAGTGGCTGCCATCAAACATGATGGAAGTGAAGCCGGCGGCAACGCAGGCCTTAGCGCCCTCGTAGGTGCCATGGTCCAGGTGCAGGGCAACGGGAACGGTGATGCCCAGGCTCTCGTCCATGGCCTTGACCATGGCGGCAACGGTCTTGAAACCGGTCATATATTTGCCGGCACCCTCAGAAACACCGAGGATGACGGGGGAGTTCATCTCCTGTGCAGTGAGCAGAATGCTCTTGGTCCATTCCAGGTTGTTAATGTTGAACTGACCGACGGCATAGTGGCCATCGCGTGCTTTCAGCAGCATATTGGTAGCATTTACCAGCATATCACATACCTCCACATGATTGTTAAGCGGTGGCACTGGCGTTCAGCCCACCGATAAGCCTATTATAACCCGACTTTGACAAAAAATCAACAGCTAAATTTCAGAACCTTCATGCACTTTTGGCGCACTGTACCAAAGATTGCCAGCCTTTGCAAAAATTTGGCAGTTTTGTCAGCTTAACGGGGGAATTGGAGGCAAGAAATCAGCTTTTTTCCCATCTTGACAAAAGGGTTTATCCAACCTGTTATGTGGATAACTTTTCCACCCCTTGTGGAAAACGCACCCCCGTTTTTGTGGAAAACTTGGCTGCTATGCTGGTTTTCCACCTTTTCAACAGAGTTTTCAACAAGGGGAAAGTGGGTTTTCCACTACGGTTTGTATAAACAACGCTTTATCGCGCACCCGCCAGAGGGTCTTTGTACTTTTGGCGCATTGCTGCGGCAGCAGTTGTAAAAAAGCAGTACAGACCCGCTAAAAAGCGCAAAATAAAGGTGACAAAAGGCCGCGGGGTGTGCTATACTGTTATCTGTATAGCCAGCCTTTTCACCGCTGGTGCATTTTTCGACAATTACCGGGGCAATGCCCCGCAGGAGGTACCCTATGGAAAAGATTGCCCGCGAGCAGGCTGAACCGCGCACCGACACGCTGGTATGGGGCAAAAATGCCGTGACCGAGCTGCTGAAAAGCGGCGGCGCGGTGGATACTGTCTATCTGGCAGACTCGCTGCCGCAGCCGGTTGCCGGCTATTACACCGCCCTGGCCAAGCAGACCGGCGCGGTGGTCAAACGGGTACCCGGCCATAAGCTGCAAAAGATCTGCGGTACCGACGACCACCAGGGCGTGGCCGCCCGCGCCGCCGAGGTGCAGTATGCCTCGCTGGAGGATCTGTTTGCCGCTGCTGAGGCCAAAAGCGAAGCACCGTTCCTGGTGCTGTGCGATGGGGTAGAAGACCCCCACAACCTGGGTGCCATCATCCGCTCGGCTTACCTGTGCGGCGCCCACGGCGTGGTCATTCCCAAGCGCGGCGGCGTCGGCGTGACCGGCACTGTGATGAAATCCAGCGCCGGGGCCGCGGCCCGCCTGCCGGTGGCTCGCGTGTCCAACCTGGCGCAGGCCATCCGCGCCATTAAGGAACATAACATCTTCGTCTACTGCGCTGACCTGGGCGGTGCACCGCTGGCCAAGACCGACCTGTCCGGCCCGGTGGCCCTGGTGCTGGGCAGCGAGGGCGGCGGTCCCTCCGCCCTGACCCGCAAGCTTTGCGACGCCGCCGTCACGCTGGAGATGGCCCCCGGCCAGTCCACCGGCGTGGACAGCTACAACGTCAGCGTGGCTGCCGGCATCCTGTGCTACGACGTACTGCGCCGCCGCACCGCCAAGAAGTAATTTGTATCTCTACCTTATAAAGGGAGCATAAAAATGCCAAGCAAACGTACCAATGATTCGGTAGACCGTATCCTGGCGGATTTGAACCAGCGCCAGGCGGCGGACGGCGTACGCGCCAGCGTCACCGATCATCAGGTCGATGAAATTTTGCGCAGCGTGGGTATTTCCACCACGCCGCTGCAGAACACGCCGACCCAGGACAGCCAGATCGCTTTTTCCGATTTCAGCGGTCCTGACGATTTTGATGAAATTATGCGCAGTGCCGGGGCAACTTCTGCACCTGCCTCCATGCCCGCACCGGCACCCCGCCGCACAACGGAAACGCCCCGTGCGGCAGCCCCCCAGCGGCCGGTGCAATCTGTCCCGGATGCCCAGCCGGCTGCCGCCCCTTCGACCCCAGTACGTCCGGCCCAGCCCGTGCAGCCTGTGCAAAATGTGCAGCCTGCCCGGCCGGTGCAGCAATCCGCCCCCACCGAGGGCAGCACCCAGGACACCACCCGCACCGGCATCATCAAGGACTTTCTGCGCAAGATGGTCCCGGAGGGGGATGTTTCCAACACCACCGCGCTGAACGAAGGCAAGGCGGATTTCCAGCGCTTCTTCGCCGATTCCGTCGCCGTCGTGCCAGATGAAAAGGGCCGTTTCCACGACACCGGCAAGAAAAAGCGCTGGCCTTTCGGCCTGAAACCCGCCGACGACACCGACCATTTCGAGCCGATCAACGTCTCGCTGGGCGGCGGCCACACCGATGCTCCCGCGCAAAGTTCCTACCAGACCGAGGATGAATATTTCCCGGATGAAGCCGAGGCCGAGCAGGTCCCGCCGCCGAAGCCTGCCCGCAAGCACGGCTTCTTGAACAGCCTGTTTGGCGGTGGCAGCAGCGCCGATACCGACGCCACCGAAGAGCTGATGATCCCCGAGGAGCGGCAGGACGAGCCGACGATGGCTCCGTTGCGCCCGGCCATCCAGCCTGAGCCGGAGACCAGCACCAACGTCTGGCGCAGCAAATACACCCAGCCCCAAAGCGAATCTTCCAGCAGCACGCTGGTCGGTGCTACCCTGACAGGCGACACACTGCAAATGCTGCGAGGCGTCGTCAACGAGCAAAAAAACAGCCGCACCCCTGCCCGCGACCCGGGCGCCACCAGCACGATCTACCGTAAAAAGCGCAGCACCGTGGAATTCACCCCCGGTCAAAAGCGCAGCACGCCGCCCCCGGCTCAGCCCACGCCGCTGCAGGGACCGGTAGGCGAGCCGCTGGACCTGCCCGGCCTGGAGAGCGCCCAGGCCATCCAGCCCGGCCAGACCACCACCGGCTTTACGATGCAGCTCGGTTCAGTCGCGCCAACGCCGTCGGACAGCACCCAGCAGTTCATGAGCGCTTACAACGCCGTGCGCCCCCATACGGCCCAGCCGCAGCCTGCCCAACCCGCGGTGCCGCAGCCCGTGCCCCAGGTCGATACCCTACCGCAGCCCGATACGGCTGCCCCGGCTCCTGCTGTGGACGAGCCGACCCTGATGGCCGACAGCTATCACCACACCCGCGATGCCGTGGACGATCTGGTGGATACCCTGACCGGGCGTATCCGCTTAACGCCGGTCACGCCCGATGCCGCCGCCCAGCCTGCCCAGACGCAGCCGTTCCGGCAGGCCCCGCAGGCACAGCCCGCCCATACCGGCTTCACGCAGGATCTGGGCAGCTACGCAGTTCCTGCCGCACCGGCCCACACCGGCTTTACCCAAAACCTGGGCCAGGCTCCCGTCGAGCCTGCCACCGGCTCCTTTGTGGATAACATCGCCAACGCCATCAACACCGGCGCGATCTCCGACGAGACCACCCGCTACGACGAGATGGCCGCCCGGCTCACCTCCAATCTGGAGGAGGAAGCAGGGGAGAGCACCGCTCACACCGGCCTGCTGGACAAGTTCCGCCTGGGCGGGTTCCATCTGGGCGGCAAGGCCGACGATGAATCGGCGGATTCCGCTGCCCAGCCCTTTGACACTGCCGAGATCCCCGTGTCCCGACGCCGCGATTTCGAGAGCGCCGAGGACGCCCCCGCCGTGCGCAAGGAGCTGGACGAGAACCTGCTGCATCTGACTACCGCCTGCATCGTAAGCGGCGCGGCGGCTCTGGTGCTGCTGGTGCTGGCGTTCATTGCCGCCGCCCTGCCCGCCATGCCCGGCGTTCTGGCCGGGGAAACCGTCTACCCGGCCGTAGCCCTGGTGCTGCTGGCCGCGGCCGCCGGTATCAACTGGAAAACACTGCTGAACGGTTTGCAGGGTCTGGCCAAAAAGCCGACCCCCGACAGCCTGACCGCTTTGGCCGTAGTGGGTGCGCTGCTGCAGGCGCTCATCGTGCTGGTCACAAAAGGCTACACGAACGAGGTCACCCTGCTGGCCGGGCCTGCCGCGCTGGTGCTCTGCGTCAACACCGTAGGCAAGCGGATGAACGCCGCCACCGTGCGGGATAACTTCCAGCTCGTCAGCAAAAATGTAGACCACGCCGTAGCCTACCGGCTGAAAGACGCCGGCGCGCTGCGGGCGGCCTCTCAGGGGTTGGCCCAGCCGCACCCGTCGGTGCTGGTCAGCCGCCCGACGCAGATCTTCCGTGGTTTCCTGGCCAGCAGCGCCGCTGCCGGTACCAGCGATAAAAACCAGCAGCAGTTTGCCTGGGCCGCAGGCGGCTGCGCGCTGCTGGGCTTCCTGATCACTGTCATCCGCACCCACAACCTGACCAGCGCTGTCACCATTTTGGCCAGCATTTTGTGCTTGGCCGCGCCGCTGGCGGGCACGCTGTTGGCCGCCCTGCCCGCACGCCTGATGCAGCGCAGCGCCGCCCAGGTGGGCGCGGTCGTGCCGGGCTGGCGTGACATCCGCCAGCTGGGCCGCATCAACGTCATCCAGGTCACCGCGCGGGATCTCTTCCCCCAGGGGTGCGTCACACTGGCGGGCATCAAGCCCATCAAAAACGCCCCCATCGACCTGGCCATCGTCTATGCCGCCTCCATCATGGCTGAGGCCTGCCCCACGCTGCGGGATGTCTTCTTGAATATGCTGGGCGACCGCAGCATGATTGCCAAGGTGGATGACCGCGAGGCCGTCTACGGCAAGGGCTACATCGGCTGGGTCAACAAGCGCCGCGTGCTGGTAGGCAACCGCAGCCTGATGCAGGATTACGGCGTCAAGCTGCCCAGCCTGGAGTACGAGCAGCACCATACCGTCAACCAGCGCCGCATGATCTACCTGGCCGTCTCCGGCAAACTGTTTGCCATGTTCCAGGTGGCCTACCAGCGTGACCCGGACACTGCCGCCGTGCTGGACAGCCTGCGCCATTCCGGCCTGTCGCTGATCGTCGACTGCGACGATTTCAACTGCGATACCGCCCTGCTGGAGGCTGCCTACAGCCTGCCCGCCGGGGCCGTGAAGGTACTGAACACCGCCGAGCATGAGCTGATGAACCCGGCCACCGCCTGGCTGCCGGAAAGCGACGGCAACATGCTGCATCTGGGCAGCTTTGCCAGCTTTGTGGGCGGCCTGGAAGCTGCCGCCGGTGCTGCCGAGGGCGAGCGCAAGTCCGCCGTCGTCGTCACTGCCTCGGTGCTTATCAGCTGCGTTTTGGGCGTACTGCTGACCCTGACCGGCGGCCTGGCCACCCTGCCGCTGCCCGCACTGGTATTGTACCAGGCCGCGTGGTGCGTGCTGGCTATGATTTTCCCGCTGTTCCAGCGGTATTAAATTTCCGTATTGTTGTAGAGAGGGGTTACGCCTGTGTACCGTGCCAAAGAAAAGCAGATGTCGATTTATGACTATCTGCCGCCGTACCATGGAGAACTGCGCGATAAAAACCGCTGGGTCCGCCTGGCCGAAGCCATCGATTGGGACCGTTTTGAGCAGGGCTATAGTGAACTGTTTGCCCCCAGCGGCAAAGCGGCCATCTCGGCCCGCATCGCGCTGGGCTGCCGTGTTATCCAGCTGCATTACGAGGTCTCGGACCGCGAGGTGGTGCAGCTGGTGCGGGAAAGCCCCTACCTGCAGTATTTTTTGGGCATGGAAACTTTCAGCGATGAGATGCCATTTTCTGCCCGCACGGTAGCGCGGTTCCGCGCCCGTATCCCCGATAAAGTGGTGCGCCCGGCCGTAAGGCTGCTGCGCAGCTTTGTATAAAGCTGTAGTTTGCACAAACAATACTACGGCACCGCAAATCCCATAAAAAGTATATAGTGAGGTCTGAATGGAAATTTTTCTTGATGCACTGTTGGATGCGCTGATCGACGGCGTAAAAATGCTGCCCTTTTTGTATCTGGCGTATCTGCTGATCGAATGGCTGGAGCGCCACCACGGCGAGAACATTGAAAACGCCCTCGCCGGCGGCGGTCGCTGGGGCTTTTTGCCCGGCGCACTGCTGGGCTGTGTGCCCCAGTGTGGTTTCAGCGCAGTCGCATCCAACTTTTACGCCAGCCGGGTCATCACCCCCGGCACACTGTTGGCCGTATTTATCGCCACCAGCGACGAGGCCATTCCGCTGCTGGCCGCCGAGCCGAGCCAGTGGACCACCCTGGTCTTTCTGATCGTCTGCAAGATCATTTTTGCCATCGTAGGCGGCGTGCTGCTGGACTTCCCGCTGCGCAAGGTGCTGCCCCACTCGCTGTACGGCGGGTACGAGGGCCACGCCGATGAGGTGGACTGCCACGAGGAGCACGAGGAGACCAGCAGCATCTTCCTGGCCGCTCTGCGCCACACGCTGGAAATTTTCGTGTTCATTCTGCTCTTCAGCTTCCTGATCGGGCTTATTTTTGAGTCCGTGGGCGAGGACGCCATCACCGGTATCTTAGGCGGCATGGGCATCTTCCAGCCGATGCTGACCGCGCTGGTCGGCCTTGTGCCCAACTGCGCCGCCAGTGTGCTGCTGGCCCAGTTGTATATGGAGGGGGCCATCACCTTTGGCAGCCTGTTTGCCGGGCTGACCGCCGGCGCAGGCGTGGGCCTGGCCGTGTTGTGGCGTGTGAACCCCAGCTGGAAGCAAAACTTGTTTATGACCGGGCTGCTGTGGGCCGTTGGCGCCGCGGCAGGCATGGTGCTGCAACTGATTTTCTAAGGCCATACCGCACAATTCCCGCCCCGCGGGGCTGTGCGGTTTTATAGTAAAACCGTAAAAATTTCGGCAGGAGGTACTTATCCTATGCGGTACTCGATCGAAAATGATACCCTGCGTCTGACCGTCGACACCCACGGTGCCGAGGCTGTCAGCGTCATCCACAAGCCCACCGGAGCCGAGCTGCTCTGGTCCGGCGATCCCTCCGTCTGGGGCCGCCACGCGCCCATTCTGTTCCCTTACACCGGCAAGCTGACCGGCGGCAAGATGATTGCCAAAGGCGTGGAATACGCCGGCGGCCAGCACGGCTTTGCCCGCGATGTGGAGCACGCCATGACCCGTCACACCGCCGACACGCTGGAGTTTGAGCTGCACGCCAACCCCGAAACGCTGCCCAAATGGCCCTACGCCTTTGTGCTGCGCTCCACTTTTGTGCTGGACGGCGAGACCATCCACCACACCCTGACTGTGGAGAACCCCGTGGAGGAGCAGCTGCGCTTTGGCATCGGCTATCACCCCGCCTTTGCGCTGCCCTTTGACGACCGCCATACCACCGAGGATTACGAGATCCGCTTTGACGGGCTGGAGTCCCCGCTGTGCGTCAGCGCCATTCCCAACGGCCTGCTGAATGGCCAGAGTTACTATCTGGCCCGCAACACCGAGACCATCCCCCTGACCGACGACCTGTTCGACAGTGACAGCCATTGCATGGTCAACCTGAAGACCGCCCATGTCTCCGTTGTGGAGAAGGACACCGGCCGCAGCGTGATTTGCAACGTGGAGGGCTACCCCTACGTGCTGATCTGGTCCGCCGCCAAAAAGCCGCTGCACTTTATCTGCATCGAGCCCTGGCACAGCCTGCCCGGCGAGGAGAACGGCCCCCTGGAGTGGGAGCAGCGCCCCTGCGCCGCCAGCCTGAAGAAGGGCGAAAGCTGGTCCACCACCCTTTCCACCACCTTTGTGCGCTAAGCGGGGGACCGTATGACAAAGACAAAGGCATTTTTGCAAAAACATCGCTGGAGTCTGACCGGCGCCCTGCTTGGGGCGCTGGTTTTTCTCGTACTATACGGCGTGCGGGTGCTGGATCCTGTCTGTGTGGACTGGATCTTGAACAATCCCAGCCCGGACCCGTCCCAGCATTATCTGGGCTGGGTGTTTTACCGCCGCAGCGGTTGGCACCTGCCGTATCTGGGCGCAAACTACAGTGCCATTTACCCCTACCGCACCAGCATTTTGTACACCGATTCCATCCCGCTGCTGGCCGTGGTCTGCAAGCTGCTGGGCGGGGTGCTGCCCGCGCGTTTCCAGTACTTAGGGCTGTGGGGGCTGTTCTGCTATGCCATGCAGGGTGGTCTGGCCCAGGCGCTCATTGCCCGCATCGGCGGCGTGCGCCCGCAGGATACCGCAAAAAACCGGGCCAGCGTACTGGGCGCCGGGGTGCTGGTGCTGTTCCCGGCGCTGAACATCCGCATGTTTGCCCACACGGCGCTGGCCGCCAACTGGCTGGTGCTGCTGGCCCTGTGGGTGTGGCTGTGTGCCGAGCAATCCGAAAATAGGCCGTCCACCGGAAAACTCTGCCTGTGGTGGGGTGTGTTGGGGCTGCTGTGTGCGGGCATCCATCTGTATTATCTGCCCATGGTGGGTATGGTGCTGGTGGCCACCTGTGTGCAGCGCGGGCTGGAAAAGCGCGGCCCCGCCGCCGTTGTGCTGCCCATCGTCAGCTTTTGCGCCGTGGCGCTGGCCGAACTGTTTGTGCTGGGAGCCTTTGCCGCCAACTTTGCGGGCTACTCCAACGGCTATTTGAGCGGTGCCGACCTGGCCAACCTGTTTGTGCCGGGTCTGGGTGCCGGCTGGGAACAGGAAGTGTACGCGGGCCTGGGCACCACCGCGGCCATCGTGCTGGCACTGGCCGGTTTGTTGGTACAACGCAAAAAAGCGGCAGAGTTCTTCCGCCGCCATACCCATATTGTGGTTGCCGCTGTTGTGCTGCTGGTGCTGGACGCCGTCGCCTCGATGGGCAACACCATCACCTTCGGGGGCCGCACGCTGTTTACCGTGCCCATCCCGCAGGTGCTGATGGATTTCTGGGCCATGTTCTCCAGCTGCGCCCGTCTGGCCTGGCTGGCCGGCATGCTGCTGGCCGTGGCGGCCTGCGGGCTGGTGCTGCGGTTCTGGAACGGTGCCGCGGCCGCTGTGCTGCTGGCTGTCTGCGCCGCCGCCCAGGGCTTTGGCCTGCGTACCGAGCTTACCAAGCGTTACACCACCTACCACGATGCCGCTTATTACGAGGACACCACCCAACTGACCGACCCGGCCTGGGAGCAGCTGGCTGCCAGCGGGCAGTTCAGCCGCCTGGCCTTTGCCAGCTTCGACTTTGAACACGACGACTTCTGGGACCTCGTTGCCTTTGCCGCCGACCACGGCTGGACCTCCAACAGCTTCTACATGGGCCACATGGACGGCAACCTGGCGGCGGTGACGCTGGCAGGGGAGATGAACACCCTCGCGCCGGACACGCTCTACGCCTTTATCGATGAGGACGAGCTGGCCCGCAGCGACTACGCGCTGCACTATTACCGGCTGGACGGCATCCTGCTGGGCAGCGTGGAGCCGATCCATGGCCTGACCGAGGAGCCTGCTGTTGACATCCCCGCCCACACGATGGCGCTGCAAAAATCCAGCGTCATCAACGGCACGGCGGACGCCGACACCGTGACCCTGAACGAGGGCGGCGAACTGCTGACCGAAGCCTGGATGCTCTTCCCCGGCAGCTACCGCGTCACCCTGACGGGCAGTGGGTTCGACCATAGTTATATCTATGCCCGCCACGGGCTTATCAACCAGGAGACCTACAAGATGGAGGTCAACTTTACCGGCATTGCCCCGGATGAGATGGTGTTTGAGTTTTCCACCGGCGAGCCGCTCTACTACTGGCGCACCGCCGTCCACGCGCTGGACGATACGCCCATCGCCGTTACGGTTATCAAGGTAGAAAAGATTGGCTAATCGTCTGTTTTATCGCCGCCCTGCCGATAAGCGGTGGGGGACGCCCCATACTGCCGGGTGAACGCCCGCGTAAAGTAGGATGCATTGCTGAACCCGCACCGTGCGGCGATCTCCAGCACGGTGTACCGGCTGCCCCGCAGCAGGGTAGCGGCCTTTTCCAGCCGAAAGTGGATGAGGTACTGCGCAAAGCTGGTGCCGGTCAGGTCGTGGAACCGCTTCATAAAGTGGCTGCTGCTGTAGCCGCACTGGGCGCTGATGGCCGCCACCGTGATTTTCTCCGCATAGTGACGGTCCACGTACTGCACGGTCTGGCGCAGAAGGCGGGTGTCCCGGTGCTCGGCCCCGGCCGGGTTCCGTGCGGGCGTGGCAGCTTTGCACAGCGCATCCATCACGCCGTACAGGCAGGCTTTTATGCGCAGTGCCGTGTTTTCTTTGCGGTTTTCAATCAGCATTTTTACGTTTACAGGCAGCTCCCTGCCCAGGGGGCTGTCTTTTTGTATATGGGCAGGCACTTCCATGCGGCCGTCCGCCAGCGGGGCCAAAAAGCGGCGGTAGGTCTCGCTGTCCGGCGGCTCCAGCAGCGAGAAGCGGAACAGGATGTTGTAATAGCGGAACGTCCCGGCCCCCGCCGCCGCGATGGCGTGGATCTGCCCGGGCAAAATCACTGCCACATCGCCGGTGTGCAGGGTAACCGTTGCCCGGTCAATGGTGATGCTGCCGCTGCCGGTTTCGCAGTAAATCAGCTCCATTTCCTCGTGGTAGTGCAGGGGATAGGCCGGGATAAACGTGGGGATGATACCGCAGTAGACGGCAAAAGGAAAGGCTTCGCTGCCGTGGACTTTTACCTCCTGCCCATCGGGCAGAATGGCAGGGTTTGGGGGCAGATAGGACATAGGTGGCACCTCGTTTGCAAAAACATAGGATTTTGTTATAAGTATAAGACTTTTATGGATGAAATGCAAGGAAAATCATAGTATAATGACAGCGTAGTAATTCGTAAGAGGTGTCTGTATGGGTTTTCGTTCTTCTTCTGTTTCCGGGGGCGGGATTACCGGCTTTTTTGGCGACCGCGCCTTTGCCCGCAGCCTGATGCACATTGCTTTGCCGGTCACGCTGCAAAGCATGCTGCGGGCCTCCTTCAGCATCATTGACCAGGTCATGATCGGCCAGCTGGGCAGCGCCAGCATTTCGGGCATCGGGCTGGGCGGCAAGTTTGCATCTATTCATAATGTGGTGCTCAGCGCCGTCACAGCAGCGGGGGCCATCCTCATTTCCCAATATCTGGGGCAGGGCAGCCATAAAAACGCGGCCCGCAGCTACAGCGTCAACCTGCTGGTGTCGCTGGCCATTGCAGCGGTGTTTACGCTGGTCTCCACCCGGTTTGCCGAGCCGATTCTGGGCCTCTACACCCAGGACGATGCCACCCGCGCGCTGGGGCAGACGTATTTGCAGACCTACGCCTGGTCGTTCTTCCCGGCGGCGCTGTCCGGCATGGCGGAGACGCTGCTCTGCTGCATGGAGGCCGCCGTCTTCCCGCTCATTGCCAGCATGACCTCGCTGTGCATCAACACGGGGCTGAACTACCTGCTTATCTTCGGCCACGGCGGGCTGCCCGCACTGGGGGTGCAGGGCGCGGCAGTAGCCAGCGTGGCTGCGCAGGTGGTTTCCTGCTTACTTGTCTACCTGTTTTTGGCCGTGCGGCTGCGGAAAAAGCAGTGGCGGCTGCGGTTCACGCTGGGCTTCACCCGGCCGGAACTGCTTACCTACGCCAAAATTCTGCTGCCACTGCTGGCCAGTGAATTTTTGTGGAGCCTGGGCGAGAACGTCTACTCCGCCATCTACGGCAACATCGGCACCCAGGCCTGCGCCGCTATGACGATGACCACGCCCATCCAATGCCTGATGGTGGGCGCACTGTCGGGTCTGTCCAAGGCGGCAGCCATCCTTATTGGCAAGTCGCTGGGCACGCAGGAGTACGACCGCGCCTACCGCGACGCCCAGCGGTTGATGCGCTGCGGGCTGGCGGCCTCGCTGGTGTTGTCGGCGCTGCTGTTGGTGTTCGGGCGGCTGTACACCACGATTTACCGTGTCGAGCCGGAGGTGCGAGCCACGGCCTACTTATTGCTGGTAGTGTTCGCCGTCATCTCGCCGGTCAAGGTGCAGAACATGATCCTGGGCGGCGGCATTTTAAAAAGCGGCGGCAAGACCAACTACACCCTGGCCATCGACCTCATTGGTACCTGGGGCTTCGGTGTGCCGCTGGGGTTCCTGGCGGCCTTTGTGCTGAAACTGCCCGTCGCGCCGGTGTACTTTTTGCTCTCGCTGGAAGAATGTGTCCGCCTGGCGCTCTCGCTGCGGCTGTTCAAAAAGCGCAGCTGGATGCAGCAGTTGTAACGGAGGTGCAGCATGGATACATTACAGGTAAACGGGCAACCCTATACGGTAACGCGGCTGCAGGAGCATGGGCAAAACTAAAGGCAAACTTTTTGCATAAATTTTAAAAATAGCCCCTTGCAAAATGGCGGTGTTTGCGCTATGATGTACGTATTCCGTTGAAACACAGATGTTTTCCCGGAAAATGCCGTGCCGTAAGGCGATTGAGAGGATCATACGATGTCTTTACTGAAAAAGCTGGTTGGACTGACGATTGGCGCTGCCGCTGTGGGCGCCGCGGCTTACTTTTTGAACCGTAACGAGCATACCGAGGAGTACGAGCATATTTGGGGCCCGGAGGATGAAGCAGACGCCGAGGATGGCACTGCCGAGACCGCCGAGCCCGCTGACGATGCGTCTGCCGAGGCCGAAGAAGCCCCCGCTGCACCTGAAGAAACCGCTGCCGCTCCCGTAGAAGAAGCTCCCGAAGCGGAGGCCGCCCCTGTGCAGGCCCCCGCTGGTGATGACACCCCCAACGCCAACCCCGTTGAGCTGGGTGCCGTGGAAGTCCCCAAGACCGAGGACGGCAAGCTGGACGTTACCAAGATTGCCGACCCGGCTGATTTTGGTGATTGGGACGAACAGGGCTGCAAGGGCTGATAAGAAACCGCAAGGCGCATCTTTGGTTGCAAAGGTGCGCCTTTTTGCTATTTTATTGCCGTTTTCGCCAAGCAACCGCACCCAAATTTGTACAGATTTCTTGTTTAACGCTTTACATCTTTACTTCGCTAAAGTATAATGTTGTTATGGAAAAGAGAGGTAGGAGACGTATTATGGAGCTGACTTTACAAAATTTCACCCCCGCCGAGCAGGCTACCTTCCGCCTGCGTGCCCTGTACGAGCAGGGCGGCTATCGCAAATACCGCGCCTCCCGGTTTGAGGAGTACGCCCTGTATCAGGAGTACCAGCGCTTTCTGCCGGACCCGCAGGTCATCACCTTTACCGACCTGGACGGCAAACTGCGGGCCATCAAGCCGGACGTGACGCTGTCCATCGCCAAGACGGCCCAGCCCGCCCCCGGCGAGTGCAAACGCTTTTATTATAATGAGGAAGTCTGCCGTGCCAGCCGCGAGAGCCACACCTTCCAGACCATCCACCAGATGGGCCTGGAGTGCATGGGCGAGGTGGACGAAGCCGCCCAGGCCGAGGTGCTGCGCCTGGCACTGGCCAGCCTGGCCGCGCTGGATGTTCCCACCGTACTGGAAGTCAGCCACATGGGCTTTGTGACCGGCCTGCTGGATGTGTTGGATGTGCCTGCCACGGCCCACGCCCGGCTGGTGGAACTACTGTGCGCCAAAAACGAACACGAGCTGCGCAAGGCTGCGTTGCAGGCCGGTGCTGATGAAGCCGGAGCCGATGCCCTTTGCGGTTTGCTTACCCTGCACGGGCCGTTCGGGGCCACCCTTACCGCCGCCAAGGCAGCCGCCATCAGCCCCTCGCAGAAAGCCGCACTGGCCGAACTGCTGGCCCTGCAAAACGCCCTGGGCGAAGCCGGCCGCGGCCTGCAGCTG
Organism: uncultured Oscillospiraceae bacterium; assembly: GCA_900539695.1. Classification (GTDB taxonomy): domain Bacteria; phylum Bacillota; class Clostridia; order Oscillospirales; family Ruminococcaceae; genus Gemmiger. Next base: position 87,713 of record UQDG01000002.1, read on the forward strand.
GACCTGAGCATGGCCGATGAAGCCGAGTATTACAACGGCATCGTTTTTACCGGCTACGCGGCGGGCATCCCCCGCGCGGTGCTCAAAGGCGGCCAGTACGACTACCTGATGCAGCGCTTTACCCCCGGCGCTAAGGCCATCGGCTTTGCGATGTACTTAGACGAGCTGGAACGTCTGGCCGCACCGTTGCCGCCAGTACAGCAGCAGGGCGGGGAAAAGACCTGGCTGAACATTGCCCTGCCCAAGGGGCGCCTGGGCGACAAAGCCTACGCTTTGCTGGCCGGGGCAGGTTACAGCGCCAACGAGGACTACAACGACACCCGCAAACTGGTGGTGGAGAACCCTGAAGCCGGGGTGCGGTACTTCTTGGTCAAACCCAGCGACGTAGCCATCTACGTCGAACATGGCGCGGCCGACATCGGCATCGTGGGCAAGGATATTTTGACCGAGTCCGGCGCGGACGTCTACGAGCTGCTGGACACCGGCATGGGCAAGTGCCGCATGTGCGTGGCCGGCCCCAGGAATTTTGTGGACGACGAAAGCCGCGCCCTGCGGGTAGCTACCAAGTTCGTCAACATTGCCCGCGACCACTACGAGCGCCGGGGCCGCGATATCGACATTGTCAAGCTCAACGGCTCCATCGAGCTTGCGCCGATTTTAGGGCTCTCCGACGTCATCGTCGATATTGTCGAGACGGGCACCACCTTAAAGGAAAACGACCTGACCGTGATTGAAGAATTCATGCCTATCTCGGCCCGGTTTATCGCCAACAAAGCCAGCTACAAGTTCAAATACGCCCAGCTTACTGAGCTGCTTACCAAAATGAAGGAGGCCCTTGCACAATGATTCGCCTGTATGATTTTGATGAAGTAAAGCCCGAAGAAATTTTGAACCGTGACATCCGCGCCGAAGCCGACGTGGAGGCCACCGTAGACGCCATCATTGCCGATGTGCGCGCCCGCGGCGATGCCGCCCTGCTGGATTACGCCGCCAAGTTTGACCACGCCCAGCTAACCAGCGTACAGGTCACCCAGGCCGAAATCGACGAGGCCTTTTCCGAACTGGAAGCCAGCGACCCGGAATTTATTACCACACTGAAAATGGCCGCTTCCAACATCCGCCACTTCCACGAGCAGCAGCTGCACAAGAACTTTGTACTGAACGACCGCCCCGGCATGGTGCTGGGCCAGAAGTACACCCCCATTCAGCGCGCGGGCGTTTACGTGCCCGGCGGCACGGCAGCCTACCCCTCTACCGTGCTGATGGACGTCATCCCCGCCAAGGTCGCGGGTGTGCAGCAGATCGTCATGACCACCCCCGCCGGCAAGGACGGCAAGGTCAACGCCGGTATCCTGGCGGCGGCGGTGATTGCCGGCATCGACTGCATCTTTAAGACCGGTGGTGCCCAAGCCGTGGCCGCCCTGGCCTACGGCACCGAGAGCGTGCCCGCTGTGGATAAGATCGTCGGCCCCGGCAACATTTACGTGGCCACCGCCAAGCGCAAGGTTTTTGGTAAAGTCGGCATCGATATGATTGCCGGCCCGTCGGAAATCCTGGTTTTGGCCGACGGCACCTGCAGCCCCGCCTGGGTCACCGCCGACCTGTTGAGCCAGGCCGAGCACGACAAGCTGGCCACGCCGGTGCTGGTCACCGACAGCTGGGACCTGGCCAAGGCCGTGCAGGCCGAGCTGGAAGTGCAGATCCCGCAGCTGCCCCGCGCCGCCATTGCCCGCGCCAGTGTGGACACCAACGGTAAGATCATCGTCACCGATGACATGAAGAAGGCCATCGACGCCGTGAACATTATTGCGCCGGAGCATCTGGAGATCTGCGTGGACGACCCGTTTGCCGTTTTGAACGACATCCAGAACGCGGGCAGCATTTTCCTGGGCAAGAACGTGCCCGAGGCCCTGGGCGATTACTTTGCCGGCCCCAACCATACCCTGCCCACCAGCGGCACCGCGCGGTTCAGCAGCCCCCTGGGCGTGGATGATTTCGTCAAGAAGTCCAGCTTCATCTACTACACCCGCGAAGCCCTGGGCGAGGTCCAGGCCCGCATCGCCAACTTCGCCGAGCACGAGGGCCTGCACGCCCACGCCAAGAGCGTGACCATCCGGTTTGAGGACAAGCAAAAGGGGGAGTGAGCCCATGAGCCGCTATTTTACAAAAACGCTGGCTGCGCTGGAGCCGTATGTGCCCGGCGAGCAGCTGAAAATTGACAACCTTGTCAAGCTCAACGCCAACGAAAACCCATACCCGCCCGCGCCCGGTGTGGCGGCGGCGGTGGCGGCGGCGGTGCCGGGGCTGCGGCTGTACTCGGACCTGTCCAACCGCGCACTGAACGAGGCCATCGCTGCCCACTGGGGCGTGCAGCCGGAGAATATTTTGTGCGGCAACGGCAGCGACGAGAACCTGCTGCTGGCCCTGCGGGCGTTCTGCGATGAAAACACGCCGCTGGCCTTTGCCGATGTAACCTACAGTTTTTACCCGGTTTTGTGCGATCTGCTGCATATTCCGCAGCATGTCATCCCGCTGGAGGACGACCTGACCATCGACTTGAAAAAGTACTGCGGCCTGCACGAGACGATCGTGATTGCCAACCCCAACGCCCCCACCAGCCTGCTGGCCCCTGTGGCCGCCATTGAGGAAGTGCTGCGTACCAATCCCGACAACATTGTGGTGGTGGACGAGACCTATGTAGAGTTTGCCCCTGCCGGGTCCAGCTGCCTGCCGCTGCTGGAGAAGTACGAGAACCTCGTTATCACGCACACTTTCTCCAAGACCCACAACCTGGCGGGCGCGCGGCTGGGCTACTGCATCGCCCGGCCGGGGCTGATCACCGACATGAACCGCGTCAAGTTCAGCTACAGTCCCTACAACGTCAACTCGATGACCCAGGCCGCGGGTACGGCCGCCATCCGGGACGAGGCCTACTTCCACGAGGTGACCGCCAAGCTGCTGGCCACCCGCACCGCCGCCACCAAAGGCCTGCGCCAGCGCGGTTTTACCGTGTTTGACTCGGCCGCTAATTTCCTGTTTGCCACCACCGACCGCATGCCCTGCAAGGAGATTTTTGAGAAATTGCGGGCGCAGGGCATCCTCATCCGCCATTTCAACGCGCCGCGCATTTCCAACTACCTGCGCATCACCATCGGCACCGACGCCGAAATGCAGCGCTTCTTTGCGGCGTTGGATGAGATTTTAGGTGCCTGATATGGACATGTATGACCGCATCCAGCGCCAACCGGCCCGGCGGCAGCACATTACGCCGGGTGCGGCCGTTCTGGCGGCCTTTGGGTTTCTGGTGGCAGCAACCTGCGTCGGCATGTTGGTGTATGCGGCACGGCATCAATTGCGGTATCGACGTTTTATCAATGATTTTTCCGCCAGTTTGGCCGCATCCAACAAAATGTCCCTGCACATGACCTGGCAGGACGAGGATGTGCCCATCACCACGGACCAGGCCAGCCGCCTGTGCCGCCGCATCACGACGGCCGGGGTGGGGAAGATGCAAAAGGACGTCCCCGATGGCGACGAATGCCAACTCGTTTTTGGTGATGGCGCTTCGCTGACCATGTGGCAGGTAGATATTTCTGAAAAAAATGCGGCCAACCCTACTGGCACTTTTATCCGCTATGCCGATGCTGACGGGCGAATTTATCAATATGATACCGACCAATTGCTGTTTACGGAAATCGCTGCAATTTTAGCTTTACCATAGGGGAGGGAACTATATGATTGCTATTGTTGATTACGGCGTGGGGAACCTGTTCAGCTTATCGTCCAGCGTGCGGAGCCTGGGGGCTGAGGTGCGGGTGACCCATGAAGCCGCCGACCTGCATGCCGCCAGCCATATCCTGCTGCCCGGCGTGGGTGCCTTCGGCGACGCCATGGCCAAGCTGGAGGCTACCGGCCTGGTGCCCGTACTAAAAAAGGAAGTTGAGACCAAGCCGCTGCTGGGCATCTGCTTAGGCATGCAGCTGCTGTTTGACAAAAGCTTCGAGTACGGCGAACACGCCGGCCTGGGCCTCATCCCCGGCGAGGTCTGCCCGCTGGCGGACGATCTGACCGATGCCAGCTTAAAAGTACCGCACATCGGCTGGAACGCGCTGGACATCGTGCCCGGACGCGAGAACGACCCGCTGTTCAAGTACGTGAAAAACGGCGAGTACGTCTACTACGTGCACAGCTACTACGCCAAAAACTGCGCTGCTTCGACCCTTGCCACCAGCGAGTACAGCATCCATGTCACCGGCGCGGTGCGCAGCGGCAATGTCTACGGCACCCAGTTCCACCCGGAGAAATCCGGCGATACCGGCCTTCGGCTGCTGAGAGCCTTTGCCGAACTGTAAGCTGAACGGAGGGACACTATGAAATTATATCCTGCCATTGACCTGCGGGGCGGCCAGGCCGTGCGTCTCTACCAGGGCGACTACGACCAGATGACCGTCTACAACGCCGACCCCGTGGCCCAGGCCAAAGCCTTTGTGACCGCCGGAGCCAAGTACCTGCACGTTGTTGACCTGGACGGTGCCAAGGACGACACCACCGCCAACCTGCAGACCATCGCCGCCATTGCCAAACAGGGCGGCTTAAAGATCGAGGTCGGTGGCGGCATCCGGGACGAGGAGCGCATCAAGCGCTACCTGGATTTAGGCGTGGACCGCTGCATCCTGGGCACCATCGCCGTGAAAAACTTTGCCTTTACCGCCGAGATGGCGCAGAAGTACGGCGCACAGATTGCCGTAGGCGTCGACATGAAAAACGGCCTGGTAGCCGTGAATGGCTGGAAGGAAGTTACCCCCGAGCCGGGCGTGGCGTTCTGCCGCCGCTGCGCCGGGGTGGGCGTCAAGGCTATCATCGCTACTGATATTTCCCGGGACGGCACGATGCAGGGCACCAACATGGACCTGTACCGCGAACTGCTGACCATCCCCGGGCTGGAAATTACCGCTTCCGGCGGCATTGCGGCGCTGGACGAACTGGCCGAGCTGCAAAAAATGCACTGCCACGCCGCCATTTTAGGCAAATCCATCTACACCGGGGCCATCGACCTGGCGCAGGCCGTGCGCCTGTACCAGGACTAAATCGGCAGGGGAGGGAAGTTGTATGATAACAAAGCGAATTATTCCGTGTCTCGACGTCAAAAACGGCCGCGTTGTCAAGGGCGTGAATTTTGAGGGCCTGCAGGACATGGCCGACCCTGTCGAAATGGCGCGCTACTACAACGCATCCGGCGCAGACGAGCTGGTGTTTTACGACATCACCGCCAGCGTTGAGGGCCGCGGCCTGTTCACCGATATTTTGCGGGAAGTTGCCAGCCAGATCTTTATCCCGCTGACGGTGGGCGGCGGCATCAACACGCTGGACGACTTCGACCGTGTGCTGAAATGCGGTGCCGACAAGGTCAGCGTAAACTCCGGCGCCATCCGCAACCCGGGCATCATCCCGGCGGCAGCGCAGAAATACGGCAACCAGTGCGTGGTGCTTTCCGCCGATATTAAACGTGTGGACGGAAAATTTATGTTGTTTGCCAAAGGCGGGCGCGAGAACACCGGCATCGATGCGCTGGATTGGCTGGAGCAGGGCGTCAAAAACGGTGCAGGTGAGCTGGTGGTCAACTCCATCGATACCGACGGCGTGAAGAACGGCTTCGATTTGGAGCTGCTGGACGCCGTGGCCGCGCGGTGCGCGGTGCCCATCATTGCCTCGGGCGGCGCAGGTAAGATGGACGACTTTGTGGAGCTGTTCCGCAATCACCCCGCCGTAGATGCCGGGCTGGCGGCGTCCATCTTCCACACCAAGCAGGTGGAGATCGGCGCGCTGAAACAGTACCTGCGAAGCAATGGTATCGAAATGCGGGTATGACCGCGAAAACCACTTGCCAAAATGCACAGAAAATAGTACAATAAAACTATCTTATTGTTAGGGGTATTTCACTATGGAAATTACGGAAAACACTAAGACGCTGAAATTTGATGCGAACGGTCTGATCCCCGCCATCGTGCAGGATCACTACACCAAAGAGGTACTGACCCTCGCTTACATGAACGCCGAGACCCTGGCCCTGACGATTGCCGAGGGTCGCACCGTGTTCTGGTCCCGCAGCCGCCAGGAAATTTGGCGTAAAGGCGAGACTTCCGGCAATGTGCAGCGTGTGGTATCCATCACTGCCGATTGCGACAAGGACGCACTGGTCATCGACGTTATCAAAAACGGCCCCGCCTGCCACACGGGGGCCGAGAGCTGCTTCTTCAACCCGGTGTATGTGTCGGACGAGCTGAAGCAGTTCACCTGGCAGGGGCTGTACGAGCTCATCGAGGGCCGCAAGACCGACCCGAAAGAGGGAAGCTACACCACCTATCTGTTTGATAAGGGTCTGGAAAAGATCCTGAAAAAGGTCGGCGAGGAATCCACCGAGGTCATCATCGCCGGCGCAAAACGCGATAAAGAAGAGACGATTTACGAGATCAGCGACCTGGCGTACCACGTCATGGTGCTGATGATCGAACTGGGCATTTCGGTCGAGGATATTACCAAAGAGCTGGAAAAGCGGCATGTCATCGACCATAAGGTTAAGCAGGAAAGGATGCAGTAATATGGCCGGGGAGTACCTGAAAAGTTCCGTTCACGTTCATTCAAAACTGTGCGACGGCAAAAATACGCTGGAGGAAATGGCAGTAACCGCATGGAAGGCTGGCCTGCAGACGCTGGGTTTCAGCGGCCACAGCCACACCCCCTGCGACTTGGAGTATTGCATGACCCAGAGCCGCACGTCGCTGTACAAGGCAACGATCGCCAAGCTGAAAGAGCGCTATGCCGGCAAAATGGACATCCTGTGCGGGCTGGAATGGGATCTTTTCAGTGACGACGACCCCTATGCTTACGATTACTTCATCGGCAGTGCCCACTATGTCAAGGGCCCCAAAACCGGCAAATATTACGAGATCGATTGGCGCGAGGAAGACCTGCGCGCCTGCATCGACGACGATTTTGACGGCGACGGTCTGGCTGTGGCTGAGGCCTACTTTGCCAACGTGGCCAAGGTTGCCGAGAAGAAGCCCACCATCCTGGGCCACTTTGACCTGATCAAAAAGATCAATGACGGCAACAAGTTCTTTGACGAGAACGACCCGCGCTACACCGCTGCGGCTACCTCGGCTCTGATGGCCGCAGCCCGCAGCCGCTGCGTGCTGGAAGTAAACACCTCCGCCGCCTACCGCGGCTTCCGCAAGGATTATTTCCCCTCGGACGCTATCTTGAAGGAGTGGCTGGTGCTCTCCGGCAACGTGGTCATCACCGCCGACGCCCACGACACCAAGGCCCTGACCTACGGTTTCGAGGAAGCCGCCGCCCACCTGAAAGAGCTTGGCTACACCAAGGTGCAGGTGCTGGGCAAGAACGGCTTTACCCCCTGCGAGCTGTAAGATTTTGTAAAATTGCAATCTCCCTGGCTGTGTTTGAGACGATGCAGTCAGGGAGATTTTTTGCGTTGTATAGGGGGTTATGGTATACTGGGAATATAATTTAGGAATCACGGAGAGAAACATGGAAATAAAAGAATATACTAAATTCAAGGCCGATGAAATTTTGCAGTTGTATACGCAAGTTGGCTGGACCGCGTATACGGAAGATATGCCTGCATTGGAGCGCGGGTACAAAAATTCTCTGCTTGTTTTGGCGGCATATGAAAACGGGGAACTGCTCGGCATTGTGCGGGTGGTGGGCGATGGTACCACCATTGTGCTTGTGCAGGATATTCTGGTGTACCCGGCAAGACAAAGACAGGGCATCGGCACTGCGCTGCTTAAGGCGGTGCTGGAACGATATAAGAATGTCCGGCAGATCCAATTGGTGACGGATAATACGCCTAAAACTGTGGCGTTTTATAAATCACTGGGCTTTCTTAATTTTGCAGAGTTTGGGTGCTGCGGGTTTATGCGGGGGTAATTGGCAGATTTATAGAGGAATTTAGGCCCTGAAGGGGTCAATAAGGAGAGCGGGCCAGCTTTGCTGGATGGCGGCCATCGTTTTGGCCGCCAAGCGCGCTGCCTCGCAACAGCGGGACTTTTTCGTTTCCTTTTTTGGTCACAAAAAAGGAAAGCCTTGGTAAGTTACAACTTAATATCGAGGTGTCCGCCGCATGGTGGCGGAACACCGAAAGCCGCTGCTTACAGCGATTTCCTATATTCCCTCGGTGTACACCCCACATACCGCAAAAAGCAGCTTCCAAAATGGCTGGGGCTGCTAAAGCCCGTAAACTCCGCCACCTCGGCGATGCTGTACGCCGAATTCTTTAGCAAAATTTCCGCCTGCTGGATGCGGTACTGCATCAAAAACTCCTTGGGCGGCATCCCCAGCATCCGGCGGAAACACCGGCATAACTCGCTGCGGCTGGTCAAGGCCTGCCGGGCCAGCTCTTCCAGGCTGAAATGCTCGCCGTAGTGGGTGTGCATGTAGTTCATGGCGCGCTTCAAGCGCTCCTCGTCCCGTTCCCGCTCCGGGGTCATCGGTTCGGGCGCTTCGCCTTCCTGGCGGCAGAGCAGCAGCCAGATCTGGCTAAGCAAAATTTTTATCTGCAAATGATACAGTGCCGGGTGCTGCGTGTACAGCGCCACAATGGCCCGCAGTGCTTCGCCCACGGCCTGCCCGCCGGAAGCCTGCGCGGTCTCGGCCAGGGTCAGGCAGCGGGGGCCGCTTTTCAGCATCGCCTCAAAGGCCTCCTGATACACCGCACCGTCCGCACTGCCGCTGAGGAACTCCGGGTCCCATATAAAGGCGTACAGCTTGCCGTACCCCTTTTGCACCGGGTAGATCTGGTGCAGCACACCCCGGTTGACGAATATCAATTCGCCGGGGTGCAGATGCACCGTGCGCCCCTCCATCTGGCAGAGGAACTCGCCCTCGATGATCCAGGAGATCTGAATTTCCTCGTGCCAGTGCCAGCAGATGTAACCGTTTTTGAAGTCCGAGAAGTCGTCCAGATACACGCCCACCGGGAAATCCACGGTGCCGTGCATCTTAGTCTCCCGCAGAGAACTGTCTACCAGCGTTTCGTTCGCTTTGATTTGTTCCATTTTCCCCCGCCTGTTCAAATTTTGTGTTTGGTACATTTTTGATAGTTTATTGCCCTGTTTTGTTTGTATTTCGTACTTTATCTTTTTATAATAGTACCATGTTGACAGTACAAAAGTCAAGCACTACAGGAGGAAAACGCAATGAATGATATTATGAATCTCTTTTCGCTGAACGGTAAAAACGCTGTGGTCACTGGCGCCAACACCGGCCTGGGCCAGGGCATCTGCGTGGCGCTGGCAGCTGCCGGTGCCCACGTTTTCGGCGTAGCCCGCCGCAGCTGCGACGAGACCGCCGCCAAGATCGCCGCTGAGGGCGGCCAGTTTACCGAGGTCCGCGCCGACCTTTCGGACTTTGCCGCCATCGATTCTATCCTGGAGCAGGTCCACGCCCACGCTGACCGCATCGACATTCTGGTCAACAACGCCGGTATCATCAAGCGGTGCGACGCCATCGACGTCACCCCCGAGAACTGGGACGCCGTGGATTTCCTGAACGAGAAGATGGTGTTCTTCCTCTCCCAGGCCGTGGCCAAGCAGTGGGTCGCCGACAAAAAGGGCGGCAAAATCATCAACATTGCCTCGATGCTCAGCTTTCAGGGCGGCATCCGCGTACCCGCCTACACCAGCAGCAAAAGCGCCGTCATGGGCATGACCAAAGCCCTGGCCAACGAGTGGGCCAAGTACGGCATCAACGTTAACGCCATCGCACCGGGCTACATGGCCACCAACAACACCAACCAGCTGCGCCAGGATGAAGATCGCAGCGAGGAGATCCTCGCCCGCATCCCGGCAGGCCGCTGGGGCACCCCTGCCGATGTGGGCGGCGCGGCCATCTTCCTGGCGTCGGACGCCGCCGCTTACGTGAACGGCTACACCCTGGCCGTGGACGGCGGCTGGCTGGCCCGCTAAAAATTTTAGGCAATACCGCATAATTCTAAGTGCCGATACGGCGAGAGAGGTGCGGCAGATGCTAAGCCAAAAGCGCAGATAATACTTTGTGTATTATCGAGCATTTTGGCAACGCAGATGCCGTGCCGCAGCCGCCGGAGCGGTGCTTAAGCCGTTAGGCGGGAATTGTGCGGTGTTGCCTTTATAAAAAAGTTTTCCGCTTGGTGTAACGCCGGGCGGAATTTTTCGGTTTATAGGTGTGTAAGGGCCCTATCGAATACATAAACCGCAACCTCCTGCACACAATGCAGGGTATGAGGGAATTTTTATCATCAGTAGGGAGAACACAACTATGAAACGTATTATTTCCGCTTTTCTTGCTACCGCTGTCTGCACCGCTGCAATGAGCATTGTCTTAACCGCCTGCAGCAGCAAAACAGCCGACTCCTCCACGACTACCCCCGAGAGCACCAGCACTTCTACCGTGACCGAGACTGCCGAGGATGCCGCGGACAACACCCAGATCCCCAGCCCCATCACCGACCGCGCCAGCCTGGACGAGGTGAACGAGGCCATCGGCTCGGCCATGAAGCGCCCCGCCGACCTGGAGCTGACCGACGAAGCCTGGGCGACCATCGACGACGAAGAGAAGAACCCTATCGGCCAGTATACCTTCACCTACAACGGCGGCACCTACACGCTGCGCGCCGCCAAGGATACCGGCGATATTTCCGGCGTGTGGGAGAATGGCACGACCTTAGGCAACGGCCGCGAGGGCGATGTGACCGCCATCACCACCGAAAACGGTGGCCTCTGGTCCCGCTGGTTTGACGGCGACATGCAGTACTCGCTGTACGCCGAGGGCGCTGCCATGGACGACTACACCGCCGTGCGCAACGCCATGGCGTAACCTTATTATAATAAACGGGCCGCTGCGCGGGGATTTTTCCCTGTGCGGCGGCCCTTTTGTGTTATTTTGTTGTTGAAACGACGGGGGAGGTGACGTATAATAGGGGCAATGCGGTTAGTTTGCGCTAATTCACGATTTTCCCACCTAAGGGGAGGGGTATGTGATGTTGTATTCAGAGAAAATGCCCATCTTTACGGCGAAACGCCCTGCACAGACCGTGACGGTGGACGGGGCCGCCTACGCGCGGGATATGTTTGAGACGATCTTCAAGGACTTCCAGCAGGCGAAGGATGTACACATCACCGGCCTGCTGGCGGACCTGATGAACCAGACCCCTGTGACCGAGGCGGATTTTAGGGCGCTGAAAGCAGGGGACTATGTGCGGGAGATCGAGAAGTTTTTGGAGGGGATGGAGTAATCATATATCTATTAGCCATTGCGGCAGGTCATTGCTCACTGCAGCGGCTTTTTTGTTTGCTACAGTTGACGGCACGGTTCCTTTTGTGCTATTGTTAAAGTTATAGGATTATGTATCGCACGCTATTGGAGGAATTTCTTTTGCTTGAAAAGATTCAGGAATACGAAACAGAACTTTGGACCGTTCTCTGTGTTCTGTTCTTCAACATCATTGCGCATGGGTATCGTTTCGTCAATCTTATGTTCAACGGTGATTCACTGTTGATCTACCAGACGGATCAGAATTGGAAATATTCGATTGGCCGTATTTTTCAGCCTTTCTATTGGAAGCTGCGCGGCGACCTGGTTGCCCCTATGCTGATTGCCACTTTGGCGGTTTTCTATTTTACGGCAGCCCTTGTTCTGATCGTACGGATGTTTAAGCTGCAAAACAAACTTCATATCGCGCTGTTATGCGCCTTGTTGGCCGTAAACATTACCACAACCTCTACCTTCGCCACTGATTTTCACGAAGGCGACACCTATATGTTGGCGTTGCTTTGCGCTACCCTTTGCGTAACACTGTTCCGCAAAGCGCACCCGGTTTTGGGCGGTGTTTTCATCTGCCTGTGCCTGGGATTTTATCAGGCTTACCTACAGCTGGCCATCGGGCTGTTGATCCTGCTTTTCATGCAGGACCTGCTGGAGGGAAAAGATCCTGCAAAAGTATTTTTATCGGGGTTAAAATCTATCGCAATGCTTCTGGGAGGAAGTATTGTCTACACCCTTATCATGCGGGCGTTGCTCCATGTCAAGGGTATTGTGCTTGCCGACCATTATAACGGCTTGACCAATGTGGGCGATTACTCCACCACCAGCATCCCACGCCTTGTGGTGGATACCTACTTATATGTTATTAAGGAATGGTGGAACCCGCAGACTTTCCGTTCTCGCTTTGTCGGCCTTGCCAATATGGCGCTTCTGCTGGTGGCCGCCGCCACGCTCCTTTGGATTCTTGCCACCAAAATCAAACAGAACAGCACCCGGTTGCTGCTGCTTGTGCTGTTTTTGCTGTTTCCCTTTGGCATCAATGTCGTCTACTTTATCTCCAAAGGCATGGAACATACCCTGATGACCTTCTCCTTTGGCCTGCTTTATCTGCTGGCGGTGCTGTTTCTGCAGGAGCTCCCCCACAACAAGGCACAAAAGTATCTGCGCTATGCCGCTTATGCCGCTATGGGACTTGGCATCTGGTGTAATGTCATCTATGCCAACCAAAGTTATCTGAAAGTTGCTTTGGAAGAAAAAGCAACGGATGCCTTGATGGTCCGCGTGGTTGGCCGTCTGGAACAGACGGAAGGATATGTGCCCGGCGAAACACCGATTGCTGTTGTTGGCCTCTTGCCGACTTCTCCGCTTTACAAAACAATGGATGGTTTTGAGGATGTTCGCGGCCGCACTGCGGATGCCTATACTGTCAGCTGGGAAAACACCTACTACCTCTATATGGAAAATGTTTTAAATTATCCCGTCAAACGCTCCTATCTGACCAAAGATGACCAGGCTGCCGTGGACGCCATGCCGACCTTCCCGGCAGATGGCTGCTGCGCCTTTATCGGTGACACTTTGGTGGTCAAGGTTGGTTCAGTTGTCGTTACAGATTTACAGTAATGCCAATTTTTCCCCATCCAGCACCGCTTTGGCCAGCGTATCCCCCTCATAATGCAGCTCCAGATGGAAAAACGGAGCATCCTTCGCCAGCAGGTCGAAGAAAATCTTATCGCCCTGCCAGATGGGCAGATCCTGTACGGCCTGCTTGGGCACCCATTCCAGCATGCCCTCGCTGCAATCGGTCATGGTGCCGGCAAACTGGGTGCAGGTGTACAGGTGCATCCGCTCGGCTGGCCAAGGGGTACAATAAAAATCCACTATGCCGCGGTAGGCCGGGGCCTGCATCGTCAGGCCGGTCTCCTCGGTCACTTCCCGCATTACGCAGGCAAGGGCATCCTCGCCCGGTTCAAACTTTCCGCCGACGCCGACCCACTTATCGTGGTTGGCGTCGTTTTCCTTTTTTACACGGTGCAGCATCAAATAGCAGCCGTCTTTTTCCAGGTAACACAGGGTCGTCTGCAAAAAATCCATGGGGAGAACTCCTTTCGGCAATACCGCATAATCCAGCGGTTTTAGCAAATACTACCACAAATCGCAACAAAACCGCAACGGAGGGACGTTTTATGAAAGCAACCGGAATTGTGCGCCGCATCGATGAATTGGGCCGCATCGTCATTCCAAAAGAGATCAGGCGGACGCAGAGGATACGCCAGGGTGATTCCCTTGAGATCTTTACGGCAGCGGACGGCGAGGTCGTTTTTAAAAAGTATTCGCCGCTGTCGGGGCTGGGGTCGCTCTCCAAGGTGTATGCCGAGGTGCTGGCCAAAAGCCTGGGGCGGCCGGTGGTGGTGTGCGACACCCACCAGATCGTAGCGGCTGCCGGGCCGGGCCGGGGAGAGCTGCTGGGCCGCGCCATCTCGCCGGAGCTGGAACAACTGCTGGCGGCGCGCAGCATCTACACAGCCCCCGCCGACCGCACCCGCCGCCTGCCGATGCTGGAACGCAGCGAGCGGCCGATTTTATGCGCCGCACCGATCTTAGCACATGGCGACATCGAGGGCGGCGTGCTGCTGCCCGGCACCGGGCGGGACGCCCTGCCGGAGGAAGAAGCCGTACACGCTGTGGCCACGGCGGCCGCCTTTTTGGCCAAGTGGATGGAAGAATAACGCCGCCCCCGCCCTGGCAGTACCCACTGCACAGGGCGGATTTTTTTACGCTTTCCTTATTTATATAGGACGTCCCGGTTAAATCCAGTGTAGTGCCCGGGCCGGGAAAAGTCAAGAAGCTGCGCGGTTTGTGACGAAACTGTTAAACTTGAAAAAAGTTTGCCGAAACCCCTTGACAGTTTGTAAAACTGGCATATAATAAATTTAGCACTCAGAGATAAAGAGTGCTAAACAAAATCGAAACTTCGCAGCAAAGGAGATGAGCAGCATGGCCATGGATGCCCGCAAGCAGCGTATCCTGGAAGCTATTGTTGCCCTGTATGCCAACGATGGCGAGCCTGTCGGCTCCGGCCTGCTGGCAAACTACTTTGACATGGCACTGTCCAGTGCCACCCTGCGCAATGAGATGGCCGCCCTGACAAAGCTGGGCCTGCTGGAGCAGCCCCACACCAGTGCCGGGCGGGTGCCCAGCGCACAGGGTTACCGTTACTACCTCGATCACCTGATCGATGCCCCTTCCGCCACCACGCTGAGCGATGAAGACCGCCGGCACATCGATGACCTCTTCGCCTGCATGGATGCCGAGCCTGAAAAGCTGGTGCCCGCAGCCGCCCGCAGCCTGGCCGATCTGACCGGCTGCGCCGCCGCCGCCACCACGCCCCAGGCGCCGGATCTCTGCATCGCCCACTTTGAGGTCGTGCAGGTGGGCCGCTACTCCGCCGCAGTGCTGGCCGTTACCAGCGCAGGCGGTGTGCGTACCCGCGTGGCGCGGGTGGACACCGGCCTGACCCGGGACGACGCCGCCAATCTGGCGCAGCTGCTCAACCGCGGGCTGACCTTTGTGGCCCCGCAGGACTTGAACCCGATGCTGACCGCCAGCATGGTACTGGCAGCAGGGGAGCGGCTGGCGCCCGTTGTGATGGCCGCCTGTGCGCTGGTAACCACCGGCCCGCAAGCCTGCCTGGAAGGCGCGCAGTATCTGGCAAAGATGCCGGATGTCCGCCAAAACCTGGGTACGCTGCTGGAGATCTTCTCCGACAACGAGGCCGCCGCTGAGCTGATCCGCCCCGAGGGCGGCAAGATCACCGCAACGCTTGGCAGCGACCTTGATCCCGCGATGCCGGGTGCCTGCATCGTAAGTAAGCGGTACTTAGCGGGCGGCGGGTTGACCGGGTCGGTTGCACTGATCGGTTCCACGCGGATGGAATACCACCGCCTGCTGCCGATCCTGAACTACTTTGCCACCAAGTTAGGGCAGAGCATGGCCGGGCAGGGCCAATAAACAAATTTGTAAGGAGGACCCGCAATGAGCCACGAAGCAGAAAATAAAAAAGAAACTGCGGCCGCATCCGAAGCGGAAAAGACCGTGACCTCTGAGACCGAACCTAAGGCCGAGGGCAAGCATGAAGAGAAGCACGAAAGCAAACACGAACACCACCACGAAAAGGCTGCGTTGGAAGCCAAACTGGAAGCCAGCGAAAAGAAGAACGAGGAGCTGAAGAACCAGTTGCTCCGCACCGCTGCCGAGTACGATAACTACCGCAAGCGCAGCCAACGCGAGGCTGACCAGAAGTTCAATGATGGCGTTTCCCACGCTGTCACCCAGATTTTGGGCATTCTGGACACGCTGGACATGGCCGCCAACGCCGTGTGCGCCGATGAGAACTACAAGAAAGGCGTCATGATGACGCTGGACAAAGCCGCCAAAGCGCTGGAGAACCTGAACATCAGCGAGATCGAAGCGCTGAACAAGCCCTTTGACCCCAACTTCATGAACGCCGTGCAGCAGGTCCCGCCCGCCGAAGGGCAGGAGAGCGGCGACGTCGTGCAGGTCTTCCAGAAAGGCTACAAGATCGGCGATAAGATCATCCGCCACGCAACGGTCGTCGTTGCAGAATAAGCCTGATTGGGCCGCAAGGCCCGTTCACATAAATTTAGACATTCACCACATTCAAAGCAAATTTGAAGGGAGTTTTATAGTATGAGTAAAATTATTGGTATCGACCTTGGCACCACCAACAGCTGCGTAGCTGTTATGGAGGGTGGCGAGCCCGTTGTTATCGCGAACGCTGAAGGCGCCCGCACCACCCCGTCTGTTGTCGGCTTCACCAAGACCGGTGAGCGTCTGGTTGGCCAGGTTGCAAAGCGCCAGGCTATCACCAACCCCGAGAACACCATCTCCTCCATCAAGCGTAAGATGGGCACTGCCGAGAAGGTCCACGCCGGCGGCAAGGACTACACCCCCGAAGAGATCAGCGCTATGATCCTGAGCAAGCTGAAGGCTGACGCCGAAGCTTACCTGGGCGAGCCTGTCACCGAGGCCGTCATCACCGTTCCTGCTTACTTCAATGACAGCCAGCGTCAGGCCACCAAGAACGCCGGTACCATTGCCGGCCTGAACGTCAAGCGTATCATCAACGAGCCTACTGCTGCTTCTCTGGCCTACGGCATCGATAAGGAAGCCGACCAGAAGATCATGGTCTACGACCTGGGCGGCGGTACCTTCGATGTCTCCATCATCGAGATGGGCGACGGCGTTACCGAAGTTCTGTCCACCAACGGTGATACCCACCTGGGCGGTGATGACTTCGACGAGCGCATCATCAACTGGATGGCTGAGGACTTCCAGCGCGAGAACAACATCGACCTGCGCAAGGACAAGATGGCTGCCCAGCGCCTGAAGGAGGCTGCCGAGAAGGCCAAGATCGAGCTGTCCAGCGCTACCACCACCAACATCAACCTGCCGTTCATCACGGCTGATGCCAACGGCCCCAAGCATCTGGATATGACCCTGACCCGCGCCAAGTTCAACGAACTGACCGCCGATCTGGTCGAGCGCACCATGACCCCTGTCCGCAAGGCTCTGGCCGATGCCGGTCTGAAGGCTTCCGATCTGGCCAAGGTTCTGATGGTCGGCGGTTCCACCCGTATCCCCGCTGTCTATGATGCAGTCAAGAAAGAACTGGGCTGCGAGCCGTTCAAGGGCATCAACCCCGATGAGTGCGTCGCTGTCGGCGCTGCCATTCAGGGCGGCGTTCTGCAGGGCGATGTCAAGGGCCTGCTGCTGCTGGATGTCACCCCGCTGAGCCTGGGCATCGAGACTCTGGGCGGTGTCTGCACCAAGATCATTGACCGCAACACCACCATCCCCACCAAGAAGAGCCAGATCTTCTCCACCGCTGCGGATAACCAGCCCAGCGTTGAGGTCAACGTCCTGCAGGGCGAGCGTGAGTTTGCCCGCGACAACAAGAGCCTGGGCACCTTCCATCTGGACGGCATCGCTCCGGCTCCCCGTGGCGTGCCGCAGATCGAAGTCACCTTCGATATCGATGCCAACGGTATCGTGCACGTAAGCGCTAAGGACCTGGGCACCGGCAAGGAGCAGAGCATCACCATCACCGCTTCCACCAACATGAGCAAGGACGACATCGACAAGGCTGTCAAGGACGCTGAGCAGTATGCCGCCGAGGACAAGAAGCGCCGTGAAGAGGTCGACGTCCGCAACAACGCTGACCAGATGGTCTTCCAGACCGAGAAAGCTCTGGGCGAGTTCGGCGACAAGGTTTCCGCCTCTGAGAAGAGCGAAGTCGAGACCAAGCTGTCTGCCCTGAAAGAAGCCCTGAAGTCCGGCACTGTGGACGACATCAAGGCAAAGCAGGATGACCTGCAGAAGGCTTTCTACGCCATCAGCGAGAAGGTTTACCAGCAGGCCGCTCAGGCACAGGGTCAGCAGCCCGGTGCACAGCCCGGCAACGATGCCGGTGCCCAGCCCAAGGATGACGGCGCCGTTGACGCTGACTTCCACGAGGTCTGATCTGTAAGAAAGTAACCCCTTTAGGCCGCCGCCAGGCACCCCCGGCGGCGGCCCTTGGGGGTTTTAGAGAAAATCTTTTCTGCTCCAATATTGCAGGGGCCGATGCTTGCATCGACCCGCGGGCGGATGCTCGTCATCCGCCCCTGCAGTACGGCAGATAAACATTAAACCCAAATAGAGGGGATAGATTCTATGGCAGAAAAACGTGATTATTACGAGGTGCTGGGGATCGGCAAAAACGCCACCGATGCCGAGATCAAAAGCGCCTACCGCAAGCTCGCCAAAAAGTACCACCCCGACCTGAACCCAGGCGACAAGACCGCCGAGGAGAAGTTCAAGGAAGTCAACGAGGCGAACGATGTACTTTCCGACCCGGAAAAACGCAAGCGCTATGACCAGTTCGGCTTTGCCGGGGTCGATCCCAACTATGGGGCCGGCCAGCCCGGCGGCGGCTTCGGTGGCGGTTTTGGCGGTGGCTTCGGCGGTGCCGGCGGCGTAGACCTGGGCGACATCTTCGGCGACCTGTTCGGCGGCGGATTTGGCGGCTTCGGCGGTTCTTCCCGCGCGAACCCCAACGCCCCCCGCAAGGGTCACGACATCCAGGCCAGCGTGATTTTGACCTTTGAGGAAGCAGCTCACGGCTGCACCAAGAAGGTCACGCTGAACCGGCAGCAGACCTGCCCCGATTGTAACGGCACCGGCTGTGAGCCGGGCAGCAACCCCGAGACCTGCACCCAGTGCAACGGCCGCGGCTATGTTGTGACCCAGCAGCGTACCCCCTTTGGTGTAATGCAGAGCCAGCAGCCCTGCCCGCACTGCGGCGGCCGCGGTACCATCATCAAGAACCCCTGCAAGACCTGCCGCGGCACCGGCAAGACTTCCGCCCGCAAGACGCTGGAGGTCAAGATCCCGGCCGGTATCGATGACGATCAGAACATTGCACTGCGCGGCCAAGGCGATGCCGGTAGCAACGGCGGCCCTGCCGGTGACGTGATCGTACATGTGACGGTCAAGACCGACGCCGTGTTTGAGCGCGACGGCTACGATGTGTACGTCCGCGTGCCCATCACCTACTCCCAGGCTGTGCTGGGTGCCGAGATCGAGGTTCCCACCGTGGACGGAAAGGTCGCCCAGAAGATCCCCGAAGGCACCCAGAGCGGTACCAAGTTCCGCCTGCGCGGCCAGGGCATCCAGTATTTGAACGGCCGCGGCCGCGGTGACCAGTACGTCATCGTGGATGTGGAGATCCCCAAGAAGCTGAACCGCACCCAGCGCGAAGCCCTGAAAGCCTTTGAGGACAGCCTGAAAGACGACAACTACGAAAAGCGCAAAGGCTTCTTCAAAAACTTGAAGGATCGGTTTACGTCTTAACCGCTTGAACAATAAGTATGCCCCCTAGAGTCTAACAGCTCTGGGGGGCTTTTTTACGTACATTTACAATTATTCTTCAATTTCCTGAACTATCGCTTCATAAATAGCGGATTCTTCTTTTGTTTCTTTATGGTTTACGTTGGACAGTTTTGTATCTTTCAAGCTCTCTTTTAACCTTTCACAGCATGGCTTAAACGAAACATACGTTATGCCTCCACCAATCACTCCACCAACTACTGGTATTGCTTTCTTAAAGAATCCAGAAAATACTTCCTTTGTCATGCGAACACCAAACCACTTCGCTATGCTCTTTACAATTGGATATATCGTTCCTTTTGTAAGTGCTCGCCGCATCAGTTGTTTTTCTACTCCGTTGCCCAGTGCCTTTGCCATTGCCTTTACCGCATTATTTGCACCGGCCACGCCAAACATTACACCCATTGCTACAACAAGGAGATTCATTGTCGCAGAGTCTATTTGCGTTTCGTCATCTTCTGACACAATTTGCGGAAATCCATAAAGGTACATCAATTTTTGTGCAGCGCGAAGCATGTATCCATAGTACTGAATGATATCTGCCGGAATTGTAGCTACCATTGCTGCTCCACCAGGTGCACCAAGCGCTGTAGAGATTCCCGAAACAAAATATCTTTCATACTGAATAACTGCATCTGCAATTTTATCAATATCTTCTGCTGGAATTTTTGCCGCTACAGGAGTTTTTGCAATTGCTTTTTTCACAGTTTCTTCATCGTAATGTATAGTTAATTCTTTTTTGAGAAACTGTTCCCGGTTTACTTTTATACCGGGTGTTTTAAGGCCTAATGTAATAATATCAACAATGTCAACATTTCCGTCATGGTTTACATCCAGCTGATTCATTACTGTATCTTTTGCATTTTTCCCAACAGATGCTATCTTATCACTTCCATCGGCAATCGCTTTTCCAGCGCTTTCCGTAGCATCGTTTACAGCCTTTCCGATTTTAGGTGCGACAGTTTCGTTGAAACTTTTCGCACCTCTTTGCACCGCTGATAAACTCTTGTCCATAAACTTCTTTATGTCAGGCATACAAGTCGCCTCATTTCCATATTAAAAAGTCATTATTTATACTTACTTTTAACTCAAATTCTCCTGCATCAGCCGCTTTTTTAGCGGGAGGAGGGCGGCGGGTTCGGCGGCGAAGTGGTGGACGCCGAGGTGGAGGTAGGCGGGCATCTGGTCTACCGAGGCGACCGTGATGCCGCAGAGGTAGACCCGCACGCTGGTGCCCTCGGCCTGGCGCAGTACCTCTTTGACAAGGCGCTGCACAGCGGGGCTGGCGGCGCGGCGGGCCGCGGCGGCGGGGTCTTTGACAAGGCCCAGCGTGTAGCGGGCCAGGTCCTCAATGTCGATGGCCAAGATCTGCGCGCCGTGGGCAATCAGTTCCCCGGCCAGCAGTGCGGCCGAGGGCATATCCACAATGCAGCCCATCGGCGGCAGGCGATCCACCTCGACACCGCGGCTTTGCAGTTCATCGCGGCAGGCGGTGACCTCCTGCAGGCAGGCGTCCCAGTCCTCGGCCCCCGCGATCATGGGAAAGAGGATACGCAGGTCGCCGCAGGGCGCGGCTTGCAGCAGCGCCCGTATCTGCGGCCACAGCAGACGGTGGTTTTGCAGGCTGTCCTTGACGGTCGCGGTCCAGGGGGCCTCATCGTCGGCGTTGGAATCACAGGTGCGTACGGCCAGCATGGCCCCATTAGCTGCTTCCAGATGTTCTTTCAGCAGGTTCAACTGCTCCTGTTCGGACAGCTCGTTCAAGATCACCGATTCGGTGCGCAGCAGGCCGGTGCCCACCGCGGTCAACGGCAGGGCCTTGTCCTCGGTGCCGTACAGGTTCGTCATCGTCAGCAGGCGGAACGCCGTGCCATCCCTGGTCAGGCAGGGCTGGGCCGCCACGGGGTCGGCCACGCTGCCGTGCAGACGGTTCAGCGCAATTTTGCAATCCGCCTGGGCGATATGCGCGCCGTCCGGGTCCACAATCAGGCTGCCGGTGCCGTCCTCCAGGTTGGCGTCCAGAATGGCCCGTTTGCCGGCGGCCAGCGCGGCCACGCCGTCACCCAATTGCAGCACAGCGGGCAGGCCCATGCTGCGGGCCATGATGGCCGCGTGGCTGATGGTGCTGTCCTGGTTGCTGGCCAGCCCCAGGATCATGCGGCGGTCCAGGCTGAACAGGTCGCTGGGGAAGAAGCGGTCCGCCACCAGAATGCTGGGGCGCTTCAAGTGCAGGCGGCGGCGCGGGCGGCCGTCCAGAATATCCACCACGCGGCGGCAGACATCGCAGACATCCACGCTGCGCTCCCGGATGTACTCATCGTCCACGTCCCGCAGGCGGCGGGCAAAGATCTGCTCGGCCCGCTCGACAGCGGCAGCACCGCCCGCACCGGCGGCTATGTAATCGCCGATCTCATTGGTGAAGGACTCATCCTCCAGCAGGGCGATCTGGAACAGCAGAATGTCCGCATCGGGGCCTTTGGCGCGCTGGCTCAGGCGGCGCAGCTCATCTTTCGCCAGCACCACCGCTACGTCATACAGTGCGCGCTCCCGAAACGGGTCGCAGACGATGCGGTGCAGTCCGGTGGTGCCGTGGTCGATCTGTTCCACAGGGCCGATCACAACGCCGGGCGATGCCGAAACACCAGTAAAGATATGCATGCAGACCTCCTTGTTTTTTCCGATGCCGCCGCAAAAATGCGCAGCATCGTCCTTTGTTAAAACAGCGGCACATCCGCCAGGGTACGGCTAACCAGCGCCGTTACAAATTCCTCGGGCGCGGCGGCCGCCATGGCTTTCTCGGCCACAAGGCTGCCGTCCTTGCCGTCCAGCAGGGCGGGGAAGCGGTCAGCCGGGTCTTTCTCAAAGCTGCCCATTACTGTAGCAGCCAGCAGCTTGGGGGTGTAGGGCATGTCCGCGGGCACGTTCAGGTGCTCGGCGGCCAGCTCCAGCGGGGCCAGTGCAGCCGCGGTGGGGGCACTGGGGTTCGGCGCAAAGGGGGCCGGGTAGTTGGCCAGCTGGCGCGCAGTCTTTTCCACCAGGTCGATAGCCGGGGAGCGGGCGGCGACCTCGGCCAGGCGCAGCTGGTAACGTTCAGCGAAGTTCTTCAAAAAGGCGCTGCCGTCCGGCAGGATGCCGTAGGCTGTGCCGCCCATGCGGTCAAACAGCCGCATCGTATCAAAGTAGCCCAGGGCAATGTTGCGGGCGGCGCGCTCGGGGGCAAAATCCAGCGTGGGGCCTAAATTCCAATGGCTGCGGATGATGCGGGTGGGTAAGCCGGTGGTATTGGGGCGGGTGATGCCCACGCCGTTCACGTCCACGGCCAGCAGTTCCCCGGCGCCCATGGCGGCGGCCAGGTCCAGCGGCATATTGTCGCGCCAGCCGCCGTCGATGTACTTCACACCGTCGATCTCCCGCGGGCGCAGCGCCGGAAAGCAGGCGCTGGACCCCAGCAGGTAGTCTTTCATCTGGCCTTCGGGGATCTTTTCCACCGGGCACTGCACGCGGCGCATGGTGCCCAGCTCGGTCATCACCAGGCCGAAGCGGATGGGGGAGCGGCGCACCGCGCCCTCATCAATGAGCCGGTCGATGGTCTCGGCCAGTGGCTCCACGTTCAGGCCGCCGCTGCGCACCACGTCGAGAAAGAAGTTGTTCAATTCCTCGGGCTTCAGGCTGTCGGGCACTTCCAGCACGTCATGGATCTCCAGCCTGCGCCAAAGGTCCTCGGCCTCCTTGCTTTTGCCCATTGTAAACAGGCAGCCGTTCAGTGCGCCGACGCTGGCACCCGTGATAATATCCGGCGTCCAGCCCAGCTCTTGCAGCGCCTGCCACACACCCACCTGGTAGCTGCCTTTGGCACCGCCGCCGGCCAGCACAAGGGCCCGCTGCGGGCCGGGTTTTCGTGTTTGCTGCATGGTAACTTCCTCCCATTACTCTATGGCCTTATTATAGCATCTTCTGCCCCGCACTGCCATAGGGAAGCACCAAACATTTTGCCGAAGCTGCCCGGTTTTGCCCCGGGGGTTGCACCCGCCGCCAAAAGAGTGTATCATAGAAGCCGGAATGATTTTGTATAAAGGAGGTTTTTCCCATGCGCGAAAAACCGATTCTTGTCATTATGGCTGCCGGTATGGGCAGCCGCTACGGCGGGCTGAAGCAGATCGACCCGGTCGGTCCCAGCGGGGAGGCCATCATCGACTACAGCCTGTACGATGCCCGCCGCGCCGGGTTCGAGACCGTCGTCTTTATCATCAAGCACGAGATCGAGGAGCCGTTCAAGGCCGCCGTGGGTGCCCGCGCTTTGCAGGCCGGGTTTGAGGTGCGCTATGCCTACCAGCAGTTGGACTGCCTACCAGAAGGCTTTACCGTGCCCGATGGCCGCGTGAAGCCTTGGGGCACTGCCCATGCCATCCTGACTGCCGAGCAGGCCATCGGCAGCGCACCGTTTGCGGTCATCAACGCCGACGACTACTACGGCCCGCAGGGCTTTAAGCTGGTGTACGACTACCTGAGCAGCCACGCCGACGGCGACCGCTATGCGTGGAGCATGGTGGGCTTTTTGCTGGGCAACACGGTCAGCGCCAACGGCAGTGTCAGCCGCGGCGTCTGCGTGACCGATGAACACAGCAACCTGGTCAGCGTGACCGAGCGCACCTGCATCGAGCCTTACGACGGCGGCATCCACTACACCGAGGATGGCGGCGCCAATTGGACCGACCTGCCCGCCGACACGGTCGTCTCGATGAACCTGTGGGGCTTCACTCCCGGCTATGTGGCCGATGCCAAGGCCGGGTTTGCGGCCTTTTTGAAGGAGAACCTGCCGGTGAACCCGCTGAAATGTGAATACTACCTGCCCAGCGTGGTGACCGCCGCTTTGCAGCGCGGCGATGCCGACGTACATGTACTGACCAGCCCCGACAAGTGGCACGGCATCACCTACCGCGAGGACAAGCCCGAACTGGTAGCCGCCCTGCGCCGGATGAGCAAGGACGGGCTGTACCCCAAAGATAAGCTGTTTGGGTGATTATTACCTATATTGCCTATATAACGCGCAAGCCCCCGGCCATCGGCCGGGGGCTTGCTTTTATTTCAGCTTCTTTTTTACCATGTACATCGCCGCCAGCAGCACGGCAGCGGCAATGGCCGTAAGGATGCCATACATCACAATGGAGGTATACCACGGTGCGGAGGTCAGCGCGTACAGGCCGGGACGGGCGTGGTAGTCCCAGCAGGTATAGATCGTAGAGCCAAAAAACGCGCCGATCACACACCAGAAAACCGCTTTCAGAACGGTGTACAGCTTTTTCTTGTCCATAGCGTTCTCCTTTGTTTCACGCGTGCGGCGGCAGAAGAATAGTATGGGGTGCCGCTTATTCCAGGTTGCCGGTCAGCAGCATGGCGGCGGTCAGGGCGGTGAGGGGGGCGGTCTCGCACCGCAGGATGCGGGGGCCTAAGCCCACCGTGACAGCCCCGGCGGCCTTGGCGGCCTCGGCTTCTTCTACCGAGAAGCCGCCCTCGCTGCCCGTGACGATGGCGATTTTCTTGGCGCAGCCGGGCCGCAGCACGGTACGCAGGGGAGCGCCGCCGCCCTCATAGAAAAACAGCGCCAGGTCGTAATCTTCCTGCAAGGCATCGCAGACGGCGGCGAAGTTCAGCAGCGGCATGGACACATGGGGCAGCATGGCGCGGCCCGCCTGCTTGGCGGCCTCGGCGGCGATACGGTTGTAGCGTTCGTTTTTGGCGTCCTCTTTTTTCGGCGTAGCTACGCAGTAACGGCTGAAAAACGGGACAATTTCCGTTACGCCCAGCTCGACGCTGTGGCGGATGACTTCCTCCAGCTTGCCCTGCTTGGGGTAGCCCGCAAACAGCGTCACGGCCGCGTCCGGCTCGGCCTTGCTGGTGGTGCCCTTTGTCACGGTGAACTCCACCCGGCCGGACTGGATGGCGGTAACGGTGCCCAGGTACTCCAGCCCGTCGGGGCCGCAAAGCACCACTTCCTCACCCAGTTTGGCGCGCATAACATCCGCCAGGTGGTGGGCGTCACTGCCGGTCAGCGCGGCACGGCCGGCGGCCAGTTCATTGGTAAAATAACGGTGGGGCATGGTTTACGCCTCTTTCTCGTCAGACTTTTTGCAGATAATGCAGACCCAGCCGCGCTTCTCCTTGACCTCGATGGGGGTCAGGCCGGCAGCTTTCAGGCCGGTGAGCACCTCATCCCTGCGCTCGTCAATGATGCCGCTGGCGATAAAGCGGGCGCCGGGGGCCATCAGCACGGGCACGTGGGGTGCCAGCGAAAGGATCGCCGCGGCTACGATGTTCGCGGTGATGATGTTGTACTCGCCGCTGGCCTGGTCGGACAGGTCGCCCACCAGCACGGTGAACTTGTCGGCCACGCCGTTGCGCTGGGCGTTCTCGCCCGCGGTGCGCACGCACATAGGGTCGATGTCCACGCCCTCGGCCACCTCAGCGCCCAGTTTCAGCGCGGCAATGGCCAGAATGCCGGAGCCGGTGCCGATGTCCAGCACGCGCTCACCGCCCTTGACCAGGCTGTCCAGCGTTTCCAGGCAGAGGGAGGTGGTCTCATGGGTGCCGGTGCCAAAGGCCATGCCGGGGTCCATGACGATCTTGATGCGGTCGGTGTCGTAGTCCTCCCAGCCGGGCACGATGGCCAGGCGCTCGCCAATATCCATGGCGTGGTAGAACTTTTTCCAGCCGTTCTGCCAATCTTCCTGCTCCACGCCGGTGGTGTTGAGCTGGTAGTCGATGCCGCTGTTTTTCAGGCGTTCCTCAAACAGGGGCAGCACTTCGGCGGGGTTTTCATCGGGGGCCAGGTACATGTGTACGATGACCACGTCCCGGGGTTTGTCCAGCAGTTCCTGCTCGATTAGGTCTACATGGGCGATCTCCCACGCCTGCTGTTCCAGGTCGCTGTAATCCTCAATATAAATGCCGCCGTTGGCCACCATGGTGGCGATAGCCTCGGCCGTATCGGCGTCGCGCTTGGCAACGGTAATGCTGATGTCGGTCCATTCCATAAGAAAGAGCCTCCTATATTCTATGTTTCACTTCTGTAGGGGGCGATGCCCGCATCGCCCTGCGGGCGGATGCAAGCATCCGCCCCTACTTGCACGTATGCTTGTTTGTATTATACAAGATTTCGCGTTGTAATTCAATCAGAAAGGGGTACGGATATGCGAATTCGTCTGTTGGATGCTGCCGGGGCCAGGCAATTGTATGAGAGCCGCATGGCGCGGGACTTTCCGCCGGGGGAGCTGAAGCCCTTTGCGGCGATGGAAGAACTGCTGGCCGCCGGCCTGTATGAACCGCTGACCTTTACCGATGACGCCGGGGCCGTGCTGGCCTACGCCTGGCAGGTGGTACTGCCGGGGCAGCAGGCCGGGCTGGTGGATTACTTTGCCGTGCGCAGCGACCTGCGGGGCAGCGGCATCGGCACCCGGGCGCTGCACCTGCTGCAGGCCCACTACGCACCCCGGCTGGCCGCACTGCTGTTGGAGTGCGAGCACCCCGCCGAAGCCCCGGATGCGGCCATTGCCCGGCGGCGCATCGGGTTTTACCTGCGGGCCGGGGCACGGGCTACGGCGCTGGAAAGCCGGGTGTTCGGTGCGCGGTACAGCATTTTGCAGCTGCCCTGCGGCGAGACACTGT
Source organism: uncultured Oscillospiraceae bacterium (assembly GCA_900539695.1). Taxonomy (GTDB): domain Bacteria; phylum Bacillota; class Clostridia; order Oscillospirales; family Ruminococcaceae; genus Gemmiger. The sequence continues at coordinate 114,644 of UQDG01000002.1, forward strand.
TGCCTGACGGCACATTAAATACCGCGCTGCAAACCCTGTACAGCCGCATGGTGCCCCAGCCTTATTACCGCGGCAGCGTAATATTTTACGGCAATTAAGCCCATACTACCCCCGAAAGGGAGTGGAAACGGGATGAAACTGGACCCCAAAGAGTATGATAAAATGGTACGCCGTGCCTCGCCCCCATCGCCCGTTGTGCAGGACTGCCTGTGGGCGTTTTTTGTGGGCGGGGCCATCTGCCTGCTGGGTGAAGCACTACGCCAACTGTTTTTACTTTGGTACGACAAAACGATGGCCGGTACGCTGACAAGCATTGCGCTCATATTTTTATCGGCGCTGGCCACCCTGCCGGGGTGGTACCAAAAACTGGCAGCCAAGGCGGGCGCGGGCACGCTGGTGCCCATCACCGGGTTCGCCAACTCTGTCGTCAGCCCGGCCATTGAGTTCAAGGCCGAGGGCTGGGTCACCGGCGTGGGGGCCAAAATTTTTACCATCGCGGGGCCGGTCATTGCCTTTGGCACGCTGGCGTCCTTTGTGTGGGGCGTGGTGTACTGGCTGGTGGGAAAGGTGGGCTGATATGCCGAAACGACGCAAGGATGTCATCTTTTTTGATGCACCGCCGGTGATCTCTGCCTGGGGCAGCGCGGGCGGAAAAAAGGAGGGTGAAGGCCCACTGGCCTCGGCCTTTGACTACCTGACCCAGGACGCCGCCTTTGCCGACGAAAACTGCGCCAACTGGGAACAGGCCGAAGGCATGCTGCAGCAAAAAGCCGCGGGCATCTGCCTGCGCAAGGCGGGCATTGCGGCCAAGGATGTAGACCTGACCTTTGCGGGCGACCTGCAGGCCCAGTGCACAGCCAGCAACTATACGCTGCGCACGCTGGCCACCCCCTTTGCGGGGCTGTATGGGGCGTGCTCTACCATGACCGAGGCACTTTGTCTGGGGGCCGCCTTTGCGGCTGCCGGGTTGGGGCGGCAGATATTGGCCATGACCAGCAGCCACTTTTGCGCGGCTGAGCGGCAGTTCCGCACGCCGCTGGAGTACGGCGCCAAGCGCACCCCCACGGCCCAGTGGACCGCCACGGCGGCGGGGGCCTGCCTGCTGCGGGGGCCGGGGCAGGGGGGCGTGCAGATTTTGTCCGCCACCTTTGGCCGAGTGCAGGATTACGGCGTGACCGACATCAACAACATGGGCGCCGCCATGATGCCCGCAGCCGCCAGCACGCTGCTGCGCTATTTTGACGCCACCGGCGCGGCTCCGGCGGATTTTGATGCCATCTTTACCGGCGATCTGGGCCAGGTGGGCAGCGATCTGCTATGCGAGCAGATGGAGAAAGAGGGTGTGCCCCTGCCCAACCACTACGATTGCGGCTGTCTGCTGTACGATGTGGACAGCCAGAACGTGCAGGCGGGCGGCAGCGGGGCCGGGTGCAGTGCCGCCGTGCTGTGTGCCTGGGTGCTGCCCCGGCTGTTTGACGGGCGGTTCAAGCGGGTGCTGTTCTTATCCACCGGCGCACTGATGAGCCAGACGACCTTTTTGCAGGGCGAGACCATCCCCGGCATCGCCCACTGCGTGGAGTTGGGGGGACTTGTATGAACTATGTTTGGGCGTTCGTGGTGGGCGGCGCGATCTGCGTCATCGGCCAGCTGTTTATTGATTATACCAAGCTGACCCCGGCGCGCATCCTGACCGGCTACGTGGTGGCGGGCGTGGTGTTAAGCGCCGTGGGCGTGTACAAGCCCCTGGCCGAGTTCGCCGGGGCCGGGGCCAGTGTGCCGCTGCTGGGGTTCGGGCATCTGCTGGCGCAAGGCGTGGTGCAGGCCGTGGATCGGTGCGGCCTGCCGGGTGCCTTTACCGGCGGGCTGACCGCTGCCGCCGGGGGGATTGCTGCCAGTTTGATTTTTGCCGTGGCGGCGGCGCTGGTGGGAAAGAGCAGGGACCAGAATTAAATTTTTCCGTTATAGGCGCTCTGCCGGGCAGGCAGGGCGCTTTTCTTAATAAAATTCGCTTTTTATGCAGCTTTGTGGTATACTGGAAAAAGTGTATTTGTAGGAAAAGAGGAACCCACTCCCATGCAAAAGCAACTTACACAGGGGCCTGTTATGCCCACGATGCTGCGGTTTGCGGTGCCCATGATTTTAGGCGACCTGCTGCAGCAATGCTATAATATCGCTGATACGTTAGTTGTTGGGCGGTTCATCGGCACCAACGCGCTGGCGGCGGTCGGCTCGGCCTTTACGCTGATGACCTTTCTCACGTCCATTTTGCTGGGGCTGGCCATGGGCAGCGGCACGGTGTTTTCCATCAAGTTTGGCCAAAAGGACGACACCGGCCTGCGGGAGGGTGTTTTGGCCGCCTTTGTGCTGCTGGCCATCGTGACCGCCGTGCTGACCGGCGCGGTGTACCTGGGTTTTGAGGGCATTATCTGGTTCCTGCGCCTGCCCGCCGAGATTGCGCCGCTGATGCGCACTTACTTAAAGATCGTGTTTGCCGGGCTGGCGGCGATTTTCCTGTACAACTACTTTGCCTCTCTGCTGCGGGCGCTGGGCAACTCGATGGTACCGCTGCTGTTTCTGGCGCTGTCCGCCGGGCTGAACATCGCGCTGGACCTGTGGTTCGTCTGCGGACTGGGGCGCGATGTGGGCGGCGCGGCCGAGGCGACGGTCATTGCGCAGTATGTCTCCGGCGTGGGCATTTCCGTGTACACCTGGGTGCGGTTCCCGCTGGTGCGGCAGGCTGCCCACAGCAAGTTCAAGGCCAACCGCATGAAGGAGATCGCCGGGTTCTCGGCGCTGACCTGCATCCAGCAATCCATCATGAACTTAGGGATCTTGGCCGTGCAGGGGTTGGTCAACAGCTTTGGCACGGTGGTCATGGCGGCGTTTGCAGCGGCGGTCAAAATCGACGCCTTTGCCTATCTGCCGGTGCAGGATTTCGGCAATGCGTTCTCCATCTTTATTGCCCAGAACTACGGCGCGCAAAAGACTGACCGCATCCACAAGGGGATACGGGGCGCGTTTGCGGCGGCCATCGGGTTCAGCATCGCGGTCAGCGCACTGGTGTTTGTGTTTGCCGCGCTGCTGATGCGCATTTTTATCGACGGCTCGGAGACCGCCGTCATCACCGAGGGCGTGCGCTACCTGCGCATTGAGGGCGCGTTCTATGCGGGCATTGGCTGCCTGTTCCTGTTCTACGGGCTGTACCGCGCTGTGGGGCGGCCCGGTATGTCGGTGGTGCTGACGGTGGTATCCCTGGGCACCCGCGTGGTGCTGGCCTATGCGCTGTCCGCCATCCCGGCGATTGGGGTGACAGGCATCTGGTGGAGCGTGCCCATCGGCTGGTTTTTGGCCGACGCCGTGGGCGGGGTGTATTACTGGATGAAGAAGAAAGCGCTGTTTGAGATGAAATGATGACATAAAGATTCGCTCTGAAGGCACAATCTCGTCCTGTAGGGGCTGATGCTTGCATCAGCCCCTACAATCCACTACAAACTCCATATAAAAATGAAAATGCCCGTCGATTTCTCGGCGGGCATTGTTCATGCGATCAATTACTGAGCGGCCTTGTTAGCGCGCTTAGCCAGACGGCTGACCTTACGGGCAGCGGTGTTCTTATGGATGACACCCTTGCTCTTGGCAGAGTCGATAGCAGAGACAGCGGCTTTCATAACAGCGTCCTTATCAGCGGCGTTGCTGACGATGGCAGCGTCTGCCTTCTTGATCACTGTTTTCAGGTTGGACTTGACGACCTTGTTGGCCATGGCCTCCTTCTGAGACTGGACAACACGATCCTTCTGAGACTTAATGTTAGGCATTCGTTCCACCTCCTTGGTTCCCCATAACAGTACAAGTTATCCTACCACATTTTTTTCGGTCTTGCAAGTGTTTTTCAAAAAAAACTTCATGAAAATCGGATTTTTCGCATAAATTGGTTGGGAAAGGGGGTGCCTGCATGGATTTTATGCACCGTGCCGCCGCCTGGCTGGCGGGCGGGGTGGTGTTTGCTGCGTCCTGCGCCTCGGTGCTGGCGGCAGCGGCCTGCCTGCCGGAGCGGGCTATTTTGCAGCATGCCTTGCTGGCCATGCAGTCCCCGGCGGCCGCAGTGGCCTGCGCCCTGCCGCGCCCCGGGCCGCAGCCCATCCCCACAACGGCACCGGTACAGCCTACGCCTGTGCCGGCCCCGGCGCCAACGCCCACAGCTTCGCCCACGCCGGAACCAAGCCCTACGCCGCAGCCCAGCACCGCACCGCAAATCGAGGACGCCGGGCCTATCCGGGCCGAGCAGTTCCGCCACGGCAGGGGAGAGGGCAGCATCTCACTTTCGGCGGGCAGCATCCGCAACAGCACCGCCTGCGCCGACGCAGACCTGCGGGCGGCGGTGACCACCGCCAACCTGCCTTTTGCCGTGGAGCTAAACAGCGATGAGCCGCAGGTTTTGATCCTGCACACCCACGCCACCGAGACCTACCAGACCTGGCCCGATTTACTATACGACCGCAGTGCTGCCGCCCGTACCCGCAACACCGCGCTGAACATGTGCGCCGTGGGTGCCCGCATGGCCGAGGTGCTGAACGCGGCGGGCATCCACACGCTGCACGACGAAACGCTGCACGATTCCCCCAGCTACACCGAGAGTTACGACCGCAGCCGCGCCACGGCCCAGGAGTATCTGCGGCAGTATCCGTCGATCAAAGTGGTGCTGGACGTCCACCGGGATGCCATCGAGGATGCCGACGGCACGCTGGTCAAGCCGGTGTGCACTATCGACGGCGCAAGCACCGCCCAGGTGATGATCATTGCCGGGTGCGACAACGGCAGCACCATCAGCCTGCCCAACTGGCGGCTGAACCTGCGCTTTGCCGCCGCCTGGGAGGAAGCCATGGAGAGCCGCTTTCCCGGCCTGACGCGGCCGGTGTTATGCGGCTACCGGTTTTACAACCAGGATTTGACCACCGGCAGTTTGCTGATCGAGATCGGCGGCCACGGAAATACGCTGGAGGAGGCCCTCCGGGCCGGGGAATTCGCTGCGCTGGCGTTGGCGGAGCTGCTGGGCGGGCAGCAGCCGTAAAAATCAGTTCTTTACTTTTCCTGCAACACTAGTTATAATAAATATAATTATTGTTATAGAGGAGAGGAATTTCCATGCAGAGAACGGAACTTGCATCGCTGTACACCGCTACCCCTGCCGATGGTACCAAGGTCACTGTCTGCGGCTGGGCCAAAACTGTGCGCGATTCTAAAAATATCGGCTTTATCTCGCTGTCCGACGGCAGCTGCTATAAGCCCGTCCAGATCGTTTTCCAGGCTGACAAACTGGCCAACTATGCCGAGATCGCCAAGTGCGGCCTGTACACCAGCTTTGAGGTCACCGGCACCCTGGTGCTGACCCCCAACGCCAAGCAGCCCTTTGAGATCAACGCCGACACCATCACCGTGCTGGGTCCCTGCGGCCCCGAGTACCCGCTGCAGAAAAAGAAGATGAGCATGGACTACCTGCGCACCATGACCCATCTGCGCCCCCGCACCAACACCTTCAACGCGGCGTTCCGTGTGCGCGGCCAGGCTGCTTTTGCCCTGCACCAGTTCTTCCATGAGCACGGCTTCACCTACGTACACACACCCATCTTCACCGGCTCTGACTGCGAAGGTGCCGGCGAGATGTTCCAGGTGACCACCCTCGACCTCAACGACATCCCCCGCAACGAAGAAGGCGGCGTAGACTACACCAAGGACTTCTTCAAGCGTCCCGTCAACCTGACCGTTTCCGGCCAGCTGGAGGCCGAGGCCATGGCCATGGCCCTGGGCAACGTCTACACCTTCGGCCCCACCTTTCGCGCCGAGAAGAGCTACGACACCCGCCATGCGGCCGAGTTCTGGATGATCGAGCCGGAGATGGCTTTTGCCGACCTGAACACCTACCTGGAGACCGCCGAGGCCATGACCCGCTACGTCATCCGCTACCTGCTGGACAACTGCCCCGATGAGCTGGCTTTCTTCAACCAGTTCTTTGACAAGGGCCTGATCGAGCGCCTGGAGCTGGTTGCCAGTTCTGACTTTGCCCGCGTCACCTACACCGACGCCATCGAACTGCTGAAGAAGAACAACGACAACTTCCAGTATAAAGTCGAGTGGGGCACCGACCTGCAGACCGAGCACGAGCGCTATCTGACCGAGCAGATCTTCAAGAAGCCGGTCTTTGTCACCGACTACCCGAAGGAGATCAAGGCCTTCTACATGCGCCAGAACGAGGACGGCAAGACCGTGGCCGCCGCTGATATGCTGGTGCCCGGCATCGGCGAGCTGATCGGCGGCTCCCAGCGTGAGGAGCGCCTCGACGTGCTGACCGCCCGCATCAAAGAGCTGGGCATGGACCCCGCTGACTACGATTGGTACCTCGACCTGCGCCGCTTCGGCAGTGTGAAGCATGCCGGCTACGGCCTGGGCTTTGAGCGTCTGCTGATGTATGTCACCGGCATCCCCAACATCCGCGATGTCATCCCGTTCCCCCGTACCTGCGGTGGTTTTTAATGCAGCCCATTGCTGCACCGCTGCTGCAATGGTTTCAGGCTAACAAAAGGCTCCTGCCGTTTCGACAGGAGCCTTCTGCCTACCATATCTGGGTCAGTGAGATCATGCTCCAACAGACCCGCGTAGCCGCGGCCATCCCGTATTACAACCGCTTTATCGCGGCACTGCCCACCCCCGCCGACCTGGCCGTCTGTGAGCCGGACGCCCTGCGCAAGCTGTGGCAGGGGCTTGGGTACTACAACCGCGTCAACAACATGCAAAAGGCCGCCCGCATCGTCTGCGAGCAGTACGGCGGCGACCTGCCCGCCGATTACGACGCCCTGCGCAGCCTGCCCGGCATCGGGGATTACACCGCCGGGGCCATTGCCAGCATTGCTTTTGGCATCCCGGCACCCGCCGTGGACGGCAACGTGCTGCGGGTGTTTGCCCGGCTGTACAACGACGACGCCGACGTGATGACCCCTGCCGCCAAACGGCTGTTTACCCAACGTGTGCTGGACCAGATGCCCAAGGCCACGCCCGGCCCTTACAACGAAGCGCTGATGGAGTTAGGGGCGCTGGTGTGCATCCCCGGCACGCCCCACTGCGAGGCCTGCCCGCTGGCCGACCGCTGCTTAGGGTGCGCCGCCGGCAGGGCAGGGGAGCTGCCGGTAAAGCCCGCCCCCAAGGCCAAAACCACGGTGCCTGTTACGGTAGTATTGGTGGAGAGCGATGCAGGGCTGCTTTTGCAGCGCCGCCCCGCCAAGGGGCTGCTGGCCGGTTTGTGGCAGCCCGCCGCCTGGGAAAAAGCGCTGACCAAGGACGAGCTGACCGCCGCGCTGGCGAAGCTGGGCGTACAGGCCACGTTGACCGAACCGCTGCCGCCCGCGAAGCATGTGTTCACCCACCGGGTGTGGCAGCTTTCCGGCTGGCGCGGCCGGGCCGGGGCGTGCGCACTGCCGGACGGTTTCGTCTGGGCCGCCCCTGAGCAACTGGCCGAGGTATACCCCGTGCCCAACGCGTTTGGGGCATATGTAAAACGGTAATAAAACAGAAAGGCTTCCTGGTATTGAGGGAGCCTTTTGTAGTTATATTCCTAATGTAAATTTACTATTGATTTCATTGATTTCATTGTTTTTATTGGGCAACAAACAAATGATGACAATGATTCCAATGATATCAATAGTAAATGATAGTACTATCCTAAATTCACGCTGCTTTCCCGCCAAAGGTGCCTTTGCGTTTCAGCAGCAGGTAGGCTGTCAGGCAGATGAGCACCGACAGCAGCGAGCCGACCGCCGTGGCAAGGCCCATGGGCAGCAGGTTGTCCGGGAACAGCTTGGACATGAAATAGGCCCCCGGCACACGCACCAGCACGATGGCCAAAATGTTATGCAGGAACGAAAGCTCGCTGCGGCCGTAAGCGCAGAAATACCCGCTGAAGCTGAAGTGGATACCCGCAAAGAAGCAGTCCCAGATATACCCGCGCAGGTACCAGCCGCCCGCCACGGCCACAGCCGCGTCGCTGGTAAACAGAGCCACGGCATTGGGGGCGATAAACTGCACCAGCACACCCACGATAGCCCCAAAGGTCAGCGAAATGCCGATGGCGTAGTACAGTGTCCCGGCGGCACGGTCGTGCTTTCCTGCGCCCACGTTCTGGGCCCCCAGCGCCGACACCGTGGACAGCATCGAGGACGGCACCAGGAAGATGAAGCTGATGATCTTCTCCACGATGCCCACAGCGGCGGCGTCCGTCAGGCCGCGCCGGTTGGCAATGACCGTGATGAGCAAAAACGAGATTTGGATAAGTCCGTCCTGCAGCGCCACCGGCACGCCGATGCGCAGGATGCGGCCAATGACATTTTTCTGCGGCCGCAGGTCACTTTTGTGCAGCCGGATGCCGCTTTTGCGCCGCAGGATGACCCCCAGCGAAACGATGACGCTGATGCCCTGGGCCAGCGTAGTACCCAGCGCCGCACCGGCGGGGCCCATGTGCAGTGCCCCCATAAACAAGTAGTCCAGCCCGATGTTGGCCGCGCAGGCCACGGCAATAAAGTACATCGGGCTGCGGGAATCGCCCAGCCCGCGGAAGATGGACGCAATAATATTGTACGCCGTAATACAGGGGATGCCGATGAAGCAGATGGTCAGGTAAGCCGCCGCGCCGGGCACAGCCTCGGCCGGAGTGGACGTCATGCTTAAAATCGGCTGCACCAGCGCCGTCAGCACCGCGGCCAGCACCACCGACACCGCCAGAAACAGCATGACCGCGTTGCCAATGACCGCGCCTGCGCCCCGGTCATCGTGGGCGCCCACTGCCCGGCCGATACCCACGGTAACACCCATGGCCAGCCCCACCAGCATGACCGTGATCATGTGCATGATCTGGCTGCCGATGGACACCGCCGTGATGCTGGCCGTGCCCTCAAACTGGCCAATGATGAACAGGTCTGCCATGCCGTACAGCGTTTGCAAAAAATACGACAGCAGGTAGGGCAGCGAGAAATAAAGCACATTTTTGAATACACTGCCGGTGGTCAGGTCTTTTTGCATGGTTGGTTTCCGTCCTTTTCAAATTAAAGGCTCCCCTTGAGGGGAGCTGGCGCCGTAGGCGACTGAGGGGTGGCTCACCTGCAGAGCAATTGCATCTACTTTGTTGGCCTATAGCTAAAGTAGCCACCCCTCACCCGCTGCGCGGGAGCTCCCCTCAAGGGGAGCCTTTTTCCTATATAAAGTAAACCCCATTTTCCCACGAATGTCAAGCCAGCTCTTTAAATCGCTAAAGCAGGCATGAGACAGCCAAGGAACTTTCAAATTTTACAATTCTTGTGTTGTATTCCGGCCCCGGGTCGGGTATAATAGGGGCATAGCGGTATCTGCCCCGCAGACCGCCCGCAAGAAAAAATTACGAATCAACGGTATTCTTACCGCCAGGAAGGGAGTTTTCCCCATGATGAAGAAATCCACGTTCGGTGCTGTGCTGGCCTTTTTCTTTGCTGCTGCCGGTGCCCTGACCGCCGCCGCCCTCTACCTCTATCACCGCGAGAAAGAGCTGGACGAGTACGAGCGCCTGCTGTTCAGCGATGACGGTGACGATTACGACGATGATGACGATTTCCAGGACGACACCGTCTACGAAAAGATCCCCGCCCAGCCCGCAGCCGACGCCCCTGACGCCCCTGACGCCCCTGACGCCGAGTAAAAACTGAGTCTCTCAGCCGGGCGCCGCCTTGTGCGTCCGGCTTTTCCATCGCTACTGCCTATAGGAGAAAACTATGCGCAAACTGCTGCTCTGGCTTGCTATGGTCATTGCCATGGTCGCGCTGATTTTAGGCGGCACCGCCGCGTTTCTCTACAGCCGCACCGGCGAAAAAGACCTCCCGCAGGAGGCTGTTACCTTCGGGGACACCGCCCTCACCCCCAACGGGTGGGATTGGACCATCCCCGTGCTGGGCGACAAAGTAAGCAAGCACTACCAGAGCCCTACCAACCTGACCGTGCAAAAGCTGGGCACCTTTACCGATACCGCGCCCCAGCTGGTGCTGCCGGATTGGGTCACCCGCGCCGAAGTGACCATCACCGCGCCCGACGGCACGGCCTGGACCGGCGATGCCTCCACCTGCAACACCTATACCTACGCCGCCAACGGCGACTACCAAATTATTGTAAAAGCCTACCACCAGGAGAACGAGCCCCCCGCCGACGCCCAGGGCTGGTACGCCTACCGCGCCGGGTACACCATGTCGATGGCCCCTACCGTGACCCTGAGCATTGACCGCGCCGCCCAGGGCAGCGTGGTGGCGCTGTATCTCACCGGTATTCTGGATGGTGAGCCGAGCCTGGAGACCGACCTGGGCACCGTCTGGTTCCGCCGCACCGCCGGCGGCTACATGGGGTATATCCCTATCACCTATAACGCCGAGGGCGGCGACCATACCCTGCAGCTGACCTGCGGCAGCCTGACCCGCGACTTGACCCTGACCGTGACCAACACCCAGCACAAGACGGTGGAACTGCCCGCCGAGGAAGACGTGGGCGGGGCCGAGGAGTACCGCAACGCCATCTGGCCGCTGTACACCAACAGCACCGGCCAAAAGCTGTGGAACGGGCTGTTCGTGGCCCCCAGCAGCAGCGCCATTGCCGTGCACTACGGCGACATCCAGATGCGGGACGGCCAGCGCAGCGGCCAATCTACCGGGCTGACCTACTCCGCCCCCGACAACGAGACCATCACCGCACCCCAGAGCGGCACCGTCGTGCTGGCGGATACCCTGACCCTAACCGGCGGCACGGTGGTCATCGACCACGGCTGCGGCGTGAAAAGCTATCTGTTCGGGTTAAAGACCGTCACCGCCCAGCGCGGCCAGACGATCGAAGCCGGCTCCCCCGTAGGCACGGCGGGCACCGACCATGACCTGATCTTTGAGCTGCGCATCGGCAGCAAATCGGTAGACCCGGAGCCTGCCATGGCGGGCCGCAGTGGTCTGCAATACCGCGAGTCTGAATAAATTTTTCATTGGGTACAGCCCGGCCCCGGCTGCCGCCTGTTTTTCCACGATGGGGCAACACCAAGAGGATTTTGGGAAGAGTACAGATGAGCAAGAAAAACGACAACATCCCGGCCCAGGCCGCACCGGATACTGTCCCCCAGGCAGCCCCGCAGCCCGAATCCGCGCCCCCTGCGGAGACCGCGCCGGCGGAAGAAGCCGTCGCTACGGCCGCTGCCGAGGATGCCCCCGCCGAACCGGCAGGGGAGAGCGAAGCGGAACCTGTTGAAGAAGCGGCAGACGCCACCCCCGAAGCGCCGGAAGCACCCGAGGAAGCCCCCGCCGAAGAAGGCAAACCCGAAGCAGAGCCGGAAACGCCTGCTGAGGACAGCGCCCCCGCAGAGGAGGATGCCACCGCAGAGGCCCCCACGGAGGAGGCTGCAGCTGACGAAGACGCTGCCTTGGATGCCGCTGAGGCCGACGAGGAGACCGTGGAGCTGCCGCCCATCGATGAAAAGCGCCTGCTGGACATGACCCGCACGGTGCAGCTCTCGGTGGAGCAGATCACCGCCAACATGGATATTCCCGCCGGGGAGGATACCGACACCTCGTCCGACGACGATGCGGCGGAGGATGACACCCCCGCCACCGTGGGGGATGTTGTGCGCAGCGGCGTGACCGGCATGGCCAGGTGGCTGCTGCTGGTGGTGGTGTTTGTGCTGGTGGTGGCCGGCATCGGCGTGGCCTACCTGTACCGCAGCGCCACCCCCGATATGCTGCCTTCCATCCGCGTGACCTTCGCCGGGCAGACGCTGGAGCCTTCGGCCTACAAGTGGCATGTGCCGGTCATCGGCAACTGGTTCAAGCGTACCTACGCCGAAACTTATAGTTCCGTCCCCGCTGTGCTGGAGGATCCCATCTCCACGCTGTCGCCGGATATTACGATCAGCTCCACCAACTACGCCACCCAGCTGACCGTGACCGACGCCGACAAGGAGACCGTGTTCGAGGGTACGCTGTCGGAGTTCAGCGGCTATTGCTTTGACGAGACCGGCACCTACACCGCCAAGCTGGTGGCCAGCGTTACCGGCTCCCGCGCAGCAGGCGCCGCCGACATCACCGGCTCCGAGACCTGGCTGTTCACCTTCGATATTGCCATCGAGCCGTCCGTTTATTTAAGCGAGAATACCATCGAGCAGGGCGGCGTAGCCGCCATCCGTGTGACCGGCAGTTACGAGAACGACGCCCCCACCCTGACCACCACGCTGAAGAATCAGGGCTTTATCCAATCCTCCAACGGCTGGGTGTGCTACCTGCCCATCCCCTGGAACGCAGCCTTAGGCACCGAGACCATCGACGTGCAGGTGGGCCGCTACTCCACCACACTGTACCTGAAAGTGACCGACGGCGGATTCAGCTACAAGGATTACTCCTCGCAGTCCCAGCGCGCCACGCCCTACCTCGGGCAGGACGACGCCCCCACCAAGGTCAGCAAGCTGTTCACCGCAGCGCCCACCGGCATCAGCTGGGCGGACGCCGGGTTCGTGCAGCCGTTCCTCAACCGCCTCAACACCACGCTGACCTTCGGCGCGACCGAGTATGTGGGCCGCCGCTACAGCGAGCGCAGCACCAACACCGGCGCAGGCGGCCGCACCAGTACGAACGTAATTTTGTCCACCACCCGCGGTGAGCTGGTCATTGCCCCCGCCAGCGGCAAGATCGACCTGGCCGAGGACCTGGGCGGCGACTACGGAACTACGTTGGTCATCGACCACGGCGCGGGCGTGCGCACGATCTTCTACGGGCTGAGCGACATTGACATCAAGGCCGGGCAGCAGGTCAAGCAGGGCCAGACCCTTGCCACCTGCGGCAAGACCACCGTTGTGGAAATGCGCATCGGCACAGTCCCCATCGACCCCATCGCCGTCTGGCGCGGCCAGTGCAACGGGTTGAAGTACTATTAAACCATTCGATTTTTTTCCCGATCCCTTTTGAGGGGTCGGGATTTTTTATTTGCACGCGGCGCAAAAGGCTCCTCTGGGAGGGAGCTTTTTTTGTATCCGCACCATTCGCCTCAATCCAAGCATACTATGGCGAAAGCACACCCAAAGGGGGAACAGCCTATGAAAACCTTTTGCGTGGTGGGGCATGATGCCCGCCAGCGGGCGGCGGCGCAGACTTTGCAGGCCGCGGGGTTCCGCATCATTGGGCCGGAGGCCGCCTGCCAGGCCGATTTTGTCCTGCTGCCCATGTCCCAGGAACGTGTCAGCGATGCCGTCGCCCGCACCCTGCAGGGGGTGCGCCCCGGCACCCTGCTGCTGGCCGGACGCCCCGGTTCACCCATCCAGGCCGCCGCCCGGCAGGCCAGTCTGCCGCTGCTGGACTACTTCCAGCGGCCCGAGCTGGAATGTTTAAACGCCGTGCCCACCGCAGAGGGCTGCCTTGCCCTGCTGCTGCAATTGCGCCGCCGCACCATCTGGGAAAGCGACTTCCTGGTTCTCGGCTACGGACGCATCGGCCGGGCGGTAGCGCGGCGGCTGGACCTGCTGGGCGGACATACTACCGTTGCCGCCCGCAATGCCGTGCAGCGGGCCAACGCCCGGTGTGCGGGGCACCGCGCCGCCCCGCTGGACCGCCTACCCGTGCTGCTGGCAAAGCATGATACCGTCATCAACACCATCCCCGCGCCGGTGCTGCCCCGCAAAATGCTGGAAAAGCTGCCCCGCGGGGCGCTGGTCATCGACCTGGCCAGCCTGCCCGGCGGCACCGACTTTGACGCCGCCGAAGCCCTGGGCATCCGGGCCGAACACGCCCTGGCCCTGCCCGGCAAGTGCGCCCCCGATACCGCCGGGGCGCTCATCGCCCAAACCGTACTGACCATCCTGCAAGAAAGAGGTGATCTGCATGATGAACCGGCCTGACGGCCCCCGCACCGTGGCCTTTGCTTTATGCGGCAGTTTTTGCAGCTTTTCGGCTGTGCTGCCCCAGGTGCGCCGCCTGCGGGCGCTGGGCTGGCGGGTGCTGCCCATTTTAAGCTGCAGCGCCGCCGCGCTGGATACCCGCTTTGGCACGGCCGCCGCTCTGCGCGCCCAATTGCAGGAGATGACCGGCGAAACACCGCTGACCACCCTGCAGCAGGTGGAACCGCTTGGCCCAAAAGGGATGGCCCAGGCACTTATCATCGCCCCGGCCACGGGCACCACCATGGCCATGCTGGCAGCGGGCCTCAGCGCCACGCCGGTAACCCTGGCCGCCAAAAGCCTGCTGCGGGGCGGACGGCCCGTTGTTCTGGCTCCCTCCACCAACGATGCGCTCTCGGGCAGCGCCCCGGCTATTGCCCAGCTGCTGCAGCGGCGGAACTACTACTTTGTGCCCTTCGGCCAGGACGACAGCTACAAAAAGCCCTGCAGCCTCAAAAGCGATTTCACCCTCATCCCCGATACGCTGGAAAGCGCCCTGCGCGGTGTGCAGTTGCAGCCGATTCTGCTGTAATGCCGGCGCGATTTGTGACATATAAGTGTAGGGGCGAGCAGTGTCGCCCGCAGAGCCTTGCGTTGCCGCAGGGTTTACGGGCCGATGCAAGCATCGGCCCCTACAGCAGGCCGTGTGGCTGGATTTGTAGGGGCGGATGCTCGCATCCGCCCGCGGGCTTGACACGCTGTTCGCCCCTACATCCTCTACAATTTCCACGCACAGCCAGCGTAAAAGGGGGTACCCATGCAACTTATCACCATCACCGGCGGGCGGACGCTTCACGGCCGCATACGGCCCGCCGCCGCCAAAAACAGCGTACTGCCGCTGCTGGCTGCCACCCTGCTGTGCCGTACCCCCAGCCGCCTGCGGGCCGTGCCGCCCCTGGCCGATGTCGCCACCAGCCTGGCACTGCTGCAATCCGTGGGTGCTAAGGCCGAACGGCAGGGGAGTGACCTGTTCGTTGCCCCCGGCCAAGACCTGCAAGGGGAGATTCCCGACTACCTCGCCGGGGCCATGCGCAGCTCGGTGTTCTACCTGGCACCGCTGCTCTGCCGGGTGGGCGAGGTGCGCCTGCCGCTGCCCGGTGGCTGCAAGCTGGGCCCCCGTCCCGTCGACATCCACCTGGCCGGGCTGGCGGCCATGGGTGCCCAGGTGGAATTGGAGGGCATCGCCGTGACACTGCGGCGGCGCGGACCGCTCCACGGGGTAGATTTTGCCCTGCGCCTGCCCAGCGTGGGGGCTACCATGACCCTGATGATGGCCGCGACCCAGGCGGGCGGCACAACCATCCTGCGGGGGGCTGCCTGCGAGCCTGAAATATGCGACCTAGCGAACTTTCTGCGTGCCTGCGGGGCGCACATCACCGGGGCCGGTACGCCGGTGGTGGTGATACAGGGCGGCAAGCCTTTGCAGGGCACCGCCTGGACGCCCCTGCCGGACCGCATTGCCGCCGCCACCTACGCCGCCGCCCTGGCCTGCGCCGGGGGAGAGGTGACCGTCACCCACTGCGCCCCCGCCTATTATGCGGCCTTTCTCGACTTTTTGCAGGCGGCGGGCGTGGATGTTGCCCGCCAGGATACCACCGTCACGCTGGCCCGAAGCCCCGCCCGGCCTTTGCGCGGCGGGCAAACGCTTTGCGCCAACGCCTGGCCCGCCTTTGCCACCGATACCGCGCCCCTGGCTGCCGCCGTGCTGCTGACCGCCGACGCCCCCAGCGAGATCTACGACCACCTGTTTGCCCGCCGCTTTGCCTGCGCCGAGGGCTTTGCCGCCCTGGGGGCAAGATGCCGCACCGCCGGGCGTACACTTTATATGGACGGCCACGCAGCCCTGCACGGAGCCGCGGTGACTGCCCCCGACCTGCGCGGCGGGGCCGCCCTGCTGCTGGCTGCACTAGGGGCCGAAGGCGTGACCCTCCTGCGGGACCCCGGCCATATTCCCCGCGGTTATGCCGATTTGCCCGGCGATCTGCGCACCCTTGGGGCCGATTGCATCACAGAAAAGACATAATTTTTCTACGTTCCTGCCAAAAACCGGGCATCCCCCCGGCCCGTATTGGTGGATTCTGCGGTGATGAGGGCATTTTTTTGCAAAATTCTGGCTCAGGTATTGAAATTGACAGGAAAATTTGGTATTCTAATAATCAGTTATATGCAAAAAATCCACGGACCAGTGTGCCCATTTACAGGGCCTGCCCTGGGTCCTGTGCCACTTTAAACAAACACTTAGGGGGATACACTCATGGCATTCGTTCTTGACGAAGAAATGCAAAATGTGACCAACATTAAAGTCATCGGCGTGGGCGGTGGCGGCGGCAACGCTGTCAACCGCATGGTCGAGTCCGGCCTCTCCGGTGTCGAGTTCGTCGCAATGAACACCGACCAGCAGGCTCTGCTGAATTCCAAGGCCACCCAGAAGGTCCAGCTGGGCGCAAAGCTCACCAAGGGCCGCGGTGCCGGCGCTGATCCCGAAATCGGCCAGCGCGCTGCCGAGGAGAGCAAGGATGAGATCTCCAACGCCCTGAAGGGCGCCCAGATGGTCTTCATCACCGCCGGTATGGGCGGCGGCACCGGCACCGGCGCTGCACCTGTCGTGGCCGAGACTGCCCATGACCTGGGTATCCTGACCGTCGGCATCGTCACCAAGCCCTTCGCCTTTGAGGGCAAGCGCAAGATGAGCCTGGCCGAGCAGGGCATTGCCTCCCTGATGATGCACGTCGACTCTCTGATCGTCATCCCCAACGAGCGCCTGAAGCTCATCAGCCAGGAGCGCATCACCCTGATGAACGCTTTTGAGGCTGCCGACAACGTGCTGCGTCAGGGCGTTGAGAGCATCTCCAGCCTGATCAACATTCCTGCCTTCATCAACCTGGACTTCGCAGACGTCCGCTCCATCATGAAGGACGCCGGCTTCGCCCACATGGGTGTCGGCGTCGCCAAGGGCGCCGGCAAGGCCGAGAACGCCGCCAAGGCTGCCATCTCCAGCCCGCTGCTGGAGACCAGCATCGCCGGCGCACGCGGTGTCATCATCAACATCACTTCCAGCCCGGACATCGGCCTGGAGGATGTCGAGACCGCTGCCTCCATGATCACCCAGTCCGCACATCCCGATGCCAACATCATCTGGGGTACTGCGTTCGACGAGCGCCTGAGCGACGAGATGAGCATCACCGTCGTTGCCACCGGCTTCGAGAGCACCCCCGAGGTCGACGAGCCCATCCAGGCCCATGTCGATGCCAAGCGCGGTGTCGCCCCTGCCCCCGCCGTCCAGCCTGTTGAGGCTCCGGCTCAGGCCGAGGTTGCCCAGCCCGCACAGCGCACCGCTGCCCCGCAGCAGGACATCAACCCCGTCATGCCCAACCCCATTTTCACCCAGTCCTTTGACGCCCAGCCCGCCGCCAAGCAGGCCCCGGCCGAGGAAGAGGATGACGGCGATTACTTCGACGATCTGCTCAGCATCCTGAACAAGCGCAGCTGATCGCCCCTGACTTTAAATTTTCCGCGAGAGGATGTAAAACGCCATGCCATCTGATTCCATGAACATACAGGAGCAGGGGTTCCGCTCCCGTATGTTTGGCGGCTTCGATAAAAATGATGTCCTGGCGTACATGAACACGCTCGCCAACGAAGCCCAGCAGCACGAACTGGAATACCAGGAAAAGCTGCGCCAGCTTCAAGCCCAGCTGGATGATCTGCGCAGCCAGCGCAGTGATGCCGAAGCCCGCATCGAGGCCCTGAAAGCCGAGTTAGCCGCCGCCAACCAGCGGGCTGACCTGGCCGAGAGCAAACGCCACGAAAGCGACGAGCAGCTGCAAAAAGCACAATCCGTCGCTGAAAGCGTGCAGAGCGAGCACCGGGAGATCCAGAAAAATGCCAACATCTGGCAGCTGAAATGCCACGACCTGCAGCAACAGAACGAAACGCTGACGCAGCAGTTGGCTGCAGCCCGCCAGTTGAACGCAGCCCCGGCCCCCACGCCCGATGTAGTGCGGGAAGCCAAGCTGGAAGCCCAGAAAATTCTGGCCGATGCCAAGCTGTATGCCGAGAGCGCCGAAAAGGAGCTGAAGCAGCAGGCCGACACCCAGAAGTCCCGCATGGCCGAGAATGCCCGGGGCATTGCCTCCGGCGTAATGCTGGTGCGCGACCGCCTGGCACGGGTGGATCAGCGTTTGAGCGCTGCCACTTTGGACCTCGATAACCTGACTCTGGCCATCTACCAGGCGTTGGATGAGACCGAGGCCGAGTTGAAGGAGCTGGGCGTGGAAATGCGCGATTATGCCCAGGGCACCCCGGAGACAGATATTTCCGTGGAGCCGTTGCCCACGGAAAGTGCGCCCGCCGCACCGGTTGTGCCGCAGCCTGTACCCCAGACTCCCCAGCCTGCGCAGCAGCCTCAGCCCCAGGCCGCACCGCCCAAGCCGGAGAAGTTCCGGGTCAAGGCAACGCCGCACCGTGCGCCCGCCAAGCCGGTACGCCGCCTGCGCAGCGTGAACCGCCCAGTATCCCAGCTATTGCAGGATCAGATCGACCGCATGGGCGATAACCAATAATTTGTACATAAACTCCCCGATGAAGATCGGGGAGTTTTTTGTTGCCTCACGCTCCACTTCTGTAGGGGACGATGCTCGTCATCGGCCCGAAACTTTTCCCCATTTTCCTGTAAGATTTTCTCCGTCCCGCTTGTCTATAAGAGTGAAAGGCGCCAAAACAAAAGGAGTTGAAGCTCATGCAAACAAACACCACGCCCACGCTGTTGCAAGCCATCCGGCAGGACCCGGATACCGGGCTGCGGTGGGCCATGCGGGACTACGCCGCGCTGGTGCGGGGCATTGCCCGCCGCATCCTGCCCGGGCACGACCGGGATATAGAGGAATGTACCGCCGATGTATTTGTGGCGCTGTGGCGCAATGCCGCCCGGCTGGAAGCCACCGGCGCACCGGTGCGGGCCTGGCTCATCGTCACAGCACGGAATACCGCCATCAACCGTTACCGCGCCTTACAGCGGCACGACACTCTGCCGCTGACCGATGAACTGGCCGCCACCATCGCCGACCTGCCCGCCGACCCGGCTGGGGATGCCGCCGACGAGCTGGCCATGCTGGTGGCAGCGCTGGAGCCGCCCGACCGTGAGATATTTCTGCGCAAATACTACCTGATGCAATCCAGCAGGGAGATCGCCGCCGCGCTGGATCTGCGGGTATCCACCGTAAACACCCGGCTGAGCCGCGGGCGCGACCGCCTGCGCCGCCAATTACAGGAAAGGGGTTATACACATGGCTGATCTGCATACATTCTGGAACGAGCTCGACGCCCTGCCCACCGAGGAAACACCGCTGACCGCCGCCGAAAGCGACCGCCTGGCCGATGCTGTACTGGCAAAAGTACACGTCGAATCCGGCGAATCATCGCGCAAAAAATCTGTACACCGTGCAAAATCCGCCAAGCGCCGCCGCGTTCCTGTCTGGGGCAGGGCACTGGCCGGAGTCGCCGCCTGCATGGCCGTACTGTGCGGGGTCAATACAGTGAATCCTGCGCTGGCCGAGGGTCTGCCCTTTGTGGGGGATGTGTTCAGTTTCCTCAACCAGCATGACAGCAAAAACCAACTGAAAAGCGACCGGCTTTCCGGCTATGCCCAGCAGGCCGCAGTGCCTGCCGTACCGGAAAGCCAGAGCGAGGCAGGGGAGAGCAGCACCGCCAACCCCTACACCCTGACGCTGAACCAGGTCTACTGCGACGGCCTCTACCTGCGCATCGGTCTGACGCTGACCGCCCCGGACGGGAATGACAGTCTGGCGGGTTACGACTGGCTGGCCCAGAATCCGGGCGGCGAAGGCTGGATCGAGATCTGCCAGGCGCAGGCCGACGGCACCCTGCTAGCGAACGGGCAGGCCCTTTACCCCCAGAACGGTTTTGTGTTTGAAAAAGTGGACGACCACACCTACGCCGCCGCCATGGACTATGACCTGGCGGACTACAACGGCGACACCGCTGCCATCGACTGCCAGCTGACCGTGGCGGGCTTGACCGGCGTGCAGAATGCCTATGATGCCGACGGCAGCTATCTGCGCACCAGGCTGGATGGCCGCTGGAAGCTGAACTTTACTGTCTCGTCCGACGATATGGCCAACCGTATCGGTACGGTTTCCGAACCGGAAGTCAACGGCTATACGCTGTCCAGCGTGATCGCTGCCCCCGGCGAGACCCGTGTAACGGTACAGCTATCGGCAGATGCCCCCGAAGGCGCCACACTGCAGCTGTTCTCCGCGGATGGCCAAAAGCTGCAATGCGCCAGCAGCCGCCCCAGTGCAGACAGCAGCACCGTCAGCTACGACTTTGACGCTGCCCCCGCCGATGCCGCCGGTCTGACCGTAAAACTGGTGGATAAAAACACCGATCCGCTGGTCGAGCTGGCCCAGTGGGACGTCAGCCTGCCGACGGAATAAGCCCTGCCATGAGGCCCACAAAATTTCCTCTTGCACCCGCCTGCGCTCTGTGCTATGATTAGAAAAAACGGATGTATGCGTCTGAATTTTGTGCAAGATGCACGATTTTTGCAGCATCCAAAGTAAGCAGGAGGTTTTTACAATGCTTGGATTTACCTATTACACCCCGACCAAAGTCGCGTTCGGCAAAGGTTCGGTCGAAAGAGTCGGCGAGCTGATGAAGCAGTTTGGCGGCACCCGCGTGCTGATCCACTACGGCGGCCAGAGCGCTGTGCGTTCCGGCGTGCTGGACCGCGTCAAGAAGTCGCTGGATGAGGCGGGCATCTTCCACGTAGAACTGGGCGGCGTTGTGCCTAACCCGCATCTGGCCAAGGTGCGCGAGGGCATTGCGCTGTCCAAGGCCAACGGCGTAGACTTCCTGCTGGCTGTCGGCGGCGGTTCGGTCATCGACTCCTGCAAGGCCATCGCTTACGGCCTGGCTGAGCCGGAGCATGATGTCTGGGAGCTGTACGCGGGCCAGCGCAAGGCCAAAGCCTGCTTCCCGGTTGCATCCGTGCTGACCATCGCCGCCGCTGGCTCTGAGATGAGCAACAGCTGCGTCATCACCAACACCGACACCGAGGAAAAGCGCGCCTACAACGACGACCTGGCCCGCCCGAAGTTTGCCATCATGGACCCCGAACTGACCATGACCCTGCCGGACTACCAGACCGAGGCCGGCTGTGCCGACATCATGATGCACACGATGGAGCGTTATTTTGTCAACAGCGGCACGATGGAACTGACCGACGCGCTGGCCGAAGGCCTGCTGCGCACCGTCATGCACAACGCCGAAGTGCTGCACACCGACCCGCGCAACTACGATGCCCGCGCCGAGGTGATGTGGGCATCCTCTTTGGCACACAACGGCCTGACCGGCTGCGGCAGCGACGGCGGCGACTGGATGCCCCATCTGCTGGAGCATGAGATGGGCGGCATGTTCAACGTCACCCACGGCGCAGGCCTGGCCGCAGTCTGGCCCAGCTGGGCGCGCTATGTCTACAAGGACTGCCTGCCCCGCTTTGTGAAGTACGCCGTCAACGTCATGGGCGTGACCCCCGGTGCCACCGATGAGGAGACCGCGCTGGCCGGTATCGCCGCGATGGAGGAGTTCTATCATCGCATCGGCATGCCCGTCAACTTCAAGGAGCTGGGCATCGACCCCACCGACGAGCAGATGGCCGAGATGGCCGCCAGCTGCGCCCGCGCCTGCGGCGGTGCCAAGGGCTCCGCCAAGGTGCTGCACCAGAGCGATATGGAAGCTATTTATAAGATGTTGAAGTAATTGTTTGTTTTTGCAGAAAAAGCAGGTCCCGTCATATGGCAGGGCCCCCGTAAAACAGTATTTTGACCTGATAACAAGAAACCCAGAACTGTTGGCTGAATCAGCTGTGCAGTTCTGGGTTTTCTATTGTTTATGAGAGCACGAATCGTTCCGTGGCCACAAATTTTCAATTTTTGCCCCGCGGACAGTTTCTTGTTGGGGCGTACCTGCCCCAACCCCTGCCGGGAACGAGTACGGTAAACTGGAAGTTGTCAAGCAATTATTTGTCCTTTTCCAAAGAGGTAATAATTGCAGCCCCCATTACAACAATTGCAAGAATTGGACCGAGCTGAGGCCAATTCATTATTTCGGCTCCAAATACAGTACCAAGGTATCCCAAGATAATAGCAACAATGGAAGAAACAGCTGCTTTTCTCATATAGTCACACTCCTTTACAAATTCCGGACTAAACTGAGTATACCATATTCGCTAATGGAAGAACACCTCTATATGGAAGAACCTGGCCGTTTTACTGCGTGCGCATATACGCAGCGATTTGCCCGAAACGCACCCTATGCAGCCGTTTTCCCACCCGGCGGAAGAAGCCCACTAAAAAAGGGCGTTGCCACATGGTGGCAACGCCCGCTAGGTGCGATATGAAATCATTTGTTTTTGGGATGCCCGTTTTCCACAGCGCTGGTGCCCTGCTCCATCAGGTAAGTTGCCGTCAGGTCGGCGATGTGGAGCTTTACAGCGAGGGGATAGCTGTTGTAGGCATCGCTCACGGCAAAGCTGCCGCCGCGGACGGCATCATCAAACCCGCCCATATGCCAGCGGATAGCAATAGCCTCGGCGGTTTTCAAGCGCATGAAATGCTCGATGAGATACACGCTCTTTTCGCCGTGGCCGTAGGGCAGCTGGTCAGCCACCTGGTAAAACGGCACTTTCTCCCATTGGCCGGTGGCGTCGTTTTTCACGTTGCGGGTGCTGACTTTGTAAAAATTAGCCTTGCACAAGTCGTGCAGCAGGGCACAGATGGCGTAGCTTTCGGCGTTTTCGCCCTCGGTGTAAAAATGCTGCATCATCGCGTCGTAGACGTTCAGGCTGTGCATGACCAGGCCGCACTCGCAGGCGCCGTGGTAGCGGGTGGAGGCAGGGGCCGTGAAAAAGTCCGTGGTCTCCAGCCAGCTCAGCAGGCGGTCCGCGCCGGGGCGCGTGATGTTTTTATTGTAGATCTCCACAAACCGGGCGCGGTAGTCTTCCATGCGAACCTCACAGTTCCATATCGTTCAGGATGTCTTTCAGGGTCTTGAGCTCTTCCTCAGTCAGGCTGATGCCCTTGGCCATGCGGCTGCCGTCCGGAGACCAATCGCGGATGTCATACTTCGGCGGGTTGCCGTTCCAGCTGACCATATTCAGCTGGCGCTCCCAGCCGCGGGCGTTGGTAGAAAGCACAGCGATGCGCTCGGTAACTTCATAGGTAAATTCTGCCATAGTTTGTACAGGCTCCTTTTTTGACTAAAATAGTTCATGCACCATCATAGACGATTCTTTTATAAAATGCAAGTGCAAAATCAGTTTTCGCCGCACCGCACTGCCAGCAGGGCAAAGCGGGTCTTAGCGGCGGGCGAGGAGGTACCGCAGGTGGAAAGCACCAGCAATTGCTGGCCATATGCCGGCGTCACGCCGGTATCATAGAGGGACAGCGCTGTGATGGCGTCCACGCGCTGCTGCCACTCCAGCTTGGTATCCGCATCAAAAAAGGTGTAGTATGGCAGTTCATCCGCGCCCAGGGTCGTATCCAGCGCGGCCACTACCTGCCAGGCTGCCGTTTCGTAGATCGTGTTAAAGGTAAAGGTGGTGTGTGCTTTGTAAAAATCCTCGCTGCGGTAACGGGTCAGTTGGCCGAACATCGAACCGTCCGCCATGTTATGGCCGTAGATCAGCCAGTTGGCGGTGGGGGCGTCGGGATCGATGGAGCAGTGCTCGTCCATGAACAGCGTGCCGCCGGTGGCGTAAAGCCGGTCAAAGCCGCGGCGCAGGTAGTACTCGTTGTTGCCGGGGGTCTGCACCACGGGCAGGTCGATGTCAGTGCCGTCGATGGTCAGCCATCCGATGAGGTCGGGGTTCTGCTCGTAGAGGTCGCGGTAGGCAGGCAGTACCTCCTGGATGTGGGCAGCCGGGGCTGCCGGAGCCGGGGTGGCGTGAGCGGCATCGTCGGCATCCAGTGTGGCGGCCAGGGCATCGCGGGTGGCAGCCACCGGCTGCACCGTGATGCTGCTGCCGCGGGCGTTTTCTGCCGTTTCCACCAGCGCAGGGGAGGGGACAGGCTGTACCGGAGCTTCCGGCTGGCCGCCGCGGCCTACAGTCTGGCGCAGAAGCAAAGCAGCAGCTGCCCCCAGCAGCACCGTACCGGCGATGCGCAGGGCGCGGACCTCCCGCCGCTGGCGGGCCCGCATGCCGGTGCGCGCCGCAAAGGGATAATAGGCCGAGTTGCCTCGCAGTTTGCGGTAATGCCGCGGCATAGCTTTGCCTCCTCTCCGTTTAAAATCCATCGTCCTCGGCGGACATACGCCGACGATACCTACGCTTAAATATAACAAAAAAACGCCCCGCAGGGCGTTGTCCGCTTATATTTTACGAAGCATTAAAAGTCCGGCCGAACAGATCAGGATCAGCCCGATCACACCTGCCAGATACATCACCGGGAAATCCCCGGTCGCGGGGGTCTGGGCGGGGGCTGCGGTAGCCGTGGGGGCTGTCGCGGCCTGCTCACCGACCACATCCACCTTGGCGGGGTTTTCCTTCACCTGCACCGGCTCACTTTTCTGGGTGCGGGAGGTAGAACTGGTGGGGGTCGCCGTGGCGGCACTGGCCGCGGTGCTGCTGTTCAGTGCGCCGCAGGCAGCAAATAAAACGACAAGCGCCATAAAAAATGCAGCGCATAAAAAGCGTTTCAACGCGAAAACGCCTCCTTAAATTCAAAGTACAAAGGCCGAGGATCGGCTATAAAAATGCGCAGAGATACACGCCATTAACATTTACGTTTTGTACATTGTACCACACAGCGCCCTTTACGTCAAGCAATCGTCACAAAAAGGTAACAAATTGGCAACAAAATCCAGCCGCCGGGCGCAGTTTCCGGCAAGATTTGCCCCTTGCGCCCGGGGCGTAAATGCGTTATAATAACTCTACTATTGTGCGAGATTATGCCCCAGGGGGACCTGCCCCCGTGGGATGGGCGGCGCGCACGGAATATAAAATAAGGAGTTGTAACGATGAAAGGTATTATCCTTGCCGGCGGCGCCGGCACCCGACTTTACCCGCTGACGATGGTCACCTCCAAGCAGCTGCTGCCCGTTTACGACAAACCGATGATCTACTACCCGCTGTCCACCCTGATGCTGGCCGGCATCCAGGACATCCTGATCATCTCCACCCCCACCGACACCCCGCGTTTTGAGGCCCTGCTGGGGGACGGCAGCCAGTACGGCCTGCACCTGCAGTACAAGGTACAGCCCAGCCCGGACGGCCTGGCACAGGCGTTCATTCTGGGCGAGGAGTTCATCGGCGACGACTGCTGCGCCATGGTTTTGGGCGACAACATCTTCTACGGCGCCGGTTTCTCCAAGCGGCTCAAGGGCGCTGCAGCCAACGCCGCCGCCGGCCGCAGCACCGTGTTCGGCTACTTTGTCAACGACCCCGAGCGTTTCGGCGTTGTCGCCTTTGACAAGGACGGCCATGCCACCTCTATCGAGGAAAAGCCCGCCGAACCCAAGAGCAACTACGCCGTCACCGGCCTGTATTTCTACAACAAGGACGTCGTCAAGATGGCCAAGCAGGTCAAGCCCAGCG
This sequence comes from uncultured Oscillospiraceae bacterium, assembly GCA_900539695.1. GTDB lineage: Bacteria > Bacillota > Clostridia > Oscillospirales > Ruminococcaceae > Gemmiger. Next base: position 140,215 of record UQDG01000002.1, read on the forward strand.
CCCGCGGCGAACTGGAGATCACCACCCTGAACCAGATGTACCTGGACGAGGGCAAGCTGGATGTGCAGCTGCTGGGCCGTGGCTACGCCTGGCTGGACACCGGCACGATGGACTCTCTGGTGGAAGCTGCCACCTTTGTGCAGACCGTCGAGCAGCGCCAGGGCATTAAGATCTCGGCTCCCGAGGAGATCGCCTACAAGTACGGCTGGATCACCAAGGAGAAACTGCTGGAAAGCGCCGCCCGTTACGGCAAGAGCCCCTACGGCCAGCACCTGAAGAACGTGGCCGACGACAAGCTGCAGTACTAAGCGCAGAACAGGGGAGTTATCATGAAGATTTTAATTACCGGCTGCCGCGGCCAGCTGGGTACCGAGCTGCAAAAGCAGCTGGCTGCCGAGAGCTGCGTCCTCGGCCCGCTGCCGGAGCGGCTGCGCAAGGCTACCATCATCCCCGTGGATGTGGATGAACTGGACATCACCGACCGTGAAGCGACCATCAACTATATCCGCCGCCACCAGCCTGAGACTGTCATCAACTGCGCGGCTTTCACCAATGTGGACGGCTGCGAGATCTCCCGCGATGCGGCCTACAAGGTAAACGCTCTGGGACCCCGCAACCTGGCCCTGGCCTGTGAGAAGGTCAACGCCCGCCTGATCCATGTTTCTACGGACTATGTGTTCCCCGGTGTCGCCAACGGCGGCATCGCCCTGGACGAGTGCGCCGTGCCCGCGCCTATCTCGGCCTACGGCCAGACCAAGCTGCTGGGCGAGCAGTATGTCGAGCGGTTCTGCCGCCGCCATTTCATCGTGCGCACCGCCTGGCTGTACAGCTACTATGGAAAAAACTTTGTCAAGACCATGGTCCGCCTGGGCAAGACCCACGACGAGATCACCGTTGTCAATGACCAGCTGGGCAACCCCACCAACGCGGTGGACCTGGCCTACCACATCCTCAAGCTGGCCGTCAGCCACGATTACGGCATCTACCACTGCACCGGCAACGGCATCTGCAGCTGGTATGATTTTGCTTCCGCCATCATGAAGGAAGCCGGCCTGCCCTGCAAGGTGAACCCCTGTACCAGCGCCGAGTACGCCGCTGCCAACCCCGCCAGCGCCAGCCGCCCCGCCTGGAGCGCCCTGGAGAACCGCATGCTGCGCTGCACCGTCGGCGACGAGATGCGCGACTGGCAGGATGCCTTACACGATTTCTTTGCAAACTGGAACGGAGAATTATAAATTATGAAAACCTATCTTGTTACCGGCTGTGCCGGTTTCATCGGCTCCAACTTTGTGCATTACATGCTGGAGAAGTACGAGGACATCCGCCTCATCAATCTGGACAAGCTGACCTACGCCGGCAACCTGGAGAACCTGCAGGACATCGAGGGCGACGCCCGCCACATCTTCGTGCAGGGCGACATCTGCGACAAGGCCCTGGTCACCGACCTGATCGCCAAGTATGACCCCGATTATGTCATCAACTTTGCCGCCGAGAGCCACGTTGACCGCAGCATCAAGAACCCCGAGATCTTCGTTGAGAGCAACGTGCTGGGCACCGTGAACCTGCTGCAGTGCTGCAAGGACGCCTGGTATGACGCCGCCGCCAAGACCTGGAAAGAGGGTAAGAAGTATCTGCAGGTCTCTACCGACGAAGTCTACGGCGCCCTGGGTGCCGAGGGTTACTTCATGGAAACCACCCCGCTGTGCCCCCACAGCCCGTACTCTGCCTCCAAGGCCAGCGCCGACATGTTCGTCAAGGCATTCCACGATACCTATGGCATGCCGATGAACATCACCCGCTGCTCCAACAACTACGGTCCCTATCAGTTCCCCGAGAAGCTGATCCCGCTGCTCATCAACAACGCCAAGCAGCACAAGCAGCTGCCCGTTTACGGCGACGGCATGCAGATCCGCGACTGGCTGTACGTTATGGATCACTGCAAGGCCATCGACATGGTCGCCAACGGCGGCAAGGACGGCGAGGTCTACAATGTGGGCGGCCACAACGAGCGCCCCAACATCTTCATCGTCAAGACCGTCATCGCCCAGCTGCATGACCGCCTGAAGGACAAGGACATCAGCGAGGAGCTCATCACCCACGTGGCCGACCGTCTGGGCCACGACCGCCGTTACGGCATCGACCCCACCAAGATCAAGGAAGATCTGGGTTGGTACCCCGAGACCCCGTTTGAGAAGGGCATCGTGCTGACCATTGACTGGTACCTGGCACACCCCGACTGGATGGCCCACGTCACCAGCGGCGACTACCAGAAATACTACGAGCAGATGTACAAAAACAAGTAATTGCGCTGTGCATTTCTCATTCTCCCAAAGGAGCACCTAATCCGAAATGGCAAATTACAAAGAAGAACATATCCGCAATAACCGCCGTCTGGCACGGCAGATCGTAGGCGGCGTAGCGCTGCTGCTGGCTGTCATTGGTCTTTTCACCGTGTTTGGCTGGGTGGTCAGCCTGCTGCGCAGCGTGCTGGATGATTCCGACCGCCGCAAAGCCTACGAGGACCGCCTGTTCGGTATGGTCATGCTGGACCCGCTGGCTTTCAGCGATGTATCCAGCGTAGACCCCGGCGTTTTCAAGCAGGCCGCCATCTGGGGCACCGTCTATCAGGTGCAGAACAGCGGCGGCAGCCTGGACCAGTACGAGCGTGACCCCGACACCGGCTCGGCCATCATCCCCAAGCTGGAGATCGACACCTACATTGCCAACCTGCTGGGGCCGGATTACACCGTGGACGACGGCGGTTTCAGCACCGACGTATTTTCTTATCAGTATGACGAGGAAAAACAGGGCTACCTGGTGCCCGTCACCAGCTCGGTGGCGCAGTACACGCCGGAAGTAGAGAAGATCTGGAAAGCGGACGGCAAGCAGTATGTGACCGTGGGTTACATTCCCACCTCCACGAACAGTTCCTCCAACGGGGAGCTTTCACTGACCGCGCCCACCACCCCCACCAAGTATATGGATTACGTCTTCACCCAGGGCAGCAACCACGAATGGTACCTGAGCGCCCTGCAGGAGAGTGAGATGAAACCCGAAGCCACCGCCACCCCGGCCCCCACGGCCAATGTACCGCAGGATGCCCAGAGCATGGTGGAAGACCAGCTGGGCAACGCCATGGCCGACACCAGCACCGTGCTGAACGACGATGCCGCTTCGGACACGAGCGCGGAGGAGGACACCTCCGCCGACAGCGAGGATGCCCCGGCCGAGGACGGCGGGGAAGACAGCGCTGATAGCGAATCGGCCGCCGAATAATTTCAAGAGCATGTGCCTTTTGGGGTACATGCTCTTTTGTTTTGGGGGCGATGAAAAATTCTTGGCATTTCCACTCCATCTATGCTATAATTATCTGTATATAGCACGATTGTAGAGGTGTATCATTATGGAAGAACTGCTTCGCATTTTGGAAAAAAACGCCCGTATGCCCATTGAGGATATTGCCGCCATGCTGGATAAGACCCCCACGGAGGTCGCCGCCATGATGGATGAAGCCGCCGAAAAAGGCTACATCCGCGGCTACGAGACCCTCATCGACTGGGAGCAGGCCGGGGTCAACCTGGTCGAGGCTGTGATCGAGCTGCGCGTGACCCCCCACAAAGCCCGCGGCTTTGACGATATCGGCATGACCATCGCCCAGTTTGACGAGGTGGACACCGTGCTGCTGATGAGCGGCAGCTACGACCTGCAGGTCATCATCAAGGGCCGCAGCTTCCAGGAGATCGCCATCTTCGTGGCCAAGCGTCTGTCCCCGCTGGACGACGTGCTCTCTACCGCCACCAGCTTTGTGCTGCGCCCCTACAAGCGCGGCGGCCGCCTGTATCTTCCTGAAGAGCCCGATGAAAGAGAGTGTACCGTCCTGTGATCAACTACGATGAACTGCTTGCGCCTGCCGCGAAATCCATGCGGCCCTCAGGCATCCGCAAGTTCTTTGACCTGGCAGCCGATATGCCCCACTGCATCTCTCTGGGTGTGGGCGAGCCGGACTTCAAAACGCCCTGGAGCGTGCGCGATGCCGGCATCCGCAGCCTGGAACTGGGCCGTACCAAGTACACCGCCAACGCGGGCTTAAAAGAACTGCGCAGCGAGATCTGCAACTACCTGGCCCGCCGGTTTGAACTGCACTATAAAGAGGAAAATGTCTTGGTCACCGTCGGCGGCAGCGAGGCCATCGATCTGACCATCCGCGCTCTGGTGCAGCCGGGGGATGAGGTCATCATCCCGGAGCCCTGCTTCGTCTGCTACGAGCCGATCACCCAGCTGACCGGCGGCGTTCCGGTGCACATTGCCACCCGCGCCGAGGATCAGTTCTGCCTGACTGCCGACCAGCTGCGGGCCGCCATTACGCCCAAGACCAAGCTACTGATCTTCCCGTACCCCAACAACCCCACCGGCGCTGTGATGAGCGCCGCCGAGATGGAGGAGATCGCCGCCGTCCTGCGGGAGACAAACGTTGTCGTATTGTCGGACGAAATCTACTCCGAATTGACCTACGGCCTCGACCGCCATGTGTCCATTGCCTCGCTGCCCGGCATGGCCGAGCGCACCATCGTAGTCAACGGCTTCTCCAAATCCTACGCCATGACCGGCTGGCGGCTGGGCTACGCTGCGGGTCCTGCGCCGCTCATCAAGGTGATGACGAAAATTCACCAGAGCTGCATCATGTCGGCCCCCACCACCAGCCAGTACGCCGCCATCACGGCGCTGCACCAGTGCGACGACCAGATCGAGATGATGCGTGACGAATACAACCGCCGCCGCCGTTATGTAGTGAAATCACTCAACGATATGGGCCTGACCTGCTTTGAGCCGCGGGGCGCTTTTTACGTCTTTCCGTCCATTCAGATCAGCGGCCTGACCAGCAGCGAATTCTGCGAGCAGCTGCTGCGGGAAAAGGAAGTTGCCATCATCCCCGGCAGCGCGTTCGGTGCATCGGGCGAAGGCTACGCCCGCATCAGCTACGCCTACAGCGTGGATCACCTGCAGACCGCGATGAAGCGTATCCGCGAATTTTTGCACGAACACGGATGGGAGAAGTGAGCGCCATGTTAAAACGTTCCGTAACCGTGCTGGCCCCGGCCAAGCTGAACCTTTCGCTGGACGTGGTGGGCACGCTGCCCAACGGCTACCATGACCTGGACATGGTCATGCAGACCATCGATTTATACGAAAAAATCACACTGCGCCGTAGCAATACGCTTTCGCTGACGCTGCCGGGCAGCTTTGTGCCGGTCAACGATAAAAACACCGCCATCAAGGCCGCCGTGGCCTTTTTCCGCTACACGGGGCTTTTGGCCGGTGTGGACATGACCATCTACAAGCGGGTGCCGGTGCGCGCCGGTATGGCGGGCGGCAGTGCCGACGCTGCCGGTGTGCTGGTGGGCCTGAGCGAGCTGTACGACGCCCATCTTTCGATGAGCGAGCTGTGCGCCATCGGCGCGGGCATTGGGGCTGACGTGCCCTTTGCACTGCTGGGCGGCACCTGCCGCGTGCGCGGTGTAGGCGACCTGATGAAGGCCCTGCCGCCCTGCCCGGATTGCTGGTTCGTGGTGGCAATGCCCAGTGTGGGCGTTTCCACCCCCGAGGCCTTTGCCCGGTATGACACGATGGGCAGCCCGGTCCACCCGGACTGCGAAGCCCAGGAGCAGGCCATCCGCGCCGAGGACCTGCGCGCCGTCTGCGTTGCAGCGGGCAATGCGCTGGAGCACTGCTCCGGCGCGGTGGAGACCCCTTCCATCTGTGCCACCCTGCGGGAGCATGGTGCCCTGACCGCCCAGATGACCGGCAGCGGTGCGGCTGTATTTGGCGTGTTCGACGACGAGACCGCCGCCCGCAATGCCCTGGCCGCCTTGCGTCCCAGCTACAAACAGTGCTACCTCTGCCGCCCCACCCACGGTGGGCCGCGTGTCACGGTGCGCCGCCAGATGTTTGAGAAAAAATAGTTGATTCAAATGCTCCCTTTTCGCCCATACTGTCTGCGAAAGGGGAGAACTTGTATGCTGAAAAAACTGGAAAAAAAGCGCCGCGTGCTGGAGCTTGGCTTTGCGCTGGGGTTCGCACTTACGGTTTTACTTACAGCTTTCGCCGCCCACCGCCGCCAGGTAGCCGACCGCGTCTGCGCCGACACGGTGCGGCTGCACATTTTGGCCAACAGCGACACGCTGGAGGATCAGCTGGTCAAGCTGCAGGTGCGGGATGCCATTTTGGCCGCCCTGCCCGACAGCGTTTTGCAGGCCGGCACCACCACCGGAGCCGAAGCCGCCCTGCGGCAGGCGCTGCCCGTGCTGCACCAGGCCGCACAGCAGGCCTTGTACAAAGCCCACAGCCCCCAGACTGCCCGGCTGAAACTGGAACGGCTGGATTTTGCCCCGCGGGATTACGGCAGCTTCGCCCTGCCGGGCGGGCGCTACACCGCGCTGCGGGTGGAGCTTGGGGAGGGGAAAGGCCACAACTGGTTTTGTGTGCTGTACCCCGCACTCTGTGTCTCCGGTGCCCAGGCCAAGTACCCCTCCCAGGCCGAAAACGCCCTGGTGTTTGGGCGGTATGAGGTCCGGTTTGCGGTGGTGGACGCGGTGAAAAATTGGATTCAACAGTAAAAAAGGAACACTCCATGCTCACATTCATTTTAGGCCCCTCCGGCAGCGGGAAATCCCGGCGGATGCTGGCCGAGCTGCGCACCCGCGCCGAAAACGGCCAGCGCAGCCTGCTCATCGTGCCGGAACAGTTCACCTCCTCCACCGAGGGGACGCTCTACCATATTTTGGGCGACAGCCTGTCCGCCTACGTGGAAAGCTACTCCTTCACCTCGCTGGCGGAAGCACTGCTGCGCCGTTACGGCGGTGCGGCCGTGGAGACCCTGAGCGAAGCCGGCCGTGCCCTGCTGGTGCGCCGTGCGGCGGACAGCCTACTGGACAAAGTCGTCTACTACAACCGCCAGCGCCGCAGCGCCGCTTTTTGCGAGAAAGCCGCCCAGACCATCGAGGAACTGAAAAGTGCCGGCATCACCCCCGACCAGCTGGCCGCCTATGCCCGCCTGCCGGGGGCTGACCGGGAAAAACTGGAAGAACTTTCGCTGATCTACGGCTCCTACGAGGCCCAGCTGGCCCAGACGGCCATGGATCCCGGCGACCGCCAACAGCTGGCGGCGCAGATGCTGGATGCCAGCTTTTTTGCGGGCCGCGCCGTGTACATGGATGAGTTTGATACCTTCAACGCGCCCAAACGCGCCCTGCTGGCTGCCATGCTGCCGGTGGCGGATGTGACCGTCTGCCTGTGCTGCGATGGCGAACAGGACACCGCCGGGGGCATGGGGCTGTTCAGCGGCGTGCAGCGGGTGATTGCCGGCTTAAAGCGGATGGCCGCCGATGCCAACGTGCCCACCCGCACGGTAGTTCTGACCGAGGACAAGCGCCACGCCGGCGTCCCCGCGCTGGCCGAACTGAACCTGCTGCTGGCCGACCCGACCTATACGCCGGACTGCACGGTGGACCCAGCCGACCCGGCCATCGTCTGCTATGCCGCCGCCAGCCGCCAGGCCGAGGCCAAGGCCGTGGCCGCCGCCATCGCCGTCCGTGCCCGCGCCGGAGTGCCCTACAGCCGCATGGCGGTCATCTGCCGCGACACCGCCGGGTATCTTGGCGCACTGCGGTACGAATTCCGCCTGCAGGGCATCCCGCTGTTTTGCGACGAAGCCACCATGCCGGAGAACACCGCCCCCGCCCGCGCCGTGCATGCCGCGCTGGACCTGGCCCGCGGCGGTGTCTCCAGCCGCAGTTTGCTGCGTCTGCTCAAGACCGGCCTCGTCGACCTGCCGGAACAGCAACAGTGCGCACTGGAAAACTATGCTTACACCTGGCCGTTGCGCGCCGCCGATTGGCGTGAGCCCTTCACCCGCAGCGCTGCCGGGTACGCGGGCACCGATAAAGAGCAGGACCGCCAGACCTTGGCGGACGCCGAAGCCGCCCGCGCCTTTGTGATGGAGCGGGTCGCAGACTTTCTGCCCCGCACCAAAAACGTCGGGGCCGCCGCGCTGACCAAACAGCTCTACCTATTTTTACAAGCCCTGGGGGCCGAGGACACCCTCAACGCCCTGGCCGAAACGCTGCGTGCCCAGGGCCGCCTGCCCGAAGCGGACGAAGTGCTGCGGGAATGGAACGTGGTCATGGGCCTGCTGAACCAGTTGGCCCTGCTGCTGGGGGACGAAGTGCTCGCCCCCGTCGACTACGCCGAACTGTTCACGCTGCTGCTGCGCACCACCGACATGGGGCATATCCCCCAAAGTCTGGACAGCGTGATCTTGACCACCGCGGGCCGTATGCGCCTGCCGGAGACCGACGCTGTGTTTGTGGTGGGTCTACTGGAGGGTGAGTTTCCCCAGACGCCCGGCGACCAGGGCCTTTTGACCCATGCCGACCGCGACTTGATGATCCATCAGGGGGCCGAACTGCCCGACTGTTTTGAAAATAAAGTCCTGCGCGAGGGCATCTGCTTTTACAAGGCCCTCACGGTGTCGCAGCGGTTCCTTTGGCTCAGCTGGCCCGGTGCCGCCCATGCCGAGGATACTGACCCCGCCAGCGCCGCACTGGCCCCGGTGCTGAACCTGCTGCAGGCCCCCTTTGTGCAGCCCACCGCCGCCGAGCTGGCCGCCGCCCCCGCCGCCGCGCTGGATGTGCTGGGCGTGCTGACCCAGGACCCGGCCCAGAGCGCCGCCGGTGCCGCTGTTCGCACCGCGCTGGACGAAGCCGAAAAGACCGGCGAGCTTTCCACCGGGTACGCCGCCGTGGTACGCATTGCCCAGGACGACCCCGATGCGCCCACCAAAGTGCAGAACACCGCCGCGCTGGAAAAGCTGCTGGGACGGGAGCTGCGCATCAGTCCCACCCGGTTTGAAAAATACCAGACCTGCCCCTTCGGCTACTTTTTGCAGTACATTCTGCGGGCCGCACCGCGCCAAAAGGCCGAGCTGGCCCCCAACATCAGCGGCACGCTGACCCACTGGGTGCTGGAAAACGCCCTGCGCCGCCAGGGCGCCGCCTTTAAGGACCTGACGCCTGAGGAATTGCAGGCCCTTGTGGACAGTCTGGTGGACGAGTACGTTACCGCCAATCTGCCCGGCGCCACCGTGCGCATGCAGTATTTAGTGGAGCGCATCCGCCGTAACCTCGTTAACCTGCTGGGGTTCATCCAGCGGGACCTGCGCCAGTCGGGCTTTCAGCCGGTGGCCTTTGAGCTGCGCATCGATGACCGTCCCGGCGACGACCCCGACGCCCCGCGCATCGAGCCGGTGCGCCTGGATGACGGGGCAGGGCATACCATCCGCGTGGTGGGCACCGTCGACCGCGTGGACGCCATGCCGCTGCCCGGCGACGGCCGCACTTACCTGCGGGTGGTGGACTACAAGACCGGCGGCAAGGACTTCCAGCTCAAAGAAGTCTACTGCGGGCTGGACTGCCAGATGCTTTTGTATCTGTTTACGCTGGAACGCAACGGCGATTCGCTGTTCCCGGCCCCTGCCGCCGCCGGCGTAGAATACCTGCTGGCTGACCCTGCACCCGAGAGCGTGCCCCGGCAGGAAGTATCCGGCGAAGAGGCCGACCTGCAGCCCACCTACCCGCTGAACGGCCTGCTTTTGGATAATGAGAGTATCTACCGCGCCATGGACACCAGAGGGACAGGGGAGTTTGTGCCGCTGAATTTCAGCGCCAAGACCGGACGCATCACCAACAGCAAGGGGAGGCTGGCCGACGAAGCCAAGCTGCGGCGCATCCGCGACCACCTGGACGGCCTGCTGACCCAAATGGCGCAGGATTTGTACAGCGGCGAGATCGACGCCAAACCGCTGTGTTCCGGTGCCCGCAGCCCCTGCACCTACTGCGAGTTCCGCATGGCCTGCCGCCACCGGGACGGCGAGCACGAGCGCACTCCCGCCGTGCCGGACGAACCTTTTGAAGAATGACGAGAACGAGGAAGCTGGCCTATGCCTGAATCTGCCAAGATACAATTTACCCCCGCCCAATCGGCCGCCATTACGGCCCGGGGCGGCAGTTTGCTGGTGTCGGCGGCCGCCGGTTCCGGCAAGACCCGCGTGTTGGTCGAGCGGGTGGTGGGCCTCATCACCGACCCGATCCACCCCGTGGAGGCCGACAGCCTGCTTATCATGACCTTTACCAACGCAGCCGCCGCCAAACTGCGGGCGGACATCACCACCCGCCTGGCCGAGGAAGTGCGCGCCCACCCCGGAGACATACGCCTGCGCCGCCAGCAATTGCTGTTGCAGCGGGCAGCCATCGGCACGGTGGATGCCTTCTGCCTGCATTTTGTGCAGCAGCACTTTGCCGCGCTGGATGTGCCGCCGGACTTTACCACCGCCGAGGAAGCTGAGCTGGCCCGCATTGAGCAGGAGACACTTTCCGCCGTTTTGGAATCGGCCTACACCGATGCAGATTTCCGCGCCTTTGCGGACCTCTACGACCGGGGCCGCACCGACAATACCGCCGGCAACGCCGTGCTGGAGCTGTACCATTTCAGCCGTGCTCTGCCCCACCCGGCCGAGGTGCTGCAGCAGTTTGCCGCCATGTGGCAGCAGGACACCCCGCCCCAGGACACCCCCTGGGGGCAGAATCTGCTGGCTATCTCTTTGCAGCGCGCTCAGGGTGCCCGCGCCTTGCTGCAGGCTGCGGCCCGCACCGCCGCCAAAGACGAAGCCGCCGACTTTGCCTACACCGCCGTTTTGCAGGAGGATGCCGACCGCGTGACCTGGCTGTGCCAGGTACTTGAGAAAGGCGATTGGGATAAATCCGTGGCCGCGCTGGGCGAGTTCGACACCGCCTGGCGGCGGGCCGGGCGCATCAAGGGCGGCAAGAACGGCAACCCCTGCGCCTTTGCGGCCAGTGAGCTGCGCGCCCGCGCCAAAAAGCAGATCGAAAGCCTGCGCACCGACTTTTTGCTGTGTACCGGCGAGGAATACGCTGCTGACCGCCGCCGCGCCGCGCCCCTGGTGGACGCGCTGGTGCGGGTGACTCAGCAGTTCGCCGATGCCTGCTTTGCCGCCAAGTGCGAAGAAAAGCTGCTGGACTACGCCGATTTCGAGCACCTGACGCTGGACCTGCTGCTGACGCCCGACAACCAGCGCACACCGCTGTGCCGCACCGTCAGCAGCCACTACTCGGCCGTGCTGGTGGACGAGTATCAGGACACCAACGCCTTACAGGATGCCATCTACTTTGCGCTGGCTCGGCCGGAAGGGGACAACCTCTTCTTCGTCGGCGACATCAAGCAGAGCATCTACCGCTTCCGCCAGGCCGACCCGCAGGTGTTTGTGGACAAACAGCAGCGCTGGCAGGCTTACCCCCAGCCCGCACCGCAGCCTGCCTCGCTGGCACTGGATGCCAACTTCCGCAGTGCGCCGGGGGTCATTGCAGGCATCAACTATCTGTTTGAGGTGTTCTTCTCTCAAGGCTTGGGCGGCGTTGCCTACGGCGACGGCCAGCGCCTTGTGGTGGGCAGCAAAACTACCGATTACCGCGGCTTCTGCGAGGTCGATGTCATTGACGGTGCCGGGGCCGAGGGGGACGCCGCCGCCATTGCCGCCCGCATCCGGGAGATGATGGCCGAGGGTTTTGTCGTGCGCGACAAGACCGGCCAGCGCCCCTGCCGCTACGATGATTTCTGCATTTTGCTGCGCGGGCGCGGCGATTTTGCCGTGTACGAAGCCGCCCTGCGCACTGCGGGTATCCCCGTGTTTGCCGATACGGCTGCGGACCTGCTGGACGAGCCCCACATCCGCCCCTTTGCGGCGCTGCTGCGGGTCATCGACAACCCCGCCCAGGACATTCCTCTGGCGGCGGTGCTGCTCAGCCCCATGTTCCCGTACACCGCCGACGATCTGGTCACCCTGCGCGGTGCCTGCCCCGAGGGCAGTTTGTACGGCGCGGTGCTGTACGGCGGCCAGCCCCGGTTTGCGCCGTTTTTGGAAACGCTGGCCGAGTTCCGCCGCCTGGCCTGCACCCTGCCGGTGGACGCGCTGTTGGAGGAACTTTTGGCGCGCACCGGGTACTTAGCCGCCGTGGGGGCCCTGCCTGAGGGTGCCCGCTGCCGGGAGGACCTGCAATCCTTCTGCGCCTGGGCGGCTTCTGCCGGGCGCACCGGCCTGCCGGGGGTTATCCGCGCCATGGATGCCGCCCGGCAAAACGGCGGCCTGACCCAAAACACCGGCGGTCAAACCCGGCCGGGCTGCGTCAGCATCATGACGGTGCACCGCTCCAAAGGGTTGGAGTTCCCGGTGGTCTTTGTGGCCAACACCTCCCACCAGTTCAACCAGAGCGACGCCATCCGCCCAGTGCTGACCCACAGCAGGCTGGGCGTGGGCGTCATGCTGCGGGCGGGCAGCACCGCCAAGCGGTACAAAACGCTGCCCTACGCCGCGCTGGCCCAGGCCATCCGCACCGAAACGCTGAGCGAGGAGATGCGCGTTTTGTACGTGGCGCTGACCCGCGCCCAGGATGCGCTGATTATCACGATACCGCTGAAAAAGGCAGCCAGCTCGCTGAAAACACCCGCCCTCTGCGCCCACGCCGAGGCCACCGGCCCCGAAGCCATGCAGGGCATGTCCAGCTGGGCGGGCTGGCTGCTGACCGCCGTGCTGCTGCACCCCAGCAGTGACGCGCTGTGGGCCTACACCGGCCTGCTGCCCCACTACCTGCCCACCCGCATACCGCTTACTATAAAGGTATTGCCTGCGCCCGAGGCGGCCCCCGCGCCGGAACCGGCCCCCGCGCCCGCGCCGGACGAAGCCCTGCTGGACACCCTGCGCCAAAGCTTTGCCTGGCGCAGCCCCCGCGCCCCGCTGCAAAAGATCCCGGCCAAGGTCAGCGTCAGCGCCGTGGCCCACGCTGCGCGGCCTGTGGCGCTGGAGCGCCCTGCCTTTTTGCAAAAAACCGGCATGACCGGGGCCGAGCGCGGCACCGCCATCCACGCCTTTATGCAGAGCGTCCCCTTCGACGGCACCGCACCCGACCTGGACGCCGAGGTGCAGCGCCAGATCGATGCCCGCCTGCTGGATGCAGGCTTGGCCGACAAACTGGACCTGGACCGCGTGCGCCCGTTTTTTGAAAGTGCTGTCTGGCGGCGCATCCGCCACGCCAGGGCCGTACTGCGGGAGGAACCGTTCATCACCGCCCTGCCCGCTGCGCAGATCACCCCCGAAGCAGGGGAGTGCGAGGCTGAGGTGCTGGTGCAGGGCATTGCCGACCTGGTGCTGGTCTATGACGACCACGCCGAAATTTTGGACTACAAGACCGACCGCAGCCGCGATGCTGCCTTTTATATAAAGGAATACGCCGCGCAATTGCAGCTGTACCGCCGCGCTTTTGCCCAGCGTTTGGCTGTGCCGGTAACCAAATTGACCATCTACAGCTTTACTTTGGGGGAGGAGATCGACATTCCTCTCCAAGCAACGCAAAAAAATTTGTAAATTCTCTTGACGTAAACCCGCAGTTGTGGTACTATAGTAACACCTCTTTTGCGGGTTTATTTTTTATGCCCATTTTCGCGGGCAGCCTGCAAGCGCGAGGGAGGCTTATTAACCGATAATGGAGGTGCCGAACAATGACTGTCAAGATCACCCTGGCTTGCACCGAGTGCAAGCAGCGCAACTACAACAAGGAGAAGAACAAGAAGAATTCTCCTGATCGTCTTGAGATGAAGAAGTATTGCCGTTTCTGCAAGAAGCATACCCTTCACCGCGAAACCAAGTGAGGATAGGAGCTTAGAGATGGCAGACAAAAAAGCGGTTAACACCGCAGCCCAGGCTCAAAGCGACAAGACCAAGAAAACTTCGTTTTTTGGCAAGGTCAAGAACTTTTTCAAAGGCATCGGCAAGTATTTTAAGGATACTAAAGGCGAGTTGAAAAAGGTCGTATGGCCCAGCAAAGCCGATGTAAAGACCAACACCATCACGGTGCTCGTGGTCGTGCTGGTCGCAGCTGTCGTGCTGATCCTGCTGGATCTCATCTTCGGCGGCGCCATCCATCTGATGATCGGCGCCTGAGCGCTTTAAGCGGAGGCAAAGACCATGGCTGAACAAGCATCCTGGTATGTAGTCCATACCTATTCCGGTTACGAAAACAAAGTAGCCCAGGACCTGATGACGATGGTAGAAAACCGCCGCATCCAGGACCTGATCTGCGATGTCAAGGTCCCCACCGAGACCGTCCTGGAAGAAGTCCTGGACAAGCGCGGCAACAAGACCGGCGAAAAAGAGGTGCAGCGCAAGCTGTATCCCGGTTACGTTTTCGTCAAAATGGTCATGAACGACAGCACCTGGTACATCGTGCGCAATACCCGCGGCTGCACCGGTTTTGTCGGCCCTGAATCCAAGCCTGAGCCCCTGAGCGAGGCTGAGGTTGCCAAAATGGGCGTTGAGACCACGGCCGAGCTTACGGTCGACTACAAGGTCGGCGATACGGTGGAGATCACCGCCGGCCCGATGGAAGGTTCCGTCGGTACTGTCGAGGAGATCGACATTCCCGCGCGCAAGGTGCGCGTAAAAATCACCATGTTTGGCCGCGAGCTGCCCGCAGAACTGGAGCTGCATCAGGTCAAACTGTTCTGATATAAATCAGAACATCGCAATTTCCGGTAGAGACCGCGAACAGGCTTTGGCCTGGGGTACGGTTTTTATAGGGCGTGCGGAGGTCGCACGCCCGTGGGAGGTCTGCACCGCAGGCCGCAACTCACCACAAAATTTGGAGGTGCAAGTATTATGGCACAGAAAATCACTGGCTACATCAAGCTGCAAATCCCCGCCGGCAAGGCAACTCCGGCTCCCCCTGTTGGTCCTGCCCTGGGCCAGAAGGGCGTTAACATCATGGCCTTCACCAAAGAGTTCAACGAGCGTACCAAGAACCAGATGGGCATGATCATCCCCGTTGTCATCACCGTTTATGCTGACCGCTCCTTCAGCTTCATCACCAAGACTCCTCCGGCTCCCGTTCTGATCAAGAAGGCTGCCGGCATCGACACTGCTTCCGGCGTGCCCAACAAGAACAAGGTTGGCTCCATCACGCTGGCTCAGGCCGAGGAGATCGCCAAGACCAAGATGCCCGACCTGAACGCTGCTTCTCTGGAAGCTGCTGTCAGCATGATCAAGGGCACCGCCCGCAGCATGGGCGTTACCGTTGAGGGTTGAACAGGAGGGGAATAAGCAATGAAACACGGCAAGAAGTATACCGACGCTGCTAAGCTGATCGAGAGCAGCAAGACTTATGATCCTAGCGAGGCCCTGGAGCTGTGCTGCAAGACCGCTACCGCTAAGTTCGACGAGACCGTTGAGCTGCACGTCCGCCTGGGCGTTGACAGCCGCCACGCTGACCAGCAGGTCCGCGGCGCTGTTGTCCTGCCCAACGGCACCGGCAAGAACGTTCGCGTTATCGCTATCGCCAAGGGCGATGCTGCCAAGGCCGCTGAGGCTGCAGGCGCACAGGAGGTCGGCGATGATGAGCTGATCGCCAAGATCGCCGGCGGCTACCTGGACTTCGACGTCCTGGTCACCACCCCCGACATGATGGGCCGCGTTGGCCGTCTCGGTAAGGTCCTGGGCCCCCGCGGCCTGATGCCGAACCCCAAGGCCGGTACCGTTGCTCCCGACCTGGGCAAGGCTGTTTCCGAGGCCAAGGCTGGTAAGATCGAGTACCGTCTGGACAAGCAGAACATCATCCATGTGCCCATCGGCAAGGCCTCTTTCGGCGCCGAGAAGCTGATGACCAACCTGGACACCGTCCTGGATGCCATCGCCAAGGCTAAGCCCGCCGCCGCCAAGGGCCAGTACTTCAAGAGCGCAACCATCGCCACCACCATGGGCCCCGGCGTCCGCGTTGCCACCAACAAGTACGGTGTCTAATTTTTCAGGTTTTACTGAGAAAAGCTATTGACAAACGCACGTTTCTGTGCTATACTAATTAAGCTGTTTTTAAGACAGCAGGTGCCGCAAGGCATAATGAGCGCAAGCTCACCTGCCGAGAAACGTGCGTTTGATTGCAAAGCTATCAAGCCATTTTCCCGGCGACGGGAAGATGGCTTTTTTCTGTATAATCACAAGAAAGCCACTTACCGAAACCAATCTGTAAGTGGAATGAGGTGAAATTCAAATGCCCAGTGCAAAGATTCTGGAATCCAAGAAGGCTCTTGTCAAGGACCTGAACGAGAAGATCGCTGGTTCTCTGGCCGGTGTTGTCGTTGCTTACAACGGCATCAGCGTTGCTGACGACACCAAGCTGCGTAAGGAGCTGCGTGAGGCTGGCGTCCATTACATGGTCGTCAAGAACACCATGCTGCGCCTGGCCGTTAAGGGCACCCAGTACGAGGGTCTGACCGAGTACTTCAAGGGTGACACGGCTATCGCTCTGTCTCCGGAGGATCCGGCTGCTGCTGCTCGCATCCTGTGCAAGTTTGCTGACGCCGACAAGTCCAAGCGCTTCGTCGTCAAGGGCGGCTTCTGCGATGGTCAGGTCATGGACGCTGCAGGTATCAAGAGCCTGTCTACCATGCCCAACCGCGAAGGTCTGCTCTCCATGCTGGCTGGCTCCCTCAACGGTATCGTTGGCGGCCTGGCCGTTGCCCTGCAGGGTATCGTCGACAAGCAGGACGAGACTGCTGCCTGATTTTAGGCACAGCTGCTTGAGCGCCCAGGCGCAGCGCTCTAATACAAACCGCGCCGCTTAAAACATTACAATTTATGGAGGTAACTACCATGGCTTCTGAGAAGATCACTGCCATTGTCGAGTCTGTCAAGACTATGACTGTCCTGGAGCTGAAAGAGCTCGTTGATACCATCTGCGAGGAGTTCGGCGTTTCTGCTGTTGCTGCTGCTGCTCCCGCTGCTGCCGGCGCTGCCGCTCCCGCTGAGGAAGAGAAGACCGAGTTCGACGTCATCCTGGCTGACGTTGGCGCCAACAAGATGCAGGTCATCAAGACCGTTAAGGAGCTGACCGGCGCTTCCCTGATGGAGGCCAAGAAGCTGGTTGAGACCCCGAACGCCAAGCTGAAGGAGCAGGCTTCCAAGGCTGACGCTGAGGACATCCAGAAGAAGCTGGCTGAGGTCGGCGCTAAGGTCGAGCTGAAGTAATTTTAGCTTAACAATAGCTTTTAACACCGTGTGGTTCAACACCGCACGGTGTTTTTGTTTTTGTGGGCATTTTTGTAACATATTGGAAACATAGGACGGTATAATTAGAGTAGATGGTAAAAGCCTCCCTTGTGTAAAGGGAGGTTGCTGTGCGTAGCGCAGACGGAGGGATTGAAGCGTGACGATTATAACCGCATCACAACGCAGACAGGACAATCCCTCAGTCAGCTTTGCTGACAGCTCCCTTTACACAAGGGAGCCTCTGAGTTTCTCGTGTAATAAAAAGGTGGTGTATTTTTATGAAATTGCGTATTACTTGTGCTGCGCTGGCCTGCACCCTGCTGCTGGCGGGCTGCGCAGCAGGGGAGGGGACTGCTGTGTCTAGTTCGGCTGAACCGTCTGTCTCCACGGCGGCGGAACCAGCAATTACGCCGGAGCCAACGGCAGAACCTACACCAGAACCAACTCCCGCGCCTACGCCTAACCCGGCCAGCCTGCTGGAATATACCATGCTGCCGCTGGACAGCACCAAAGAAACACCCGCCAATTTCTGGTGGTATTCCATGTCTCTGCGCGATGATACCGCCAAGGAAAATGCCCACCGTCTGGCTATGGGCCTATACAACAACGATGTGGAGGAAGTGCGGGCTGCCTGCTCAGAACGTGTGCTGACCGACACTTTCCCTTTAGATGACCTTGATGGGCTGAATGTCACGGAAGCCGCCCTGTATGGCGGGGAATATGACAGCCCGTTCCTTTCCCTGACCGTCACTAACCCCGGCAACACGCCGTTTCTGTGCGGACGGCATGAGTATTACCTCTCGTTCGATGCGGACGGAAAAGTAGATTGGCTGGGCCGTTCGCCTTTTTATGAGGACACGCAAAGCGTGACCCTGGCCAGCTATTACGAATCCCCCAGTGAGGACGTTTCTTTCTGGGGAATCACTTCTGCCGAGCTTACCAATCCGCTGGGGCTGGCCTGGGGTCCTGCGTCCCTGCAATGCTATGACGCCTACTGGGTGCTCAACGAGGACGATGATGGCCACCACTACGAGAACCGCAGCGTGCAGGACCTCGGCTCCGTGGAAACGCCGCCCTACGGCATTACTAGCTATGCGGTCCCGCCTGACGGCAATGTACTGACCGATACCAAGCTGGAAGTCGTATGCAAAGCCCTCAATCAGTTTTTTACCGCGCTGGCCGACGGCAGCTATACAGACGAATTTTACACAACGCCCTGCAACGACGCCCTGATTTCTGCCTGGGATGCCGCTGTGCCGCTGCCCGTCGCGGTCACGCCGAAGGCCCTGCGCAGCTGCGCCTCTCAGGACAACTGGGGTGCGCCGTGCGCCGAGATCTGGGTGCCGCTGCCGCAAAACTGCTGGGCGGTCATCAAGACAAACGCCCACTACACCGGCAGCGAGGGTATCATCGATGACTCTTTTTCATTCAACTATTACCAAACCGTCCCTGCCGCTTTGGCGGCAGTTTTGCCTCAATAAAGTGTTCACAATTTATTAGTATTTTTACACAAAAAGGCGTTCATATTTTTGTACATTAAATCCGTTTTGTCTCTTTCACAAAACGGATTTTTTTCTTATAATGGTAGCATACAAAATAGGGGGACATCCACTTTAAGGGAGGCTGCATTTCTTTGGAAAACGAAAAGCCAAAAGGTAATGCGATGGAAAAGCTGGCGACGCTTATCGTCGATAAGCGTAACCTGATTTTCCTTTTATACATCTTTGCGTTGATTTTCTGTGTCATTGCTACGGGCTGGGTCAACGTGGAAAACGACATCACCACCTACCTGCCGGACTCCACCGAGACCCGCCAGGGCCTGACTGTGATGAACGACAACTTCACCACCTATGGCACGGCCCGCGTCATGGTGTCCAACATCACCTACGATAAGGCCGTTCAGCTGGAAGAACAGCTGGAGGACATCGACGGTGTGGACTCCATCGACTTCGACGAGACCTCAGACCACTACAAGGATTCCTCCGCGCTGTTCTCGGTCAGTTTTGACGGCGAGGTCGACGATCCCCGCGCCGAGGCCGCCATGGACGAGATCCGCGCCGAGCTGGCCGACTACGACACCTCGATCTACACCGAGGTCGGCTACGATTCTTCGGCGGACCTGCAATCCGAGATGAGCGTTATCATCGTCATCGCCGCCGTCATCATTGTACTGGTGCTGACGCTGACCTCCCGTTCTTACGCCGAGGTGCCTGTGCTCATCATGACTTTTGGTGCCGCCGCCTTGCTGAACATGGGCACCAACTTCCTGTGCGGCACCATCAGCTTCATCTCCAACTCGGTCACGGTCATTTTGCAGCTGGCGCTGGCCATCGACTACGCCATCATTCTGTGCCACCGCTTCAGCGACGAGCACGAGACGCTGGGCGTTCGGGAAGCCTGCATTGCCGCGCTTTCCAAGGCCATCCCGGAGATCTCTTCCTCCTCGCTGACCACCATCAGCGGCCTGGCCGCCCTGGCGTTCATGCACTTTGGCATTGGCCGCGACCTGGCTACTGTGCTGATCAAGGCCATCCTGTTCAGTATGCTGTCGGTCTTTACGTTGATGCCCGGCCTGCTGGTGCTGTTCAGCAAGCTGATCGACAAGACCCGCCACAAGAACCTGGTGCCCAGGATCACTGCCGTAGGCAAGTTCGACGTCAAGACCCGCTACATCGTGCCGCCCATCTTTGCGGTGGTCATCATCGCGGCAGCTGTTTTTGCGAACCTGTGCCCCTACTGCTACACCTACACCGACCTGGTCACCGCCAAGCAGAGTGAGCGTCAGGCCGCCTACCAGAAGATCAAGGGTGAGTTTGGCACCAGCAACATGGTGGCCATCATCGTACCGGCGGGCGATTACGAGTCCGAGGGCAAGATTTTGGCCGAGCTGGACAGTTGCCCCGAGGTCGATTCTACCCAAGGTCTGGCCAACATCGAAGCCATGGACGGCTACATGCTGACCGACGCCCTGACCCCGCGCCAGCTCTCCGAGCTGGCCAACCTGGACTACGAGATTGCCAAGGCTCTGTATGGGGCCTACGCCGTCGAGCACGACGAGTATGGCGAGATCATCAACGGCCTGAGCGACTACAAAGTTCCGCTGTACGATATGTTTATGTTCCTCAAACAGGAGATGGAGGACGGCAACATCACCCTGGGCGGCGATGTGCAGGACACGCTGGACGACCTGTTCGCCCAGTTGGACAAGGCTCAGGTCCAGCTGCAGAGTGACAAGTACAGCCGCCTGGTCGCCTACCTGAACGTGCCCGAGGAAAGCGACGAGACTTTCGCCTTTGTGGACAAGATCCATGACATCGTGGGCAAGTATTATGACAGTGACTACTACGTGGTAGGCAATACCACCAGCGCCATGGACCTGTCCAGCTCCTTCGGCCAGGACAACCTGCTCATCAGCGTGCTGTCTGCGTTGTTCGTTATTCTGGTTTTGCTGTTCACCTTCAAGTCTGCCGGTCTGCCGGTGCTGCTCATCATCGTCATTCAGGGCAGTATCTGGATCAACTTTGCGTTCCCGTATCTGCAGCACTCGCAGCTGTACTTCCTGGGTTACCTCATCGTCAACTCTATCCAGATGGGCGCGAACATTGACTACGCTATCGTTATCTCCAGCCACTACACCGACCTGAAGAAAGTCATGCACCACAAAGAGGCCATTGTAGCGGCTTTGAACGAATCCTTCCCGACCATCTTCACCTCCGGCTCCATCCTGGCATCCGCGGGTGTGCTGATCAGCGTGCTGACCACCAACCCCGTTATCGCCGCTATCGGCGAGTGTCTGGGCCGCGGCACCATCATTTCCATCATCCTGGTACTGTTTGTTCTGCCGCAGATCCTGGTACTGGGCGACTCCATCATCGAGCGCACCAGCTTTGAGATGAAGGGCATCGGCGTGACCACCCGCACCGCCAGCGGCACGATGCACGTCAACGGCCGCGTTCGCGGTTACATCAACGGCGTGGTAGATGCCGAGATCAAAGGCGTGCTGCATGGCCAGTTCAACGCCAGCATCTCCACCGGCACCGAAGTCACGGTGGATGAACCCGATATGTACCTGCCGGAAGGCGATGTGACCGCCACCGACGAATCCCCGAATGAACCTGCCGACACCACGAAAGGGGGCGACGCTGAATGAACACCGAGCTGAACTTCCCGCGCCGCCTGCTGGCCGGGTTGACTGCCCTGGCGCTGCTGCTGATGCTGGCCCTGCCCGTCTGGGCAGAAGGAGAGGAGACTGAGAAGCTGCCGGTCTCCATCAACAGTGTGGAAGACCTTTTGCAGCTGGTCGCCGATTGCCGTCTCGACTCCTGGAGTGAGGACCGCACGGTGGACCTGAACACCGACCTGGACCTGACCGGCGTTGACTTTGCCGGTATCCCCACCTTCAGCGGCACCTTTGACGGCAACAGCCACACCATCAGCGGCCTGAGCCTGGTGGACGACGGCTCGGTGACGGGCTTCTTCCGCTACATCCAGGACGACGGCGTGGTACATGATCTGACCATCCGAGGCCGCTCGATGCCCTCCGGCAGCCGCACCACCGTAGGCGGCATCGTAGGCAGCAACGCCGGTACGCTCATCAACTGCCGGTTCGAGGGCGTTGCCTCCGGCGCATCCATTGTGGGCGGCATCGCCGGTACCAACCTGAGCAGCGGCACCATCAACAACTGCACCACCACCGGCAGCGTCTACGGTGCCCACTTCATCGGCGGCATCGTGGGTGAAAACCACGGCGTGGTCATCAACTGCGGCAACGACGCCAACGTCAACACCACCGTCGACCAGAACGAAGTCGACCTCTCGGAGCTGACGCTGAACGATCTGATTGGCACCGAGAATGCCGCTGACATCACCGACATTGGCGGTATCGCCGGTACTTCCTCCGGCGTGGTCCGCGCCTGCCTCAACCGCGGCACCGTGGGCTACCTGCACATCGGTTATAACATCGGCGGCATCGTGGGCAGCCAGACCGGCTATGTCGAGGGCTGCGTCAACTACGGCCCCGTCTACGCCCGCAAAGAGGGCGGCGGCATCGTGGGCCAGATGGAGCCCAGCAGCACACTGCTTTACTCCCAGGACACCCTGCAGGAGTTGGGCGGTGAGCTGGAGACCCTGCAAACGCTGGTCAATCGCGCCTGCGATGACGCCAGCGCGGCAGGCAGCAGCCTGAGCAACCAGCTCAACGACCTGCAAAGCCGCATCACCGGTGCCCGCAACGCCGTGGACGCCCTGCTGGACCAGACCAAAAACGGTGTTTCGCTAAGCACCCAGACCATCAAGACCGACCTGAGCGCCCTGATCAACGGCAGCCTTTCCGGCTCTGAAAACAATCAGGGCAATCAGCATTGGGACCTGGATGTCACGATCCCCACACCGACACCGACACCGACTCCACTGCCGGATGACGATACGCCGGTCGAGACCCCCACCCCCGAGGAACCGTCCCAGCCGGATACCCCCGCCACGCCGCCACCCACACCCGAACCCGATCCGGTCGTCCCGGAGCCGGAAGTGCCCGCTGAAACACAGCCCGACACCAGCGCCGAGGCCGACTATTCTACTGACAACCAGGCCATGGACGAGACCGGGCGCGTCGTGCACGGCCAGCCTGATCTCTCCATCGACATCAATCACAACGGTTCCGGCAGTCTGGATGCCAGCGCCGTGGCTGGCGCGGATGGTTCGCTCTCGCTGACCATCCCCAGTATTGCGGTGGATTCCGACCGCATCACTGCCGCCAAGAATGACTTGAGCGGCAGCCTGACCAGCATCACCGATACGGTCAGCGGCCTGAGCAGCGACACCAACAACAACCTGCAGGCCCTCATCAACGACATCCGCGCCATCACGGCCCAGATGAACAAGATCGGCCAGACGCTTTCCGGCGCCAGCCAGAACGTCACCACCGACACGGACGACCTCATCAACGATGTCTCTGACGAGGACACCGAGGAGGACGTAGAGGGAAAGGTCACCAACTGCATCAACGAGGGCAATGTCAACGCCGACATCAACGCCGGCGGCATCACCGGTGCCATGGCCCGCGAGAACGACCTGGACCCCGAGGATGACTTTACCATCGATGGCAGCCAATCGCTGAACTTTACCTTTAAATCCCGTGTGGTCGTGCGTGACTGCACAAACTACGGCACCGTGACCGCCAAGAAGGAAAACGCAGGCGGCATCGTGGGCAGCATGGAGATGGGCTCTGCCATCAGCTGCTACGGCTTTGGCGCCGTGGACGCCGAGGACGCCAAGTGTGTGGGCGGCGTGGCTGGTTCCAGCAAGTCGATCGTGCGCGAAAGCAGCGCCAAGTGCCGCCTTTCCGGCTCGAAACAGGTCGGCGGCATCGTAGGCAGCGGCAAGACCGTGGAAAACTGCCGCGCAATGGTCGTCATCGACACTGCCACCGAGCAGATGGGGGCCATCGCCGGCTATGTGGAGGACCCGCTGGGCGGCGATGTAACCGGCAACACCTTCGTGGACGAGGGTTCCTCCGGCATCGACGGCGTGAGTTACGCCGGCATCGCCGAGCCGATGAGCTATGATGACTTCCTGGCACAGGGCGATGTGCCGCTGGCCTTCTCGAACCTGACGCTGCGCTTTATGGACGGCGACACGCTGGTGGCCCAGTGTGACGTACCCTACGGCGGCAGCCTGGCCGACGAGGATGTCCCCGTTGTGCCCGCCAAAGAGGGCAGCTACGGCGAGTGGGACACCACCGATTTCAGCAGCATCACCTTTGATATGACCATCAACGCCGAGTATTCGCAGCTGAACACCACCCGCGAGAGCAGCGCCGAGCGCGACGGCCGTGCCATCCTGCTGGTGGAAGGCACCTTTGCCACCACTGAGGCCCTGGACCTGACCGAGAGCAGCGACGCACCGGCAGCGGTGGGCAGCCATCTGGAGAGCTGGAGCTTCTTCGACATTGACGGCGATACCAGCCATACGATGCGCTACCTGGCCCCGGACGGCCCGGACAATGTGGAAGTGTACCTGCAGACCGCGGACGGCTGGCAGAAGGTGGACGCCACCGTGGACGGCAGCTACCTGAAGTTCACCGCTCCCGCCGGTACCACCGGCCTGGCCGCTTTCCGCCTGCCGGAAAGCAAGGTGCCGCTGATCGCTGTCTGCGCAGGCGGTGCCGCGGCGTTGATCCTGGTATTGGCGCTGATCCACAAAAAGCGCAAAGCCCGCAAGGCCAAGAAAGCCGCCAAAAAGGCAGAAGCGGAAGCGAAAGAATAATTTATAGGTTATAAACAGCAGGGGAGCCGCACAGATGTGCGCCTCCCTTTTTTGATTTGGTGTATAGTTTTCTGCATGTATGGGTCGATGCGAGCATCAACCCTTACATGCAGCCAAATCATTTATAAACAAAAATCGAGCAGCCCGCCGAAACGGGCTGCTCGGATTTTTTGTGCTTGTGAATACCAGACGCGCGAATTAGTCGCTCACGTAGGGCATCAGAGCCATATAACGGGCACGCTTGATGGCAACCGTCAGCTCACGCTGATGGAAAGCGCAGGTACCGGTCACACGGCGGGGAATGATCTTAGCGCGCTCGCTTACGTACTTGCGCAGGCGGGGCAGATCCTTGTAATCAATGTGCTCAACGCGATCGACGCAGAAGCTGCAGACCTTTTTACGGCCGCGATGCATCGGGCGGGAAGAACGATCCATAGCCATTGTGGTAACCTCCTTATAGATTGATACTTTCGATTCTTAGAAGGGCAGGTCGCCTTCGTCCTCGATCAGAGCAAAGTCATCGTTGCTGCCAGCGGAATAGCTGGGCGCCGGTGCCTGCTGCGCTGCCGGGCGGGCGGGGGCTGCCATGGGTGCGGCATAGCCGTTATCACCCATCGGTGCGGGGTTCGAGGATTTGGGGCCCGCGAAATTGATGTTGTTTGCCACGACCTCAACAGCCGTGCGGTTTGCGCCGGTCTTATCCTGGTAGGAGCGGCTCTGCAAACGGCCGTCCACTACGATCAGGGAACCCTTCTGGAAATACTTGCAGACAAATTCTGCCTGGCGATCCCACGCGACCACATCGATCCAGTCTGCCTGGCTCTGGCCGTTGGCGTCACGGCGTCCGCGATCGCAAGCGATGCGGAAAGAAGCGACGTTTTTGCCGGTCGTGGTCTGGCGCAGTTCCGGGTCACGCGCAAGGCGGCCCATAATTGCAACAACATTCAGCATTTCGGTTTCTCCTTACTCCTCAACAGCAAGAGTCATGCTGCGAAGAACGCCCTCAGTGATCTTGAAAACGCGATCCAGCTCAGCCGGGAAATCGGGCTCGCTGGTGAAGTTGATCACAGTGTACACACCCTCGGTCTCATCGTTGATGGGGTAAGCAAGACGCTTTTTGCCCCAATCATCAACAGAATCGATCGTACCATTCGCTGCGATCAGGTTCTTGAACTTGTTGATCAGAGCGTTGGAAGCCTCTTCGTCGAGGTTCGCGGTGGTAACCATCATGGTTTCGTACTTTGCCATATTCTGTAGCACCTCCTTTTGGACTTTTGGCCTTCCGACTTATGCGAAAGGCAAGGATAACTGTGCTGTTCTCAGCACAGCAATTTATTATATCAATTTCCATGCACTTTGTCAAGGCACAAATCCTGCGTTTTCGGCCCTGTCGCGCAGATTTTTTGCGCTTGTCAAACGTGGGCGCGGGTGGTAGAATTTTGTCTATAGGGGAACAAAAGGGGAGATACCTGTGCAAAATTTAATCTTCAGCTTAAACGCCACCCTGCCGGTGTTTTTGACCATGGTGGCGGGCTGGCTGCTACGGCAGTGGGGCTTTCTGCCCAAGGAGTTCTGTAAGGCGGCGGACAGGCTGACCTTTAAAATCACACTGCCCATCATGCTGTTTTTGGACATGTCGGCGGTGGATATCCTGCATGATTTCCGGCCGAAGTTTGTGCTGTTCTGCTTTGCGGCCACGCTGGCCGGCATTTTAGTGATCTGGGGCGCGGCGCATGTCCTGATCCGTGATAAGTCCATCGTAGGCGAGTTCGTGCAGGCCAGCTACCGCAGCAGTGCGGCTGTGCTGGGCGTGGCGTTCATCCAGAACATCTACGGCACGGCGGGCATGGCCCCGCTGATGATGCTGGGCAGCGTACCGCTGTTCAACATTTTTGCTGTGCTGATTCTGATGCTGGAATCGCCCGAACAGAAAGGTGCCCCCTCGCTGAAACAATTGCTGAAAGGCGTGGCCACCAACCCGATCTTGCTGGGCATTATCACCGGCACGGTGTTTGCGCTGCTGCCGGTCAGCCTGCCTGCTGTTGCCACCAAAACGTTGAACAATCTGGCCTCCGTCACTACCCCACTGGCGCTGCTGTCCATCGGTGCAAGTTTTGAGGGGGCCAAGGCCATCAAAAAGCTGGTGCCCACGCTGGTAGCAGCCCTGCTGAAGACCGTGGGGCTGGCGGCGGTGTTTGTGCCGGTGGCTGTGATGCTGGGGTTCCGGAATGAGGAATTGATCGCGCTGCTCATTATGCTGGGCAGCCCCACGACGCCCAGCTCTTACGTCATGGCGAAGAATATGGGCCATGAGGGTGTGCTGACGTCAAGCTGCATTGCCACCACGACACTGCTCTCGGCGTTGACGCTGACCGGATGGATCTTTCTGCTAAGGAGCGGAGGATACTTATAATATGGTGCCTCTCATTTTGTAGGGGTCGATGCGAGCATCCTCCCCTACAATGCTGCGATAAACGAAACCTGCGCCCTGTGTGAAAGCAGAGCGCAGGTTTTTCATTTCTCTTTTTTCGCGTAGACGCGCACACAAATGGTGTAACTGATGGCATAAAGCACAGCAGTCAACAAGAGCGACAGGGCAATTATGCCCGCTATAAGGGCGGTTTTGGCTTGCAATGTGGTATTCATGCCGGCAATGCCCACCTGCGTCTGGTTTTGTAGAATCTCCTGTGCGACAAAACACGCCCCGAAAACGATAGCAAACACAATGACCATTAAATACGCGCGCGACTTGGCCGCACCAAAACGGTAGGTGATTGGCATCAACAGCGCGTTCATCAGCACCGAGACCTCGGCGCAGACCAGGATGCCGAGGGTGTACTCGGCCCCTCCAACGCCTGCCAAAAACACCAGTGCCCGCGAAAGCACCGCACCGATGGCCGTGCTGGCCGCGCACAGCAGATACTTGCTGCCGATGACTTGCCCCGGCGTTACCGGCAGAGTGGCGGCGTAGGCGTCCCAGTGGGCCTGTTCATCGTAGTTGATGGTCGAGGCCACGTAGATACCCCACACCACCGTCATGGCATAGGCCAGGTAAGCCTCTCTCGTGACCAAAATGAGCACTCCGTACAGCGCCACCAGCAGCAGAATGTTGCCCTTGAAGCTGCGGGTCATAATGCTGATGTCTTTATACAAAAGTCCTTTCATTGTGCATCCCTCCCGCTATAAAAGCGCATGATGTCATCGATGCTGGCACTATCGCAGACGGCATCGGGCAGGGCGGTATGGGCGGCGGTGCGGTCCTTGACCAGCGTTTCGCAGCCGAACGCCCCGCGTCGGGTGTAGATGGCACAGCCCTCGGGCAGGCGGGCAAGGTCGGTCTCGGCGCAGCGCAGCAGGCCGTATTCCTGCAGCAGATCGTCCTTATTTTCGCAGAACAACAACTGGCCGTGATGCAGGTAGGCGATGGCATCGGCGACCTGTTCCAAATCGCTGGTAATGTGGCTGCTCATCAGCACGCTGTGCTGCTCGTCCTGGATGAAGTCCAGCAGCAGGTCCAGCAGTTCGCCGCGCACCACAGGGTCCAGCCCTGCGGTGGCTTCGTCCAGGATCAGCAGCTCCGGGTCGTGGGCCAGGGCGGTGGCAAGGCTCAGTTTCATCCGCATGCCGCGGCTGTACTCTTTAATTTTTTTGCTGCCGTCCAGCTCAAAACGACGCACCAGCGCGTCAAATTTCGCAGTGTCCCAGCGCTTACCAAAGATGCCCGCCATGCTTTTGCCCACGCAGGCAGCGTTGAAGCAATCAGGGAAATAGGCATCCTCAAACACCACGCCGATGCGGGCGCGGATGGCGGGGTCGGCAGGGGAGCCGCCCAGCAGTTCCACGCTGCCGCCGGCCGGCCGGATGGCCCCGCACAGCAGTTTCAGCGCAGTGGTCTTGCCTGCACCGTTCTCACCGATCAGGCCCAGGATACTGCCCGCCGGGACCGCAAGGTCGACGGGACCCAGGGCAAATGTTTTATAATGTTTCGTAGCACCGCGCAAAGCGGCGGCTGTGGTAAGCATAGTTCAGCCCTCCCATAAAAGGCGCAAGGTCTCGGCGACCTCCTCATAGCCGATGCCGCCCAGCCGCGCAGCGTCCACCGCGCCTTGCAGGCAGTCTTCGACTTTTTTCAGGTGTTGTTCATGCAGCAGGGCGGGATTCTGGGGTGCCACAAAGCTGCCGCGGCCCGGCTGGGTCACGAGGAAGCCCTCGGCCTCGAGGTCCTCATAGGCGCGCTTGGTAGTAATAACGCTGATACGCAGTTCTTTTGCCAGCAGGCGGATACTGGGCAGAGCGTCCCCCTCATGTAGTTGGCCGGACAAGATCTGCTGCTTGATCTGCCGTGTGATCTGCGCGTAGATCGGCTCCTGTCCGCTGTTGGATAGGTAAATTTCCATTTGTGAGTACTCCTTGTGATCGAACTGTGCACATTCGATATACACAGTATATACGCAGTATACACAGTTGTCAATAGGCAAACAAAAATAAAAACCAGACAGGCCCGGTGAAGTGACCCCCAAAAGTTAGACAATATTTTGAAGTAAAAATTGTTCAAGCAGCCGAAAGGGCTTGCTGTCTGTGAATTGCAGGC
>UQDG01000003.1 GCA_900539695.1 uncultured Oscillospiraceae bacterium
GCCTTGGTGCTGGAAGAGGAACGCCAAAACAGAAAGCACAAGTAGTTCAGGAACTGAGGCAGAAATACCCTCTGAAAGCACTGCTGCAACTTGCCAGACTTCCTCGCAGCACGTTCTACTACTATCTGCACCAGTCTCAGAATCCTGCCAAATACCAGATGGTAAAGAAACAGATTGTTATAATCTTCAACGAAAACAAAAAACGATATGGATACCGCAGAATCACAAAAGAACTGCATAACAACAATATTTGCGTAAATCACAAGACCGTTCAGAAACTCATGAAACAACTGGGCCTGGTCTGCCGGGTTCGTGCAAAAAGAAAGTACAATTCCTACAAGGGTGAAGTCGGAGAAGTTGCTCCGAACCTGCTGGAACGGCATTTCAAGACAAATCAGCCGAATCGAAAATGGGTCACAGATGTTACCGAGTTCAAAGTGAACGACCAGAAACTCTACCTGTCTCCAATTCTTGATTTGTTTAATGGCGAAGTTGTTAGTTATAATCTGAGCCGCCATCCAAACTTCAAGCAGATTACAGATATGATTGAAGGTGCTTTTCAGAAGCTGCCGGACAAGGTTGACAATTTGATTCTGCATTCGGATCAAGGCTGGCAGTACCAGATGAAGTCCTACCAGAATCTGCTGAAGGCAAAGGGCATTACGCAAAGTATGTCTCGGAAAGCTACCTGTCTGGACAATGCAGTTGCCGAGAACTTCTTTGGACTGCTCAAAACGGAACTGTTCTATCTGGAAAAATTTGATTTAATTGACCAGCTCGAAAAAGCTATTGTCGATTACATCGACTATTACAACAATCGCCGAATCAAATTAAAACTAAACTGCCTGAGCCCTGTGCAATACAGGATTCAGACCGTTGGGGCCGCTTAATTCGTTTTTTGTCTAACTTTTGGGGTTCATATCATTTCTCGTGTGCGGGGATTTTTGTGTAATGGCAGGTTTATTTGTGGTACTTCATACCGGCGTTGATGGTGCAGGCGCGGTAGAGTTGTTCGGTCAGCACCAGGCGGGCCAGCTGGTGGGGCAGTGTGATGCGTCCCATGCTGATGCGGGCCTGTGCGGCTTTTTTAACGCGGTCGTCCAGCCCGTGGGAGGAACCGATGACAAAGGCGATATCCCCGGCTCCGCTGCCGGCACGCTCCGCCAGCAGGGCGGCCAGATCTTCGCTGGAGATCTGCTTGCCCTCGACACAAAGTGCGACGAGATACGCGCCCTTGCGCACCGAGGCTAAGATGGCGTCGGCCTCTTTCTGCAGGGCTTTAGCGATCTGCCTGTCGCTGGCGTTTTTGTCGGCGATGGAGGCTTCTGGCAGTTCGATGATGCGGAAGTTGCAGAAGCCGCCCAGACGTTTCTGGTACTCGGCCACACCGGCGGCAAAATAAGAAGCATTCATCTTGCCGATACAAATTAAATCAATGTTCTGCATGCGGGCGTCCCCTTAAACTTAAAATTCGATGTACGGGCTGATGTCGTTGCGCTCCTGCGCCTGGATCAGCACATCACGCCCCGGCTGGATACCGGCGGCCAGCAGCACATTGTACACGGTGGTCAGCGCAAGCTCCGGCGAATTGTTGGTCTGGCTCAAATGGCACAGCGCAAACTTTTTGCAGCCCTCCTGAATGAGGTCCAGAATCTCGGCAGCGCAGGCCCTGTTGTCCAGATGGCCGCGGTCGCTGGCGATGCGCTGCTTTAAGTAGTAGGGATACGGCCCGCCGTGCAGGCTGAAAGCGTCGTAGTTGGCCTCCAGCGCGACGAGGTCGCAGCCCAGCAGGCTGTCCTGCACCACGGGGGTCAGGATGCCAAGGTCGGTGGCAAGGGCCATGCGGCGGCCGTCCGGGGTCTCGATGCGGTAGCCGCAGCAAGGCACATCGTGGCTGGTAGGAAAAGAGCTGACCTTGAACGGACCAATATCAAACGGGTTTCCCCCATCCATGGCGGAGGTCTCCACAGCCGGTGGCAGCGTCCCGCGGGAATCCAGTGCGTCCAGTGTGTCGGCACTGCTGTATACGGGGATGGGATACTTTTTTAAAAAGGTATCCAGCCCGGCTACATGATCGGAGTGTTCGTGGGTAACTAAGATACCGGCACAATCGCTGATGGCCAGGTCCAGGCGGCGCAGCGCGGTCAGAGTGGTGCGGCAGCTTTTGCCCATGTCCACCAGCAGGTATTGGTTCCCCTCCCGGACCAGGCCGCAGTTGCCTGATGAGCCGGAATACAGGGTGGTAAATAAAGCCATGTTCTTTCCTCGTATTCAGTCCAGAAAAAATGGGCCGCACAAGCGACCCATAAAGAATGTACAGTTACATTGCCCGCGAAATGCTGCTGGCGGGGATCTCCACGCGGCGGATGTCAGCGCCGAGAAGCTGCAGCTTTTCCACGATGTTCTCGTAGCCGCGCTCAATGTGGATGGTCTCGTCAATCTCGCTGACACCATTAGCAGCCAGTGCGGCAACTACCATCGCGGCACCGGCACGCAGGTCGGTGGCACGCAACGGCGCAGGGCGCAGCTCCTTGATGCCCTCAATGACGGCGACCTGGCCGTCCACCTGGATGTTAGCACCCATGTGAATCAGTTCGTCCACATAACGGAAGCGGTTCTCCCAGATGCCCTCAGTCACGATGGAGGTACCATCGGCCAAGGTGAGCAGCGCGGTCATCAGCGGCTGCATGTCGGTCGGGAAACCGGGATGCGGCATCGTCTTGACTTTCAGCGGATGCAGCGGGCCGGTGCGGGTGATGCGCAGTGCGTCGTCGTATTCCTGGATCGTGCAGCCAGCCGCGCGCAGCTTGGCAGTAATCGGCTCCAGATGCTTCGGGATGACGTTATGCAGCGTTACATCGCCCTTGGTGATGGCGGCGGCTACCATGTAGCTACCTGCCTCGATCTGGTCCGGAATGATGGAATAGTTGCATCCGTGCATCTTTTTGACGCCATGAATTTTGATAACGTCGGTACCGGCACCATGCACGTCAGCGCCCATCATGTTCAAGAAGTTAGCAAGGTCCACAATGTGCGGCTCACGAGCTACGTTTTCCAGAATGGTCGTGCCCTCTGCCAGCACGGCAGCCAGCATGGCGTTCATGGTAGCACCGACGGACACCGTGTCAAAGAACACATGCCCGCCCACCAGGTGGTCGGCCTTGACATGGATCTGACCGTACTCCACCGAGTCCTCAGCGCCAAAGGCGGTGAAAGCCTTCAAATGCTGGTCAATGGGACGGGGGCCGAGGTTGCAGCCGCCGGGCATAGCAACCTGGCCTGCACCAAAACGGCCCAGCAGCGCACCCAAGAAGTAGTAGCTGGCCCGCATCTGGCGGGACAACTCGTTCGACACTTCGGTGCAATCAATGTGGGTGGTATCAATTTCATAGGTGCTGCGGCTGACCATGCGGATACTGGCGCCCAGCTCGCTTAAAATTTGCAGCGAGGCCATAACATCGCTGATACAGGGCAGGTTTTCAATCAGACATTTATCGGCAGCCAAAATGGTAGCCGGCAAAATGGCAACGGCAGCATTTTTGGCACCGCCGATGTTGACATCGCCATGCAGCGGGGCTCCCCCGCGTATCACGAATTTTTCCAAGTGTAGCTCTCCTTTGTGCAGGTGCGGGCCTGGCATCCCTCTCGCCGGGACAAGGCACCCATGCGCACTTTCATACATTATACACTATTTTGTGGCATTTGAAAAGTGGGGCACAAGACATTTGCAAAATATTTGTGAAAGTCTGTCGCAGGCACAGGATATGCGCTGAAATATTGTAGAGTTCGACAGAAATTACATGCCGCCGAATAGTGTCTGCGCGCTGAACAGGACATTGTTATAGTACATCTCAAAGTGGCAATGGTTGCCGGTGGAGTTACCGGTGGAGCCGACCTCGCCGATCTGGTCCATCTTGCTGACGGCCTGACCCTGGCTGACCAGGATGCGGGACATGTGGGCGTACAGCGTTTTGTAGCCGTTGCCGTGATCGATCTCGACGTAGTTGCCGTAAGAGTAGTGCCAGCCGGCGGCGATGACGGTGCCGGAGTCGGAAGCATAAATCGGCGTGCCGTAGGCGGCGCAGATGTCCGCGCCGCGGTGGCCATTGCCCATCCAGCGGCTGACATACTTGTAGCCGGGAACCGGCCAGACGAAGGAACCAGAGCCGAGCTTGGCCACCATACCGTTCTTCAGCTTGGTGCCGGTCACGGTGATCTGGGTGACAGGCTCCTGCAGCACGTTGTAGGAAACCGCTTGGCGGTCGGTGACTTCGCCGTCGATCATCGTAATCTCGTAGGTGACGTCCTCGAGGCCGTCCACACCTTCCTGCAGGGTGACGGTCTTGCCGAAGTCGTATTCATCGGACTCGGACTTTTCGGTGCTGAACGGGATGGCGACGGTCTCGGTCTCGGTCTGCACGACCTTGACTTTCAGCAGTTCGGCCGAGGACGCGCCCGTCAACAGCTCGGTGCCGGCGGGAATCTCCTGATCCAGGCTTTGCAGGTCGGGGTTCATCTGGGCCAGCGAGTCAAAGGTGACGCCGGTGGTATCCACGACGCTCTGCACGGTATCACCTTCCTCGGCTACATAGGTATGCACGCCGGAGCCTTCGTTCAGAGCGGAGATCACGTCGCTGTAGGACATGATAGATTCCTGCAGATAGACGCCGTCCAGCAGGCGGATGTCGTGGACAAAACCGGTGCGGATGGACGAATCCATGTCGTTTTCAAAGGGGGCCTTGATGCTTTCCAGGTAGGTGCGCAGATGGTCACCCTCTGTGGTGACAAACCGCAGGGTGCCGTCAATGTACACAGCGGTGCCGTCCACAATCTCATCGCTGGCGGTCTGCAAAATAGCGTTGGCAATCTCGCTTTCCGTCATGGTATCGTCGGAAACTGCCAGGCTGTAGGTAGGAGAAACTTCCCATTGGGTATCCGGCACAGAGGCACCGGCTTCTTCCAGCATAGACTTGGCCGTGTTGATACGGGACTGCACATCCTCACGGGCGTTTTCAAAAATTTGCTCGCTGGCTACGTAGCCGACGCTTTCGCCGTTGACCTGGACGTTCAGCACAAAACGAAGACCCAGGCCGTTGCGGACGACGACCACCAGTACAGCTGCCGCAATGGCGGGCAGCACGTAGGTGATGGCGTTCCAGAGAAGCGTGTAGTACTTGCGGATACCGCTGCGGAAGTAGGCCTTTTTGGCAGCGCGGATCTGGTCGCTGCCGGCATCGGAAAGTTCCTGCGGCAGTTCCCGGATGTGGCGGATACCGGAGGCCATGCGGGTGAAGGGACTAATCAGATCCTCACAGAAAGTGATGACGCCCAGCAAGACCGGGCGCAGCACGACCATAAGCAGGTTGCCCAGGGTGCTGGCAATGCCTTTGATGACGGCGTGCGCCTTGCGGTAAGCGCACACAAAAATGTACTCGACCCAGAAGCCATACATGTACAGCAGGTTGCCAATCAGGTTGCTGCGGGAAGAATGAGCCTTATGGGCACTGGCGGACGACGGCCCGCGGTGATTTTTCTTTTTGCCTTTTTTATCGATTTGCGCGGAATTCAAAATCTTGCTGCTCCTTTTAGATGACCTAAAAAGGTCGATGCAAAGTTTGGTTCAGAGTTCTTGCAGATCCCAGTTGTTGAAAAGCCCCTCACTGTGGGCCAAAGCGGCCATATCCGGCGGCAGTTTGCTCTGGATACGGATCGCCTGCCTGCTGACCGGGTGCGTAAACCGCAAAACAGCGCAGTGCAACGCATGCCGGGACAGGATGCTGTCCGACCCGCCATACAGAGTGTCCCCTGCCAGCGGATGGCCGATGTAGGCCATGTGTACACGAATCTGATGGGTGCGGCCGGTGCAGGGCGTGCAGGCCACCAGGCTGTGGCCTGTGCCGGCACCCAGTACGTTGTACCGGGTCAGACTGTATTTGCCGTCCTCCCGTACACAGCGGCCGATGATGGAATCGCCGCGGCGTGCGATAGGGGCTTCTACCTGGCCGGGGCCTAACGGCAGAATCCCCTGCACGATGGCCAGGTAGCACTTTTGAGCGCTGTCAGCCAGCAGTGGTGCGGCAAACGAATTTTGCGCACAGAGCACCAGCCCGCTGGTATTTTTGTCAATGCGGTTGACCGGGCGGAACACGCCGGTCTTGCCTTGCTGCTGTAAATGGTACAGCCAGCCGTTGGCCAGGGTGCCGTCCGGGTAATTCAACGTGGGATGTACAGCGATACCGGCGGGCTTTTCCAGTACGGCGGCGAACTCGTCCTCGTAGGCAATGGCAAACGGGACGGGCTGTGGCGTGACGCTGGTGGGCAGTTCCGGCGGCAATGCAAAGCTGATCTGCTGGTCGGGATGCACAGGCTGGTCGGTGTGGAGCGGGACTCCATCGGCGAAAAAGCCATCGCCGTTATATTTGACGGATTTGATCAGGGCGGCGGTGACGCCCTGCGTGCGCAGGAAGATCCCCAACCGCTGACAGTCTGCCTCGGGAGGGACGATATAACGCAGAACGGTCAAAAACAGGCCCTCCCTTATGGAATACTGCAAAGCATGCGTGCAACCCGTACACTCATACTCTGATATTATACCACAAAGAAGAGCCCGATGCAATTCCCAATCTCTGGAACAAAAAAGCCGCCCCTGCCAAGCGGCAGAGACGGCTTGCAAAGTTATAAATCAGACCGGATGAGACTTGTTCTCGTAGTCAGCATGCAGAGCATCGACACCCTGCAGGCGGGCATTGCGCTTTTCGAAGAACTTGGGGGCGACCTGCGGGAACATAGCGTAGGTCAGGACGTCTTCCTCCTGGATGGCGTACTTGGCGGCCTCAGCCTTCAACTTGTCCATCTCGGGCTCCAGCGTGTCGGCAAAGCGGCAGGTGATGGGCTCCTCGCCCTTCAGGATAAAGTCGCTGAACTCCTTCTTGATGGGAGCGGGAGTCTTGCCGTAGTCGCCATGGACCAGGCCCTTGAACTCCTTGGTGACCATCTTGTAGCGCTCACCCATGATGACGTTAAAGACAGCCTGGGTGCCAACGATCTGGCTGGTCGGGGTGACCAGCGGCGGGTAACCGGCATCCTCACGAACGCGGGGAATCTCCTCCAGAACATCCTGGAGCTTGTCTTCCTTGCCGGCGTCCTTCAGCTGCTTCAGCATGTTGGAGAACATGCCACCCGGAACCTGGTACAGCAGGGTGTTGGCATCAACGCCCAAAGACTTCTGGTTGATCTGGCCATTGGAGATGTACTTCTCACGCAGTTTGTTGAAGTAAGCGCGGACAACATTCAGCTGGTTCAGATCTAGGCCGGTGTCGTAGTCGGTACCCTGCAGGGCGGCGACCAGACTCTCGGTGGGCATATGAGAAGTACCCAGAGCCAGCGGACTCATGGCGGTATCAACGATGTCGGCGCCAGCCTCGATGCCCTTCAGGATGGACATGGAAGCCAGACCGGCGGTGTAGTGGCTGTGGATGTCTACGGGGATCTTGATGGTATTCTTCAGTTCAGAGACCAGGTCATAGCAGGTGTAGGGCTTCAGCAGACCAGCCATATCCTTGATGCAGATGGAGTCAGCGCCCATCTCCTCCAGGGTCTTGGCATACTTGGCAAAGTACTCGTTGTTATGTACGGGGCTCAGGGTGTAGCTGATGCAGGCCTGAACGTGAGCGCCTTCCTTGTTGGCGGCCTTGATGGCAGTCTGCAGGTTGCGCGGGTCGTTCAGGGCGTCGAAAATACGGATGACATCGATGCCGTTGGCAACGGACTTTTGTACGAAGTACTCGACAGCGTCATCGGCGTAAGGACGATAGCCCAGCATGTTCTGGCCGCGGAACAGCATCTGCAGTTTCTGATGGGGCAGCTCCTTGCGCAGGATGCGCAGACGCTCCCAAGGGTCCTCGTCCAGAAAACGGATGCAGGAGTCGAACGTAGCGCCGCCCCAGCACTCAACGGAGAAGTACGGGATCTTGTCCATCTCGGGCAAGATCGGACGCATCTCGTCCATCGTCATACGGGTAGCAAGCAGGGACTGGTGCGCGTCGCGCAGAACGACCTCGGTGATCTTAATAGGTTTCTTAGCCAATGTCATTCACCTGCCCTTTCTTAGTTCATGGTGCAGAGCAGATCGCCGGAGTTGACGACATCGCCCTTGCGCACATTCACGCTGGCAATGGTGCCATCCTGCGGAGCGCTGATCTCGTTCTCCATCTTCATGGCTTCCAGGATCAGCAGGGTGTCGCCGGCCTTGACGGAATCGCCAGCCTTGACCTTGACGTCCAGGATGTTGCCCGGCATGGGAGCAGTAACGGTGATGGAACCGGCAGCGCCAGCGGGAGCGGCAGAAGCAGCGGGTGCAGCAGCCGGAGCCGGGGCAGCGGCGGGAGCAGCAGCAACAGGAGCGGAAGCAACGGCAGCGCCGGTGCCTTCCTCGACGGTGACATTATAAGCAACGCCGTTGACAGTGACAATCAGGTTTTTCATAGGAATTTCCTCCTTAAAGATCGTGTCGTTATGTTCAGGTTAAACGCAGATTACAGCGTGATGTTGCCATGCTTCTTAGCCAGGCGGACAGCGCGCTTGCTGGCCAGCATATCCAAGGCCTGGGCAACAGCGCTGCGGGCAGAAGCAGCATCGGCGACAGTATCAGCGGCACCGTTGGCAACAGCGGCCTGGGCACTGCAGACGTCCTTGGTGTAAGCAGCAGCCTTTGCCTTCGTAGCGGCAACGATGTTATCAGAAGCGAAGATCTCGTCCTTGTACAGAACGGTGACAGCAGCCTCGGGGGCCAGCGGTGCAACAGTGCAGCCCTGCACGGCAACGCGCCAGTCAGCAGAAGCAGCGAACACCGTGTAAGCGGGGCCGACAGCCTCACCGGCCAGAACAGCGACCTTGACCGTGGTGGCCTCAGCGTAAACACCAGCCATACGGGCGGCCTGGCGGATACCACCGGCCTGGTCATCCCCCTCGCTCTTGCCGAAGCCTTCGGTGTTGACGACGGTCACAACAGGGATGCTGTAGGCATCGCACAGACGGACAAAACGGGCAGCCTTGGCAGTGCACTTGTGGCACAGGGCGGCTTTCTCGGTGGCAACGATACCAACGGAGCTGCCGTTGATGGTAGCCAGAGCGGTAACGATGTTCTTGCCGTAGCCTTTGTACAACTCAACAGCGCTGCCCTCGTCAGTCAGAGCAGCGACGGCGTCAGCGGCGGTGTACTTGGCAGTGTTCAGCGCAGCGGAAGGAGCGCTGAAGTCGAACAGTGCAGGACCAGCCAGGTTGTTGGCGGGCAGCAGGGCGGCGATAGAAGCAGCCTGCTTGGCAGCGGCGACAGCGTCAGCGGCGGTCACAGCGGCAACGCCAGCCTTGGCGGCGAATTCAGCGGAGCCAGCACCGGCAACTTTGTCCTCAGCATTGAACGGAGCATTCAGGAACAGCTCGGCATCCTCAGCCATGATGCACAGGTCGGCGGAAGCGGCGTTGATGGCATTGGTGCCGGCGCAGGTGCCGGTAACAACGGCAATCTGCGGCACAACGCCGGAAACACGTGCGATCTCAGCGGTCAGGCGGGCGGTAGCGTTCAGCAGATCCAGGCCGCCCTCCAGCTTGGCACCGGTGGAGTCGTAGAAGGTGACGACCGGGGCACCGGTCTCGGCGGCCATCTCCAGCACGCGGATATTCTTTTCGATATCCTGCACGCCAACGGGGGTGCCGTCCTCAAATACGACGTAGACGCTCTGACCGTTTGCGTTGCCGTAAGCGGCGCTTACAGCGCCATCGGTAAACAGCGGAGAATATGCGCCGTCATCAAAAAATGCTGCAAGGATCGTTGCCTTGCCGGGTTTGTTTGCTGCCATACAGCTTCCTCCCTATTTGTAAAACTGAAAGTTTTTTAGTGAAGAATTCACAAAAAAATCCACGATTTAAATTAATTATACTACTTTGTGGAAAAATCTACAAGTAGAAATTGCAGTACTTTTTGAAAAAATACACAATTTTTTGTACAAAAAATTGCTTTCGAGCAACTTTACACCCTAAATATGGGTTCAGCCCTGCTCTTTGCGGGGACGCAGCGGGCCGGGACGGCGGGGGGCAGTGCGGGTCGGGGCCTCGGAGCTGCGGCTTTTATGCTGGGCGGCGTTGCGCAGGGCGTTGATCTCGCTTTTTTTCAGCTCACGGTATTCGCCCGGCTGCAGCATGCCCAGCTTGACCGGGCCTTCGGCAGTACGGCGCAGGCGGACGACCTGCAGGCCGACGGCCGAGCACATACGGCGGATCTGGCGGTTGCGGCCCTCGTGCAGGGTGATCTCCAGCACGGTGCGGCCCGGCTCGTCCACGACAACATGGATCACGCAGGGCTGGGTCTTGACGCCGTCGTCCAGTACCACGCCGGAGGACATCTGGATGATCTGCTCCTCGGTGGCGCGGGGATTGACGGTGACGCGGTAGAGCTTGCCTACCCCGCCGGACGGGTGGGTCAGCAGGTTGATGAAGGCACCGTCATCGGTCATCAGCAGCAGGCCCTCGCTATCCTTATCCAGGCGGCCCACCGGGCGCAGCATGGCCGGAACATCAGAGACAAGGTCCATAACGGTCTTGCGGCCGCGGTCGTCGGACCGGGTGGTCAAAAAGCCGCGTGGTTTGTGCAGCATGATATAGGTATACTGCCGCTTGCGCACGATGCGGACGGTCTGGCCGTCGATAGAGACCTTATCGTAATCGGGGTCCATCTTGTCACCCAGGCCTACCGGGTGACCGTTAACTTTTACTTTGCCGGCGGCGATCAGGCGCTCCGCCTCACGGCGGGAGCAGATACCCTGATCGGCCAGCACTTTTTGAACGCGTTGTTCTGCCATGCTTACTCCTTATTTCTTGTGCTTATGCATTGCCCGTTTCAGCGGGCTTGTCTTTTTTAATCATTGCGGTGATTTTGTCCACCAGTTCCGGCAAAGCGGCAATGGCGTTATCCACGGCGGTGACTTTTTCCACCAGTTGTACCGTGCGGACATTGCCGCCGGAAACCACCAGAAACGCAACGGGCGTGACCGACACACCGGCACCGGTGCCGCCGCCGAACATCTGCTTGGACGACTGGGGCGCCACATCGGAACCGCCCGATGCAAAACCGAAGGTAACGCGGGAGACCGGGATGATGGTGGTAGTGTCATCTACGTGGATGGGATCACCGATGATGGTGCTGGTATCCACCATATCGCGGATCTTTTCAATGGTGACGCCCATCAGACCTTGGATCGGATGCTCTGCCATGGGAAACTCCTCCTTTTATAAAAGCAAAATGCAATTTGGTTCAGTTGGTATGTGCAGGCTGCAGCTGCGGGTCTTTGCCTAGGCGGAACAAAAGCCGGATCAGCAGCCAGAGAAGCAGAAACGTGTGGGTGTGCAGCCTGCCGGAAATGTAACGCTCTCCCCTGCGTTGGCCGGTGAAATCCGACTCCAGCTGCAAATGGTCGCATTGCAGGCAGACGACCTGCTGCAAAAACGCCAGCAGATTGTTGGCGGCGGCCATGGCAGCGCCATAAAGCTCGGCGGTCTGGGCCGCATCCTCGCCGGTGACGGTCCAGAATACGGTAAGGTGCTGCACTTTGATGTGCCGTGCTAGGAACCGCCCGACCCAGCGCAGGTGCCCGAACATACAGCGGACAAAGGCGGCAGGATCATGAGTGAGCAGGTTGAGGGCGGTCTCGATACGCTCCGAAATATGGAACGGCAGAGCGCTGGATTTTGGATGCTCTCCGGTAAATTCAGCAGCGGGGGCTGGCGTAGGAGCGGCCTTTGCCGCAACGGAAGCTTGCGGGGATTGCGCAGCAGGGGCGGCAGCGCCTGCGGGGGCCGCGGCTGGTGCAGGCTGCGTTTTAGACAGCGCTGGTTCAGCGCTTGGTTGTGCTGCGGGCGCTGGCTGCGGCGCGGCGGGATGCTGTGCAGCCGTATCTTTGGCAGCGGCCCGTGGCCAAAGCGTAAAATGCAGCGGGCCGTACCAGGCGGTCAGCGATGGTTTGCCAGCCTGATAGGCAAACCGCAGCTCCACCGGCAAAATCAGCAGGACTACCAGCAGCGCCAACAGAAAAAGAAGCAGCCAGCCTACGAATTTGAGCACCGCCAGCAGGACGGTGAGCACAATGGTCATGGGCAATCACTTCCATTCCAGCTGTTCGCCGTCCTCGGCGGTATCGATGGCAGGATCAGATTCAGCTTCCGAGGGTTCGTTGTCCCCTGCTTCGCCATGCAGTGGCGGCAGGTCGGCCAGCGAGCCCAGGCCGAACACACGCAGGAAACTGTCGGTGACCTGGAACGCGATGGGCTTGCCGGGCAGGTCCAGACGCCCGGCTTCCTCGATCAGTCCTTTTTCCAGCAGCTTGGCTACGATGGACGAGGAATCCACGCCGCGGACCTGCTCAATAAAGCTGCGGGAGACAGGCTGGTTGTAGGCAATGACTGACAACACCTCCAGCGCGGCGGGCGAAAGCGGTGCATTGCGGCGGGTGTCCAGGATGCGCTTGACCATCTCGCCGTAATACGGGCGGGTGGCCATCTGCCAGCGGTCGGGGTCGAAGTAAAGAATCGCCATGCCGCTTTCCTCTTCGTCCAGCTTTCTTTGCAGCTTTTTCAAAAGGCGCACAGCTTCCTCCGGCTCAACACGCAGGGCGTCGGCCAGGCGCGCGGCCTCGACGGGGTCGGCATGGGCAAAC
The DNA here is from genome assembly GCA_900539695.1 of uncultured Oscillospiraceae bacterium. Classification (GTDB taxonomy): domain Bacteria; phylum Bacillota; class Clostridia; order Oscillospirales; family Ruminococcaceae; genus Gemmiger. Next base: position 12,708 of record UQDG01000003.1, read on the forward strand.
AACATGGCTTCCAACGCGCCAATCTTCTGTTGTTCATTCATGGGCGGAAGCCTCCTTGTTTCTGCGGTGGGTGCGGTCCAGGTTCAGCTGGCCCTCGTCTTCTACCTTGATGCGCCCGGCGCGGATAAGCTCCAGCAGCGCCAGAAAGGTGGCTACATGGGTGCTGCGGCTGTCTTCCGGGTTGAAAAGCTGGTTCATCTTTTGCAGGGTGCCTTTCAGCAGCCCGCGCAGCATGTGGGAAACGCGGCTGGATACCGAGACAAACGGCGCGGTGACCAGCGGCTCAAAACGCTCCTGTGTGGGTTTGCGCTTGCGCAGGTTGCGGCCCATCAGGTTGAACCAGGCGGTGACCAGCAGGTTGGGGTCGTGGCGGCGGGTGTACTCGGCTGCGCCCACCAGCGGCATGGGCTGGCGCACGGCGGTGTACAGGTCGCGGGCGCGGCTGCCCAGCTTGGCGGCCACCTCCTTGCAAGCGCTGTACTCAATCAGGCGGCCGGTCAGTTCGGCCTTCATACGCTCGGCCTCGGGGCTGCGGGGCAGCAGCAGGGCACTTTTCATCTGCACCAGATGGGCGGCCATGTCAATGAACTCGCTGGCAACCTCCATGCGGTTATCCTGCAGGTTGCGGATGGTGGCCGTGTACTGGTCGATGAGTTCCATGATGTTGATATCATAGAGGTTCATCTTATTTTTGCCCACCAGATACAGCAGCAAATCAAGCGGGCCTTCAAAATCTTCTATTTTAAAAGTAAGAACTTCCGGCAAAAAATCAATACCCCCACAGTAACTCTACAAAGCTTGTTCCTTTAATAAGGAAAGACCACAACTGATTGACAATCGCAGACAGCGGCCGATTCAACAGCCCCAGGAACGTGAGTGCCAGCACGGCCAGCATGATATAGCGTTCGTACTTCATTAGCTTAAAATACAGCTTTTCCGGCAAAAACAAAAGAAAGATACGGCTGCCGTCAAAGGGCGGCACCGGAATCAGGTTGAACACAGCCAGGCTCAGGTTCATCGTGATCATATAATAGAGGAACATCTCAATAAAGGGCACCGCGTCCCCCGCGCCGCTGTAGTAGCAGATCTTGTACAAGATCATAGACACCCAGGCCAGCAACAGGTTACTGATAGGACCGGCCGCGGCAGAGACTGCCATGCCGACTTTCGGATTTTTATAATTGTACGGATTGATGCTGACCGGCTTGGCCCAGCCAACACCGCCTACCAGCATGCACAGCGCACCCAGCGGGTCAAAGTGGCGCATAGGGTTCAGCGAAAGGCGGCCCGCCCGCACGGCGGTATCATCCCCCAGCCAATGGCTGACCAGGGCGTGGGCAGACTCATGAAATGGGATGGTAAGCAGGACGACCAGCGCCCGGCAAATGTACATCATGATCTGTGTTGCTGACAGCAGACCGTTCAAAGGCAAACACCACCCCATTAAAATCTCATCTTATTATACCGTACAAATGCCCCCAAAACAAGCCCTGCACCGGGATGGATGGCGGATTTTCGCTTCGATTTTGCACAACGATAAGAAAATATAATATTTTTCAAACTTTTTTGCACAAAACCCTTGCAATTTGCAAAAATCCACGCTATAATATTTAAGCTATTGAAAAGGAGGTGCAAGCAATTATGGCCAAATGTTCTTGCTGTGGCAAGGGTGTCACGTTCGGTATCAAGGTCTCCCACTCTCATCGTCGGAGCAACCGTACCTGGAACCCCAATGTCAAGCGCGTGAAGGCGATCGTCGAGGGTTCCCCGAAGTATATCTACGCCTGCACCCGCTGCCTGCGCTCTGGTAAAGTTACCCGCGCGGTCTGATTGGACGGAAAAAATGCCGGTCACATTGCGTGACCGGCTTTTTCTCTTTTATTTTACCAGTTAAAGGCAGCACAACACAATTCTAAGTGCCGATACGGCGAGCGAGGCGTAACGGCTGCTAAGCAAAAAACACAGGTAATACGTTGTGTGTTATCGAGCATTTTTGCAACGCAGACGGTGTGCCGCAGCCGCTGGAACGGTGCTTAAGCCGTTAGGCGGGAATTACGCTGTGCAGCCTTAAAAAGGAGCCTATTATGCTGCCCCAAGACCCTATCATTTTGTTAAGCTACGTCAATACCCAGCTGCGTGACCGGGATGCCAGCCTTGCTGCATTCTGCGACCGGGAAAATGCAGACGAAGCCGACCTGCGTGCCCGTCTGCAGGAAGTGGGTTATATTTACGATGCCCAGGCGAACCGTTTTGTCTGATTTTGTAGCAGGATGTACCCCGGCGTTATAGAGGAGAGGAAGTTATACCCGCTATGAATTTTGTGTTTGTCAGCCCGCATTTCCCCAAAACCTACTGGAATTTCTGCGAACGCCTGCATCGCAACGGCGTCAATGTGCTGGGCATCGGCGATGCACCGTTTGACGAGATCCCCTGGCAGCTCAAGCATTGCCTGACCGAGTATTACCGCGTGAACGACCTGGGCAATTACGATGAGATGCTGCGGGCTGTGGCCTATTTTACCTTCCATTACGGTAAGATCGACTGGCTGGAATCCAACAACGAGTATTGGCTGGAAATGGATGCCCAAATGCGCACCGACTTTAACATCACCACCGGCGCACAGAACGACTTCATCGAGCGCATCAAATACAAGAGCAAGATGAAGGAAAGCTACATTGCAGCCGGTGTGCCGGTGGCGCGCCACCATATGGTCAGCACGCTGGCGGCGGCCAAGGCCTTCATCAAAGAGGTGGGCTACCCTGTCATCGTCAAGCCCGATAACGGCTGCGGCGCCGAGGCAACCTATAAGCTGCGGAACCTGAAGGAACTGAAGGCTTTCTACGCTGAGCCCCACGCCGTACCTTATATTATGGAAGAATTCATCAACGGCACCATCGTCAGCTTTGACGGAGTGGCCGACAGCCATTGCGTGCCGCTGTTCTACACCTCCAACGTCTTCCCCACCCCAATGCTGGACATCGTGAGCGAGCAGGGCGATTTGAGCTACTGGACCCAGAAGACCGTGCCTGCCGCGCTGAAAGACGTGGGCTTCCGCACCATCAAGGCCTTTGGCGCCAAGAGCCGGTTCTTCCACTGCGAGTTCTTCCAGCTGAACGAGGACAAGCCGGGTCTGGGCAAAAAGGGCGACTATGTGGCTCTGGAAGTCAACATGCGTCCGGCGGGCGGCTACACGCCGGATATGATCAACTACGCCAACTCAGCGGATTGCTACCAGATCTGGGCGGATATGGTCTGCTATGACGAAGTGCGAAACCTGGAGCTGGATGGCCCCAAGTACTACTGCGTTTACGCAGGCCGCCGTGACTGCCACACCTACAAGCACAGCAATGAGCAGATCATGGCGCGCTACGGCAACCGCATGAAGATGCACGAGCGCATCCCCGAGGCTCTGCGCCTGGACATGGGTGACGAGATGTACACCGTCACTGTGCGTTCCAGCGCCGAGCGGGATGCTTTCATCCGCTACGTGCAGGAGAAAGCCTGATTTTTATAAACATAAGCAAACCGGGTATCCGATGCAAAAGTCGGATACCCGGTTTTGTTTAGTATTTAGTTGTTATAATCTGCGATGGTCACAGAGTTTTTGCTGTAGTACGGCGTCAGGCCCCACAGGTCCGGGCCGGGGGCAACGTCTGTGTAAAACAGCAGCCAGGGGCGCTCTTCCTCGGTCAAGGGTCGGAACACGACATCGGGCTGGTCGGTATCGGTCAAAATGGCTTCACGTTCGTCCAGCACTTTAGCAAAGCGGGCGGCTTCGCCGTCGGCTAGTTCATAGGCGGCCTCCAGCGTGGTGGCAAAGTGGTTATCCTGCCCCTCTTTTACCGTATGGCTGCCGATGCAGGCCATGCAGACCAGCATCGCAGCGCAAACCAGCGGCAGGCACTTCCCTGCTTTGCCAAGCTGGCGGATGGCAGGCGTCAGACAGACGCCGCGGATACGCTCCAGCCAGCCAAAGAGCAGAAACTCGGTAACGGCCAAGCCGAGGATGAAGGTCATCCAGACCACATTCAGCAGCCGCCCGGCACCGATGCCGCCCATCGTGTAGGATGGCAGGAAAATCATGGCCCACATTAAAATAAAGGTGACGGCCGCACCCGCCAGCGGATGGCGGAACACCCGGTCCGACAGGCTGCTGCTTTGGGCAAGGTACCGCAGCGGTAACGCCAGCAGCACCAGCAGGCAGAGCAGCGGTACATCCAGCCAGCGGACCCATTCCAGCACGGCCAGCACAAAGCTTTTCAGCACGGCCTCAACAAAGCCTGCCCCCGCAAACCCGGTAGTGCGTACCCGCGTGCCGGGGGCTGTTACGTTGATAAGCAGCCCCGCCACGGCAGCAAGAAATGCCGGCAGATGGTAAAACCTGCGCTGCCGTGCGCACAGCACAACGGCCAACAGCAGAACCAGCACATTCAAAAGCCCGGCCACCTGGTGCCCACCGCCGATGATAAAGCCAATCACGACCCCGGCGGCGCAGTACAAAGTGCGCCGCTTACGGGTCAACTGCGGCGCAAAGCACAGCTCGAACGTCAGCCCGGCATTGAGCACGGCCAGCGAGAAATACGGCAGGTAGTTCATTGCGCCGTTGAACCAGTATAGCCCTTCCACTGGGGCGGGCATGCCCTCGATAAAGGCAAAACAGACCAGCAGTGCCAGCGCCCAGGGCAGCAGCTTTTGCGCCTGGTCCAAACGGCGCACCACACAGCGGCAGGCCCCGTACAGGCAGAAAAACAACGGTACAAGAACGCAAAGCAGCGTGACCCCATACCAGGCGTTGCCGAAAATGGCGGGCTGCCAGGCCAGCAGAAAGCCGGAAACATACAGCCCCTGCCAATTCTCAAAGTAATAGACATTGGTGTCCCAGGCAGCTTTCAGCAGGCGCGGCAGGTCAAAGCCATACTGCTGCATCACCGCGTGGGTGCGGGCCGCGTAAATGTAATCGTCTGCCGAGGGCCGCGCAAACACGGCCAGCACAAAAACCGGGACCAGCAGCAGCCCGATGAACAGGGTCAGCCGAAGCAGCCAGCGTTTTTGCACCGCAGAATCATGCCAAAAATCCATACACGCGCACCCCGTTACGGGTTGCCCAGCGTCATCTGCAGGAAGTAGGTCCACTGCTTCTCCCACCAGACCCAATCATGGGCGACATCATAGCCCCAAATGTCCACGATGGGGTGGATGCCCTTGCTTTCCAGGATACCCTGCAGTTCCAGCGTGGAGGCCAGCAGGTCACCCTCCCAGGCACCCTGGCCGCAGCACATAATGAACTTATCGGCTTTATTGAACAGCTCCATGTAGGGATGGTCGGTCGGAAAGTTGCGCATGTAATCGCAGGGAGAGTTGCGGTAGACGAGGTCATCCATGTAATCGCCGAAGAACATACGGGAAGAATACAGGCCGCTCAAGGCAATGGTACCATTATACAGGTCGGGACGGCGCAGGAAGAAGTTGACGGCATGGCCGCCGCCCATACTGGCACCGCCCACCAGAATCTTGCCGGTGTGGTCCTCGCCGCCCTGTTCGCGGTTGATCTCCAGCAGGCGCGGGGTCAGCTCCTCACAGATATAGTTGTACCAGCGCTCCTGCATCTCGATGCGCGGGCGCTCGGGGCCGTGGTTGTCCCAGCTTTCGGGATCGATGCTGTCAGCCGTGAAGATCTGCAGCTTGCCGCTGTCGATCCAGGGCGCGGCCAGGTTGCACATGTTTCGGTCTTCCCAATCATAAAAGCGGCCGCTCTGGCACGGGAAAATGATAATGGGGCGTCCGGCGTGACCGTAGACTTTGAACTCCATAAAGCGGTCAAGATACCGGCTGTATTCCTTATAATAACGGATCTGCATGGCAGTTCCCTCCTGATTTTATTTGTAAAAAAATCTCTTGTTCAGATCCAGCAGCCCAACCATAGCGTGCATGGGGCCGGATGTGGAAGTTTTAAATACCCAGTAGTACGCCAGGGCCAGGGCCTCGCGCAGGTAACAGGGCAGCACGCTGCGCCACGGCGTGTGGGCGGGCAGTGCAGCGACCGTGGTAAAACTGGCCCGCACCGCATACCGCCCGGCTCGGTAGCAGTGGAATGCGTTGGAAACGTAAACGATGGGGGTATCGGCGCTGTAGCCGCGCTCTTTTAAAATATCCAGCGAGAAAGCAAAGTTCTCCTCGGTGGAGGTGGACTTGTTTTCGGCCAAAACGCGGTCAGCGGGCAGACCTTTTTCAATCAGGTAATCCCGCATGGCCTGGCCTTCGGGAATCCATTCGTCCCTACCCTGCCCGCCGCTGGTGACGATGAGCAGGTCGGGGTGTTCCGCCGCGTACTCATAGGCTTTATCCAGCCGGTAGCGAAGCAGCATGCTGGGCTTATCCTTGCGCAGGCCCGCACCCAGCACGATCATGACCTGCTCCTGCCCGGTGGGCGGGTTGGCGTAACCGCTGACGGCCACAAAGTCAATTAAGGCCAGATATACAACCAGCAAAACGCCCAGCACGATGCCTACAACGCGCCCGGCCCCGGTGTGGAGCCAACCCGCCAGTGGTTTATGCCAGATGGCGCAGGCCGTGATGGCAGCCGTCAGCACCCAGACCATCAGGTTGCCCATGTTGAAGTTGCTTAAAAACACCAGCATGAGCGAATAGGCGACCAGCGCTGCGGCCAGAATCCATAAGAGAAGGATGCCCATCTTACTTGCAGATCTCATCGTACACGCCGCAGCCGGCTGCGCAGTAGTCAACATCCAGCGCCTTGCAGACGGTATCGGCGATGGTGGCAAAGCTGTAGCGGGTGTGCAGGTTCACGCCTGGCTTGATCTCACTGCCATACACCAGGAATGGCACATGCTCGCGGGTGTGGTCGGTGGTCTTAGTGTAGCTGGGGTCACAGCCGTGATCTGCCGTGACCATCAGGATGTCCTCAGGGCGCATCTTGGCCATGAATTGGGGCAGCCAATCGTTGAACTCGGCGGCAGCGGCAGCATAACCGGCTACATCGCGGCGGTGGCCGTACAGCATGTCGAAGTCGACGAGGTTGACGAAGGCCAGGCCCTCAAAGTCGCGGTCGGCCAGATCCAGCGTGACCTGCAGGCCCTCAGTGTTTCCGCTGGTGCGGATGGTCTCGCCGATGCCCTTCCCGGCAAAAATGTCGTGGATCTTGCCCACACCAATGGTGGACTTGCCGGCAGCCTGGATAGCGTCCAGCATCGTATCACGCGGCGGCACCAGGCTGTAGTCGTGGCGACGCGGGGTGCGGGTGAAGTTGGCGGAGCAATCGCCCACAAACGGGCGGGCGATGACGCGGCCTACGCCGTATTTGCCCACCAGCAGCTCACGGGCCTGGGCACAAATTTCATAGAGCTTTTCAACGGGGACGATGGCCTCGTTGGCGGCGATCTGGAACACGCTGTCGGCGGAGGTATAGACGATCAGCGCACCGGTCTTCATGTGCTCCTCGCCGTAATCGCGGATGACCTCAGTGCCGGAATAAGGCTTGTTGCACAGCACCTGAAAGCCGGTCTTGGCAGTGAAAGCGTCCAGCAGGTCTTTCGGAAAACCGTTCGGGAAGGTGGGCAGCGGGTCGGCACTCAGCAGACCGGCAATCTCCCAGTGGCCGATGGTGGTATCCTTGCCGGCGCTGGCCTCACGGAGGCGGGCAAAGCTGCCGATAGGCTCGGCCACGGGGGTGCCGCAGGTCACACCGTCCAGGTTGAACATGCCCAGCTTGGCCAGATTGTCGCCCTTAAAATTGGGGTGGCCGGCAATGGCGCCCAGGGTGTTGGTGCCTGCATCGCCAAACTGTGGGGCGTCCGGCTCAGCGCCGACGCCGAAGCTATCGAGAACGATCAAAAAAACACGTTTTGCCATAGGTTGTCTCCTGTCTGTATCATAAACATTGTGTGCGTTGAATACGTAGAATATACCTATTTAAGATTATACCCTATTTTGGGAGGATTGTAAACAGAAAGCCCGTCCTGTGCAGCGGAAACGTGAGCAATATTTGCACAGTAAAACATGTGTAAAGTGGATTTGCGTACTTGTACAAAAGCGGAAATGTGTAGTATAATAGCTTCGATTAATGTTCAGATTTCTTCAATGGAGGTCATGATATATGCGTAAAACAAAAATTGTCTGTACGATGGGCCCTTCTACCGAAAAGCCGGGTATTCTGCGCCAGCTGATGGAGAATGGCATGAACGTTGCCCGTTTCAACTTTTCCCACGGTGATTACGAGGAGCACAAGGGGCGTTTTAACGCCCTGCGCGCCCTGAGCAAAGAGCTGGACCTGCCAGTTGCTGCCATGCTGGATACCAAAGGCCCTGAGATCCGCTTGGGCACCTTCAAGAACGGCGTGGAGAAGCTGGTCACCGGCCAGAAGTTCACCCTGACTTCCCGGGAGGTCGAGGGCACCAACGAGATCTGCTCTGTCTCCTACAAAGAGCTGCCCCGCGACGTTGCCGCTGGCGGCCGTATCATGCTGGACGACGGTCTGATCGAGCTGGGTATCGACGAAGTGAGCGACACCGACATCGTCTGCACCGTCAAGAACGATGGCACCATCAAGACTAAGAAGGGTGTCAACGTCCCCGGTGTGCACCTGTCCATGCCCTACATGAGCAACCGCGACCGCAACGATATTCTGTTCGGTATCGAGCAGGGCTTCGATCTGATTTCTGCCAGCTTCGTGCGCAACGCCCAGGACATCATGGAAATTCGCCACCTGCTGGACGAGCACAACAGCAACATCCGCATCATCGCCAAGATCGAGAACCAGGAGGGCATCGATAACATCGACGAGATCCTGACTGTGGCTGACGGCATCATGGTTGCCCGCGGCGATATGGGCGTTGAGATCGACTTTGCCGAGATCCCCTCCATCCAGAAGAACCTGATCGACCGTGCCATGAGCGCCGGTAAGATCTGCATTACCGCTACCCAGATGCTGGATTCCATGATCGTGAACCCGCGCCCCACCCGTGCTGAGATCACCGACGTTGCCAACGCTATTTATGACGGCACCGGCGCGGTCATGCTGTCTGGCGAGACCGCTGCAGGCAAGTATCCCGTCGAGGCCCTGAAGGCTATGGCCACCATCGCCGAGGCTACCGAGTCCGACTCCAACTTTGATTCCCTGGTTCACCACACCCGCGGTGAGAACAGCCGCCTGTCCGTCAGCGCTGCTGTGGGCCACGCTGCCTGCACCACTGCCAACGATATTGGGGCTACCGCTATTATCACCGCCTCCAAGAGCGGCGAGACCGCCCGCCTGCTGAGCCGCTTCCGCCCGGATGCTCAGATCATCGCCTGCGTGCTGGATGAGACCACTCGCCGCCAGCTGAACGTCTACCGCGGCGTGACCCCCTTGCTGATGAACTATGCCCACTCTACCGACGAGCTGATCAGCATGTCGGTTGAAAATGCCAAGGGCGCTGGTTTGATCCAGGACGGCGATCTGGTCGTTGTCACCGCCGGTGTTCCGGTTGGCGTTTCCGGTACTACCAACATGATTAAGGTCCACATGGTCGGTGACAGCCTGCTGGCTGGTGTCGGTATCGGCAGCCGCAACGCTAAGGGCGAAGTCTGCGTCTGCCGCAGCGCAGCCGAGGCTGCCAAGAAGTTCAAGCCCGGTCAGATCCTGGTCGTGCCTTTCACCACCAACGATGAGCTGCCGTTCATCCGCGAGGCCGCCGGTGTCATCACCGAGGAAGCCGGTGCCAACAGCCATTCCGCTATCGTTGGCCTGACCTTGAACAAGGCCGTTATCGTGGGCGCTACCAACGCTACCCGTACACTGAAAGACGGTATGGTCATCTCGATGGACTGCATCCGCGGCACTGTCCAGCTGATGGCTAACTAAGGAGCAGATGATGGAACGCATTGCGAGTTTCTGCGTGGATCACACCAAATTGCAGCCGGGTATGTACCTTTCCCGTCAGGACGGCGCAAACGGTGAGATTTTGACCTGGGATATCCGCATGAAGCAGCCCAATAAGGGCAGTTATCTTTCCCCCGCTGCCGCCCACACGCTGGAACACCTGTTTGCGACTTATGCCCGCAACAGCAAGTACAGCAGCGGCGTGGTCTATGTCGGCCCGATGGGCTGCCTGACCGGCTTTTATCTGCTGACGACCGGCCTGACACCGGCCGAGGCCCTGGACCTAACCCGCAGCGCTTTTGCCTGGATGGCTGAGTACGAGGGCGAGATCCCCGGTGCTTCGGCAGTGGAATGTGGCAACTATCTGATGATGGACCCCATTGCCGCCAAAGCCGAGGCCGCCGCCATGCTGCCGGTGCTGGAAAAACTGGACGCTGACCAGCTGCATTATTGATAACTGAGACATAAAAATCCCGCCGCACGATTTCGTGCGGCGGGCTTTTTGCTTTATGTAAGGGAAAATCAAATCAGAGCAGCAGTGATCAGAGCCATCTTGTAGACTTCCTCGGCATTGCAGCCACGGGACAGGTCATTGATGGGCGCGTTCAGACCTTGCAGGATGGGGCCGTAAGCCTCAAAGCCGCCCAGACGCTGAGCAATCTTGTAGCCGATGTTGCCGGCATTGATGTTGGGGAAGATGAAGGTATTGGCGTAACCGGCAACCTTGGAGCCGGGAGCCTTCAGCTGGCCGACCTCGGGTGCAACGGCGGCGTCGAACTGCAGCTCGCCGTCGACCTTCAGCTCGGGATGTGCCTCCTGGACGCGGGCGGTAGCATTGCGCATCTTGTCGACGGTCTCGCCCTTGCCGGAACCCTTGGTGGAGTAGGACAGCAGAGCAACGCGGGGATCAATGCCGAAGACCTCAGCGGTGTGTGCGGTCTCAACAGTGGACTCAACGATCTCGTCCTCAGAAGGATCGATGTTGATGGCGCAGTCGCCCATGGCAATGCTCTCGTCGCCGCGCATCAGGATGAAGCAGGAGCTGACGGACTTGATGCCGGGCTTGCACTTGATCAGCTGCAGAGCGGGACGGACGGTGTCAGCGGTGGAGTAAGTAGCGCCGCCCAGCAGGCAGTCGGCCTTGCCCATCTTGACCAGCATGGTGCCGAAGTAGTTGCCCTTGGACAGAGCGGCACGGCACTGCTCGTCGGTCATCTTGCCCTTGCGCAGCTCGACCATCTTGGCGACCATAGCGTCAAATTCAGGATAAGCGGTAGGATCGATGATCTCGGCACCAGTGATGTCAAAATTGTCTTCAGCGGCGGCCTTTTTAACAGCCTCAGGCTCACCCAGCAGGATGACTTTCAGGGTCTTGCCTGCCAGCAGACGGCTGGCGGCGGAAAGGATGCGAGCGTCAGTGCCCTCGGTAAAGACGATGGACTTCGGCTCGGCCTGCAGTTTCTTTTCAAAATTCTCAAAAATGGACATACAAACTTCCTCCATATTTTAGCGCAGAACAACCACTGCGCAACACTTACACAATAATTATAGCACCCAAAACAGGCTTTGCAAAGGAAATGCGCGATTACTGCGGCAAGTGGGCAAAATACGTTCGCCGTTGGCTAAAATGACAAAATACTTCACAAAGTTAATTATATATCAAGCCACATTGACGAAAAAATATCAAATTCGACCCGCCAACAGCCAGTACCCTGCCGCCAGCTGTGCCACCAAAATCAGCGGCATGCCGACCACAAAGTACCAATGGCGGGTCTTATGATGGAACAGGTACATGCTTAAAAGCGCACCCACACTGCCGCCAACGAGGGCTGCCGCAAACAGGGTACGCTCCGGGATGCGCCACAGGTGCCGTCTGGCACGGCGCTTATCCTCTGCCATCAGAAACAATGACAGTAGATTGATGATGACCAGATACACAAACAAAATTTTCATGACACCATTATATCATAAATCTCAAAAATATGGTAGAATACAAAATAAAAGTATAAAAGTGGGGACGCAACGATGAAACGTATTTTTGTTACCGGTGCAGGCGGCTTTGTGGGCGCGCGTGCCTGCCGTTTTTTGCAGGGAAACTATGAGGTGCTGACCCTGCCCAAGGGCTGGATGGCCAGCTGCACCGAACTGCAGCTGATGCAGAGTATTGCTGAGGCGCAGCCGGACGTGATCCTGCACACGGCGGCCATCTCTGATACCGGCTACACGGAGCAGCACCCGGAGGAAGCCTACCGTGCCAATGTGGAGCTGCCGCTTTGGCTGGCGCGCGCCGCCGCGCAGTGTGGGGCAAGGCTGGTGGGCTTCAGCTCTGACCAAGTCTACGCCGGCGTGCAGCAGCCCGGCTCACTGCCGGAAACGATGGAACTTTCCCCTGCCAACGTCTACGGCCGTCAGAAACTGGAAATGGAGCAACGCATGTTGGATGCCTGCCCGGACACAGTATTGCTGCGTGCAACCTGGATGTACGACCTGCCCAGCTATGGACTACCCATCCGGGGCAACCTGCCGCTGAACCTGATAAAAGCGACGATGTATGGAGAAAAACTACGCTTCTCTAACCGTGACTACCGTGGCATCACCTACGTGCGGCAGGCGGTAGAAAACTTGGTGCCTGCTGCCAACCTGCCCGGCGGCGTGTACAATTACGGCAGCGAAAACAGAGAGGATATGGTGACGACCGCTTTAGCCTTTGCTGAGGCTTTGCGGCTGCCGGATGTAGATAACCTGATAGAAGCAGTGGACTGGCAGCGGAATCTAGCGATGGATTGCGGAAAACTGCGCGGATATGGGATAAGGTTTGATACCACGCAGGAGGGCATTTACCATTGCTTGAATGACTACGGCGTTGCGGATTTATAACCTAGTATAAAAGAATCGGGTAAAGTGTCTGTCCCCCGCAGGCTGAGCGACAGCCCGTAGGACTGTCGCTCCCGACACTGCGGCATCGCCGCCCTGTTCGGCTCTTCATCAGACTTAGCCATAAACAAAGGCCCTCTTGCCGGGACACGGCAAGGGGGCCTTTGTTTATGGAGCTGATGGGAGTCGAACCCATGTCCGAAAAGAAATTGGTTAGAGTATCTCCGGGCGCAGTATGTTTATTGGATTTCCCTTGGTGCGGGCGAGCATACACGCACTACACCTTGGTAGCTTCGTTAATACCTGACGGGCGGCCAAGCTCAAGCCCGTTCATGTTCAGTACCTAATCGACGCCCTGGCCCTGCACGGTACTGATGCAGGCAGGACGGTCGCGCCTAATTAGGCAGCGACGGCAACAGAATAATCGTTGTCAGTTAATTTAAGTTTGGCGCTTTTATCGTGGTGCACCGCCACGGCCCGCTGCTCACGCCTCTCTCCCCCCGTCGAAACCTTTACAGCCCCGCATATTCGGTAGGGCAACGCCCCACCGGGAAGGTTAGCTTGAAACAGACTTTTTGCTGCCTTTACCGGGATTTCAGCGCGCGCTCGATATCACGCTTGGCATCGCGTGCGGCAGCAGTGGCACGCTTGTCATACAATTTTTTACCCTTGCACAAGCCCAGTTCCAGCTTGACACGCCCCTTTTTAAAGTAGAGCGAAAGCGGAACCAGCGTGTAACCTTGCAGCTTGATCTGCTGCCCCAGGCGGCGGATCTCGCTTTTATGGGCCAGCAAACGGCGGGGACGGCGCGGATCTTTGTTAAAGATGTTGCCGTGGTCGTAGGGGCTGATGTGCATGCCCTTTACGATCAACTCGCCGTCGTCAATGTCGGCCCAGGAGTCTTTCAGGTTGGCTCCGCCGGCACGCAGGCTTTTGACCTCGGTGCCGACAAGCTCGATGCCTGTTTCCAGGGCTTCCACCACAAAGTACTCGTGGCGGGCCTCACGGTTCAGGGCAATCACCTTTTTGCCGGATTTTTCCTCAGCCATGAAGCTCACCTCTTTTCTCTCTGGCGGGATTTAAAGTATAGCGCGTCTATGCAAAAAAGTCAAGCGCATCCTGTCACAACTCACCGCGGCCCTGCATAGCGCGGTACAGGGTGGTCTCGTCGGCATATTCCAGGCTGGAACCTACCGGCAGACCGTAAGCCAGGCGGGTGGTCTTGATGCCCATCGGCTTGATGAGCTTGGCCAGGTACATGGCGGTGGCTTCGCCCTCCACCGTCGGGCTGGTGGCCATGATGACCTCCTTTACGGTATCGTTCAGGCGGGCCAACAGCTCTTTGATACAAAGCTGCTCGGCACCGATGCCGTCCATGGGCGAGATCAGGCCGTGCAGTACGTGATACAGGCCGTTGTACTCGTGGGTGCGCTCAATGGATTTGATGTCGCGCGGGCTTTCCACCACGCAGATCACGCTGCGGTCGCGCTTTTGGGAAAGGCAGATCTTGCAGATTTCGCCTGCGGTATAGTCCTGGCAGATGCGGCAGCGGTGCAGATCCTTTTTGGCATGTTCAATGGCTTGGGCCAGTTCCATGGCCTGTTCGTTAGACATGCCCATGATCTCGTAGGCCATGCGGGTGGCGCCTTTGCGGCCGATGCCGGGAAACCGGGCAAACTGATCCACCAGATTTTCCAGCGGCTCTAAATTCTGCGGCATAGATACGGCCTCTTAGCCCAGACCGGGAATGTTCAGCCCGCCGGTCATCTTGGCCATTTCCTCCTCGGACTCCTTGTCAACGGCCGCAACAGCGCTGTTGACGGCGGCGGCAATGAGGTCTTCCAGCATTTCGATATCCTCGGGGTCAACGGCCTCGGGCTTGATCTTGACAGCGGTGATCTCGTGCTTGCCGGTCATGGTAACGGTGACCATCTCGCCGCTGGCGGTACCGGTGTACTCTTTGGCCTCCAGCTCCTCCTGCTTGGCGCGGATCTCGTCCTGCATTTTCTGGACCTGGCGCATCATGGCGTTGGGATCGGGGCGGCCGTAGCCTTTGGGCAGTCTTGCTTTCATGGATATATCCTCCAAATCTTATTTGTCTTCAATTTTGATATCAACACCGAGGGCCTGCATGTTTTTCAGCGTTTGGTCGATGGAAACAGCAGGCGTATCGGAAGCGTTGTCTTTGAGCTCCTCATAGGGGCCGATGTTGCAGCGGATGTGGGAAACACGGTAGATGGATTCTTTCAGCTTTTTGCTGACCTCGCGGTTGCTGCGGATGTAATCACGGAAAGCATCGCTGCACTCAAACAGCACGCGGCGGCCATCGTAGTAAGCGCGGGTGTTGCGCAGAAAAGAGATCAGCATTGCGTCGGTCTCTTCCAGATCAGCCAGTACATTGGGCCAATATATGAACGGCTCCAGCGGGCCCGCCTCTTTGGGCGGCTCCCGTTTGCGGGCTGCAGGCTGTGTAGCAGCAGGTGCGGCGGGGGCAGGCGTAGGCTGCGGAATCGGCGGCAGCTCCGGCTGCAAAAATTCCGGGTCCGGCGGCAGCGGCGGGTCGTCCGTCTGGATGGGGGGGACGGCAGGCTGCTGTACCGGTGGTGCAACAGCGGGTGCAGGTGCCGACACGGGAGCTGAAGTGAACGGCTGCGGCGCTGCGGCTGCCACCGGCTGGCTGGCAGCCGGTGCTTGCATAGTGGCAGTTGCCATGGGCTGCGTCAAAGAGAAAACAGCCAGTTCCAGCTCAATGCGCTGGTCAGTGCCGCGGCTCATTTTTTCCAGCGCGGAACCAAAGACGTTGATAGCGCGGATGGCGTCTGCCTGCGGGAAATCCTTGCGCTGCAGATAGGCGGCCTCTTCTTCGGGTGAGGTGCCTGTCAGCAGCGAGGTGCCGCCCGGCAGGGCACAGAGCATCAGGTTGCGGTAATGGCCCGCCAGCTCCATGCAAAGGCGGCGCATGTCCACGCTTTGCTGGCGCAGGGCGGAAATCTTTTCCAGCGCGGCAACGGAATCCCGGGCGGCGATGGCATCGCTGATCTCGAACAGATACCCGCGGTCGGTCACACCGGCCATGCGGCGGACCAAAGCCTCGTCGACCTTATTGTCCACGCCGGCGCAGGTGTCCAGAATAGATAGCGCGTCACGCATGGCACCATCGGCCAGGCGGCCAATCAGCTGGGCAGCGTTGGGGTCTAGGTCGATCTTCTCCTGTTCGGCCACATAGCGCAGACGCCCGGCAATGTCGTCGGCCGTGATGCGCGCAAAATCATACCGCTGGCAGCGGCTTAAGATCGTGACCGGGACTTTCTGTACCTCGGTGGTGGCCAGGATGAAGATAACGTGCTCGGGCGGCTCCTCCATGGTTTTCAGCAGGGCGTTGAAGGCCTGCGTGGAAAGCATGTGGACCTCGTCGATGATATACACTTTATAGCGGCAGACCGAGGGCAGATAGGCAACCTCGTCGCGCAGGTCGCGGATGTCATCAACACCGTTGTTGGAGGCTGCGTCCATCTCGATAATATCCATGATGGCACCGGAGTCGATGCCCTTGCAGACTTCGCACTGGCAGCATGGGTCCGGGCTGGAATGGTCCAGACAGTTGACCGCTTTGGCAAAAATTTTTGCGCAGGTGGTTTTGCCCGTGCCGCGGGTGCCGGTAAAAAGGTAGGCGTGGCCGATGCGCCCGGCGGCGATCTGGTTTTGCAAAGCTGTTACGATCGGAGCCTGGCCGACGACATCCGCAAAACGCTGCGGACGCCACTTGCGGTACAGTGCGCGGTACATCAAAGCCACCTCCCTGCAAAAACAGTAAAAAGGCGGGCAGAGCACGCGGCTGCGCTGCTTGGCGTACAGATGCAGGCTTGCCGCGGCACTGTGCAAACGCTGCTTAATGCTGCTCGGTTCCCCGCCTGACATGGTTCACAGGCTGCCCACGCACGGGGCCTGCATCTGTACGCGAAACAGCGCAATTCAGCCCTGTCCGCTTTTAGTATTGTACAATATTTTCAGGATAAATGCAAGGGGTATTTTATTGTCCCAAGGCCTTAGCCTAAAAGCTGCTTGGCAAGGTCGGCGCTGGCCTTGGCGTCCTTGCAGTAGTAATCGGCACCAATGTCCTTGGCGTAGCTGGGAGTCAGCACCGCGCCGCCTACCATGACTTTGCAATCCAGCTTGGCAGCGTGCAGGGCCTCGATGGTGGCCTGCATGTTGGGCACGGTGGTGGTCATCAGGGCCGAAAGGCCGACCAGTTTGGCACCGGTCTGGCGCACGGCTTCCACCACGCGCTCCGGCGGCACATCACGACCCAGATCCAGCACATCGTAACCGTAGTTTTCGAGGATGACGCGCACGATGTTTTTGCCGATGTCGTGTACATCGCCTTTGACGGTGGCAATGACGATCTTGCCCTTGCTGCCCTGGGCCTGGCCGGAGGCGGCAATCTTGGCCTTGATAGCCTCGAATGCGGCCTGGGCAGCCGTGGCGGCCTGCAGCAGCTGCGGCAGAAAGACGGTGCCCTTCTCAAAGCCATCGCCTACAGCGTCCAGCGCCGGGATCAGCGAGGTGTTGACGACATCCAGCGGCTCGCGCATCGTCAGGGCAGCATCGGCGGCGGCACGGGCCTCTGTCTTTAAGCCGCGGCGCACAGCCTCAAACAGGGCGTCCCCGCCTGCGGTATTGATTTGTGCATCGGCAGCGGCGGGCGCAGACTTACTGACCTGGCTCGTTTGGATCTGTACATCCGCGTAGGCAGCCACGTAGTCGGTGCTCTGTGGGTCCTGGGAGGTCAGCACGCGGTAGGCGCGGACGGCGGCCATCATCTCGGGGGTGTTGGGGTTCATGATGGCAAGGTCCAGCCCGGCCACCATGGCCATAGTCAAAAACGTGGTGTTCAGGTAGCCGCGGCAGGGCAAGCCAAAGCTGATGTTGGAAACGCCCAGCACGGTGCGCACGCCCAGCTCCTTTTTGCAGCGGGTCAGGGCTTCCAGCGTCTGGACGGCTCCCTCCTGCTGGGCGCTGGCGGTAAGGGTCAGGCAGTCAATGTAAATATCCTCGTTGGGGATGCCAACGGCGTTGGCGGCCTTGACGATGCGCTGGGCAATGGCAAAGCGGCCATCAGCTGTGGCAGGGATGCCGTGCTCGTCCAGCACCAGACCGACGACGGCGGCACCGTACTTTTTGCACAGCGGCAGGATCATATCCAGCGTGCTCTGCTCGCCGTTGACCGAGTTGACGATGGGTTTGCCGTTATAGATACGCAGGGCATGGGAGAGGGCGTCCGGGTTGGAAGAGTCCAACTGCAGGGGCAGATCGGTGACGGCCTGCAGGTCGCGGACCAGCTGCTCCAGCGTGGCAGGCTCATCGATGCCGGGCAGACCGGCGTTGACGTCCAGCACCTCGGCACCGGCCTCGGCCTGGGCCACTGCCTGGGCGCAGGGGTAGGAACTGTCCCCTTCCCGCAGGGCCTGCTGCAGCCGTTTTTTGCCGGTGGGGTTGATGCGCTCACCTACCACAGTGATGCCGGTCACGTCCACAAAGCACACCGGCGTACACAGGCAGCTGCGGCGAATGGGAATCTTCTGCGCCGGGGTAAGCGGGTTGAAGGTCTCTTTTAATTTGGCAATGTATTCCGGCGTGGTGCCGCAGCAGCCGCCCACCATTGAGATGCCGGTGGCGGCGTATTCACGCATTTGTTCGGCAAAGCCGTTGGCGTCCAGATTGTAGCTGCCGTCCGGGTTGGGCAGGCCCGCATTGGGCTTGACGAAAACCGGCAGCCCGGCAGGAACACTGCGGCAAAGGCGCTGGGCAAAGGGCAGAATCTCGGCAGGGCCTAACGAGCAGTTGATGCCGATGGCATCCGCCCCCAGACCGGCGGCGGTAACGGCGTAGCTTTCCACCGTGCAGCCGGTAAAAGTGCGGCCGCGGCTCTCAAAACTCATGGAAGTGAACACCGGCAGGTTACAGTTTTCTTTGGCGGCCAGGATGGAGGCTTTCAGCTCGTACAGGTCGGTCATCGTCTCCAGAAAGACGAGGTCGGCTCCGGCAGCAGCACCAGCGCGGATGACCTGGGCAAATTCTTCGTAGGCATCCTCAAAAGCGAGGGTACCGGCGGGGGCCAGCAGTTCGCCCAGGGGGCCGATGTCCAGCGCTACCAGTGCGCTGGTCTCCTGCCCGGCACGGCGGGCACAAGCGATGGAAGCCGAGACGACTTCCTCGACACTACGGCCGCAGCCAGCCAGCTTTTTGGCGTTGGCGCCAAAGGTGTTGGCCAGCAGGATGTCCGCCCCGGCGGCCGTATAATCGCGGTGGATGGCTGTTAAGACATCCGGCATTTCCAGCGCTGCCAGTTCCGGCTTTTGACCGGGCTGCAGGCCGCGCTGCTGCAGCTGGGTGCCCATGCCGCCATCCAGAAAGACAAAGCGGCGGCGGTCGAAAACTTCTTGAATCTGCACAGATACTCCCCCAAAACGTCTTATTTAGCAAAGCAGGTGGTGCCCTGTTTGCGGAAGCTGCAAGTCTCCCGCAGGTGGCAGGTGGTGCAGCCTGCCAGGGTGCCGGTCACGGGGTGATCGGCAATGCCTAAAATGGCGGTGGTGCTTTTGCGCGGCGCCAGTAAGTGCTGGGGCGTGATGGCCAGGCCGCAGCCGCGCACGGTATCTACCGCCAGGCAAAGCTCATCGTTCAGTTCCAGTGGGCAATCCCCGTAGCCGGGGGCGTAGCGGCCGGTTAAGTAGAGATGCTCGGCGGCAAATTTGGCACGCCATTCAGCTTCCAGCTCATCGCAGATCTGCTCCAGCAAAACCGAGGACAAGGCATCCGCAGCGGCGGCCATGGCAATGTCGGTCAGCTCCAGCCGCCGCAACAGAGAATCCACCTGGGAACCCAGCGTGGCGGCCATCAGCAGTACGGCATCACAGCCTTGCAGGTGGCGCGTTAAATCGGTGCCGCAGTCCAGTTCCGGCGGTGGAAACACCGCCCGCGGCAGCCGCCGCACAGCGGCCCGCGGCGTAGCAGCCGCCAGGATCTTTTCCTCGGCACGGTCCAGCAGTGCGGTGGTGGCATCATCCGGCTGCCAGCCGGATGCACCCATGTAGCGCAGCGCCGTAGCACGTTTTATGGAAGAAGGCTTGGCCCGCTCCATTACAGCAGGTCCTTGATGCCCTCGTAGACCTTGGCGGCCACATTGGCATCGTTCATGGCGTAAAGGTGCACGCCGTCGGCGCCGCCCTCGATCAGGTCGCGCAGCTGGTTGACGGCGTACTCAATGCCGGCCTCATAGAGAGAATCCGGGTCATCCTGAAAACGGGAGACCATGCGGGTGAACTCCGAGGGCAGGCTGGCGGAGGAAAGAGCGACGGTGCGCTCGATCTGGCTGCGCTTGACGATGGGCATAACACCGGCAGAGACCGGCAGTGTTACCCCGGCGCGGCGGGCCAGATTGAGGAAACGGTAGAAATGCATGTTATCAAAGAACAGCTGGGTCAGCAGATGCTCGGCACCGTTGGCCTGCTTGATGCGCAGGTTTTCCACGTCCTGCTGCAGGGTGGCAGCTTCTGGGTGGGCCTCAGGGTAGCAGGCACCGTGGACCGAGAAACCTGGCTTCTTCCATTTAATAAAGGCGGTCAGGTCGCTGGCGTGCTTGAAGTCCGGGCTTTCGGGTCGGGTCGGGGTGCGGTCGCCGCGCAGGGCCAGCACATCGCGCACACCGGCCTGCTCCAGCTCGTCCAGGATGCGGGCGGCACTGGTCTGGTCATTGCCCATGCAGATCAGGTGGGCCAGGGCGGGCACGCCGACCTCGTGCTGGATATAATCGGCCACTTCTACGGTGGAAACGCCGCCGGCGGAACCACCTGCGCCAAAGGTAACGCTGATAAAATCCGGGTTCAGGGCGCGCATGGCCTGCAGGGTGGCTTTCATCTTGTCCATCTGGGTGGTCTGCTTCGGCGGGAAGCACTCGATGGAAAAGACGCAGCGCTTGTTCTGGAATTTTTCCGTGATCGTCATGGTAGGCTCCTTTATATTGTACATCTTAGGCGGCGGCATCCAGCGTGTCGGCGGATGCCGCGCTGAGGGTATCGTTTTGCCAGGTGAAAGTGATGGTACCCATGGTATCGGTGCGGTAGATCTCGGCCCCGGCGTCGGTCAGGCGCTGCAAAGCACGGGCGTGGGGATGGCCATAGTCATTGTTCAGCCCGCAGCTGATAGCCACGGCCTGAGGCTGCACGACCTGCAAGAGGGCTTCGGTGCTGGAGGTGGACGACCCATGGTGTCCGGCCTTAAACAAAGTGGCATGCAGGGCTTTGCCGTAGCGGTCTACAAGACGCTGCTCGGCGGCGCTTTCGGCATCACCGGTGGAGAGATAACGAAAATTACCTGCCTCAAACAGCGTGCACAGCGAGGCGTTGTTGACATGAGCGGAAGAATCGTCGGTGTCGTACAGTTCGGACTCGCCGCCCTGCAAAACTGTCAGGGTGCCGCTGCCCAGCGGGTAGACAGTGCCGTCCTCGGCGGTGATAACGTCGGTCCCCTGCTCAGCGGCCAAATCAAACAATCCGCGCGGCCAATCGGCAGTCTCGCCGCTGGCCTTGGCATCCCAGGGTGGTACAAGTAATTGCCCGACGGCAAAATTGCGTAACACTTCCCGCGCACCGCCGGTATGGTCGGCGTGGGGATGAGTTAAAACCAGATAATCCAGCTTGGAGATGCCAGCCAGCTGCAAATCGCGGACAAGGTCGCCTTTGGCATCGGACGGCCCGGTGTCGATCAGACAGTAGGCACCGTCCTGGCCAATCAAAACGGCGTCCCCCTGCCCCACATCCAACACGGTAACGGTGGTGGACGTCTGGGCCAGCAGGTCAGCGTCCGGTGCATCAAGGGAGACCCCGGCGGCACGGTATAAATCTGACCAGCCGCTGCGGGATTCGATAAAATAAGCGGCAACCACCAGCAGCAGAATGGCCGACAGAAGCAGGATCCTGCGCCAGGGCAGACGGCGCTTACGGGCAGCTTTCTCAGGCTTCATCGTACTGTCCATTCAGCTTGCGTTCTTCCCACTGGGCTTTGCTGACCAGTACGGTGCGGGGCTTGGCACCCTCGTAGGGGCCGATGATCTTCTCCTGCTCCATCTGGTCCATGATGCGGGCGGCGCGAGCATAGCCTAGCTTGCAGCGGCGCTGCAGCAGGCTGGTGCTGGCCTGCCCGGCATCGATGACACATTCAACGGCCTGCTCAAACATCGGGTCGAGCGCACCGCCGGTATCGCCGTCATCGTCGCTGCCCTTCTTGCTGCCTTTCTCGGCAACGGCGCGGCGCTCCATCTCGGCAATCATTTCCTCGTCATACTGGGTGGAGGAAGTGGACTTGATAAAGCTCAATACCGCGCCGATCTCCTCGTCGGTGACGAAGGTGCCCTGCACACGCACGGGCTTGGAAGCACCGACCGGCAGGAACAGCATGTCGCCGTTGCCCAGCAGCTTTTCGGCGCCCGACGCATCCAGAATGGTGCGGGAGTCGATCTGGCTGGAAACCGCAAAGGCGATACGGCTGGGGATGTTGGCCTTGATCAGGCCGGTGATGACGTCCACGCTGGGACGCTGAGTAGCAACGATCAGGTGGATACCGGCGGCACGGGCTTTCTGCGCGATGCGGCAGATGTAATCTTCGACCTCTTTGCCGGCGACCATCATCAAATCGGCCAACTCATCGATAACGATGGCAATGTAGGGCAGATGCTCCAGCCCGGTCTGGGCGGCCAGCTTGTTGTAGGCTTTGATCTCGCGGACGTTGTTCTCGGCAAACAGCTTGTAGCGGCGCTCCATCTCGGCAACGCTGGCGCCAAGGGCTCCGGCGGCTTTACGGGGCTCGGTGACGACGGGCATCAGCAAATGCGGGATGCCGTTGTACTCGGCCAATTCGACGACCTTGGGGTCGATGAGGATGAGCTTGACATCCTCGGGGCTGGAACGGAACAGAAAGCTGATGATGATGGAGTTGACGCAGACAGACTTACCACTGCCGGTAGAACCTGCAATCAGCAGATGGGGCATCTTGCACAGGTCGGCAACCTGTGCCGCACCGGCAATATCCTTACCCAGGGCCATGGTCAGCGGGCTGCGCATGTTGATGTAATTCTGGGATTCAAACACCGCGCGGATGTTGACGGTAGAGCGGATTTTATTGGGCACCTCGATGCCGACGGCGGGTTTGCCGGGGATGGGGGCCTCGATACGCACACCGGCGGTGGCCAGGTTCAGGGCAATATCATCGGCCAAACTGGTGATGCGGCTGACCTTAATGCCCGCCTGGGGCTGCAGTTCATACCGGGTAACAGACGGGCCGCGGCAGATGTCCAGCATGGTGGTCTTGACGCCGAAGCTGTCCAGCGTGTTGACTAGGATGTCGGCATTCTTCTTCATCTCGCGGGCGGCACCGGCTTCGTCGTCGGGGCGGGTCGCGTTGAAAAGGTTCAGGGACGGATAGCAGTACGGCTCCACAGGCTCGGCCTGCATGGCAGCCAGGTTCATGGTGTTGGGGTCTGCCTTGGCGACGGACGGCGGTGAGCTGATGGGGGCAGAAGCCGAGTTACCGACGCTGGTGCTGACCTGCAGATGAGCAGCTTCGCCGCGCTGAGGAACTACGAAAGAACTCTCGGTGCCGGTGGGCTGCTGGGGCTGCGCTGAGACCGCAGCAGCAACAGATGAGGCGGGCACAACGGGGGCGGCTTGCGGCACAGGCGTGGCGGGCTGGGCATTCAGCACATCCGAGATGGGACGGCCGCTGTTCCAGGCGTTGCTGACAGCCTCATTGACGGAGAAGCTGCCGCCGATGGTCGGGATAGCCGGGGCAGCGCTGGCAGCGGGGGCGCTATGCGGTTCTTTCGCTGGTGTGTTGCCAGTGAAGGCACCCTCTTCCCCATCTACGGGGATGCCAAAGGAGGCGTCATCTTCTACCGGCACCAGCGGGGTATCAAAGGTCGGCTCTGGAGTGAGCGGCACGGAAAATTCCGATTCCTGCGCCAGATCCAGCGTGGTCTCGGAGCTGACATCCTGCTCGCCGTAATAGGGCGCGTGGCCGCTGACAGCGCGGCTGATGAGGTTGTCCAGCTCATCCCCGGCGGCTTCTTCGGGGGCAACCTCGGCAGGGTCATCCAGCTTCAGCTCAAACTCGTCTGCAGCAGGCTGGACAGCGGGCTGCGGATCGGCCGTGGCAGCGTGATAGTGCGAAGTATCAGAAAGATGGGACAGCGGGTCCATGCCGAATGTGCCGCCGGGGCCGATGTTGACAGGTTCCAGCGGATCGTGCTCAATGGCGGCTTTGGCGGCAGAAGCGGTCGCCTCGGGGCCGAGGTCCACGTCAAAGGAAGCACGGGGCTGCGACTCGGCAGCAGGCGTACCATAGCTGGCCGGGGTGTACCCGGCTGCGGCGGCATAGGCAGCGTAAGTAGGTGCCGGGGTGTAATTGGGGATAACCGGCGCACTGGCGGCAGGCTGCGAAGGAACGGCAGACTGTACGGGCTGAGCCGGCTGGTTTACAGGCGCGGCCTGCTGCACCAACGGTTGTACAGGCTGGGCAGGCTGTACCGGGATGCGCCCGGTGTCGGCGATGACATCGTAGGCCGGGTGGTGCGGACGATTATCCTGCACGGGAGCGGTCAGGTTCTCAATGGGTTCTTCCTCCTGCTCCTGGGCAAACAGTTGGGTGTCGTAGGCAGTCTCTTCTTCGGCACGGTCCTGGCGGGCCTGCTGCAGCTTCTGGTACTGGTTGTTGACAAACAACACCACATCGGCGGGTGTGATGGCAAAGAAGAACATCAGCCCCAGCAGGAACACCAGCAGCATGATGACGTTGGATGCCGGGCGACCAAACAGTGCCAGCAGCGTGCCGCCGACCGGGGCGCCCCAGACGCCGCCTTCCCAGAAGTTGGTCTGCCCGCGGGCAAACAACATTTTAATAATCTGCCAAGGGTTGGCATCGTTCGGCGATACGTTGGAGAAGATGACCGGTACACCGGCGCACAGCACGCTCATCAGCGCGACTTTGCCCGCAAACAGGGTGACGCGGTAGCCGGAGGCCAGCAGGTAGGCCAGGTACAGCAAAAACGGCCCGACCAGATAGGTCATAACGCCGAAAATGCCAAACAGTCCACCGCGCAGGGTCTTCCACATGTTTTGACCGGGCACCAGCACCATGGCAACACACAGCAAACCTAACCCGGCCAGCAGGATGCTGCGTGCCAGGTTGGGTGTTTCAGCGCGGCGCTGCGCACGGCGGGATGCCTGCGCTTTGCTGCGGGACGAAGAGGACTGGCCCGATTTGCCGGACGAAGCCCGATAAGTTGTAGAAGACCGGCTTGACGAGGAACGGCTTTTGCTTTTGGAAGAGGATGAGGAACGGTTTTTGTTGCCGGAGCTTTTCCCGGAACGAGACTGCGCCATGTTTCTTACTACCCCACTATTCTACATAGGAATTCTATCTTAAACCGGGCTGAAAGTCAGCCCATGCGAACATTCCCTATTATTCTATCACGAATCGCGAGGCTTGTAAACGAAAAATCCGCAGGTGAGTTATCCCCTGCCCTTTTGGCAGATAGCACAAAAAGCTGTGTTACCTGCCGGATTCGATTTCCTTATATAAATAGCGCAGTGCGTCGCCCAGGCCACCCAGTTCATCGATCAGGCCTTCCTCCACGGCCTGGCGGCCGTCCAGCACGGTGCCCATGTCCATCACAAGCTCGCCGGTGTTGTGCATCAGGGCTGTAAAGCGGCGGGCAGTGATCTTGGAATGGCTGGCTACAAAGCCAACGATGCGCTCCTGCATCTGCTCAAAGTAGCGCAGGGTCTGGGGTACGCCCAGCACCATACCGGAATGGCGCACAGGGTGTACCGTCATGGTGGCGGTGGGTACGATAAAGCTGCGCCGGGCCGACACCGCCAACGGGATACCGATGGAGTGGCCGCCGCCCAGCACCAGTGTGGCACTGGGCTTATTCACCCCGGCGATAAGCTCGGCCAGGGCGAGGCCAGCTTCCACATCACCGCCCACGGTGTTCAAAATGACCAGCAGGCCTTCGATCTCCGGGTCCTCCTCAATATCCACCAGCTGCGGGATGACGTGCTCATACTTGGTGGTTTTCTGGGCATCCGGGGCCAGGGTGTGGCCCTCGATGGTACCGATGACGGTCAGGCAGTGGATGGCGTGGCGGCCCTTGGTGGCGGGTACGGTGCCGCTGTCGGTAATAAGATCATGCTCCAGCCTTTGAAGCGCGGCGCTCTCGGTTGGGTTGAGCTTTGGACGTGACTTGGTCTTTTTCGAGGTCGGTTCCATAGCGAGTAGCCCCCTTTCTGGTTTAGTATGCACGGAACGCAGGGCGGATATGCGAAAGAAAAAAGTGCAAGATACATATAAATCAGCGTAAAAGCCTGCAAAAGACGATAAAAACGAAAATATTTTGCTCTTTCCTGCACACGATGGTTAGAAATTACGAAAAAACTTAGATAAAAAATTGACAATTTGAAGTGCGCAATTTATAATAAGTTATAAATTTAGCAAAAGGGATTCTTTCCGGGCATTCGCATCCCGGCATTGTGAGGTAAGTATCATGGCAATTCAAAGCAAGGTATCTCTTCCCGTTATCAAGCGTCTTCCCAAGTATTACCGCTACCTGACGACCCTGTCGGCCGACGGCAAGGAGAAAATCTCCTCCAGCGAGCTGGCCCACATGATGGGCACCACTGCCAGCCAGGTGCGCCAGGACTTCAACTGTTTCGGCGGTTTCGGCCAGCAGGGCATCGGTTATAAGGTGGATGTGCTGCGGGCAGAGATCGGCAAACTGCTGTTTAGCAACGGCGAAAAGCTGCCCACCATCCTGATCGGCGCTGGCCGCCTGGGTTCTGCGGTGTCCAGCTTCATCAGCCGCGATACCAACGGATATAAGCTGATCGGCGTGTTCGACATCAACCCCGAACTGTGCGGCAAGGAGATGGGCGGAGCAACCATCTACCCGCTGAGCGAGCTGGAGGCCTTCTGCGCCGAGCATCACCCCACCGTGGCGGTACTTTGCGTCCCACGCCAGAGCGCGATGGAACTTTCCGGTGAGCTGGTGGCCCATGGCATCCAGGGCTTCTGGAACTTCAGCCACTATGACCTGTCAGTCGAGTATCCCGGCGTTACGGTGGAAAACGTCCATTTGGGCGACAGCCTGATGAGCCTGGGCTACCGCCTGCGCAATAAAGACTAAGATAAAGGAGCCGGTAATGGCAAAGTTATATTTCCGCTACGGTGCCATGAACAGCGGCAAGACCACCGCCTTGATGCAGGTGGCCTACAACTATAAAGAGCGTGGCATGCGGGTGCTGATCTTGAAACCTGCTGTCGATACCAAGGGCCAGGATTCCATCGTTTCCCGACTGGGCATCAGTTGTAAAGTGGATAAACTTGTCACGCCTGAGATGGATGTGGTGGAGCTTGTCAAGCAGGACTCGGCCGAACATGGTGCCCCCGCCTGCGTACTGTGCGATGAGAGCCAGTTCTTTACGCCGGAACAGGCTGAGCAGCTGTTCCTGGTCACGGTGGATCTTGGCATCCCGGTCATCTGCTACGGCTTGCGTGCTGACTTTATGATGCGCGGCTTCCCTGGCTCTACCCGCCTGCTGGAACTGGCCCATACCATTGAGGAACTGAAAACCATCTGTGCCTGCGGCCGTAAGGCCATCTGCAACGGACGCAAGGTTAACGGCGAGTATGTGTTCGAGGGTGCCCAGGTGGCCATTGACACGGTGGATGATGTGGAGTATCAGAGTTTGTGCCCTCAGTGCTGGTACCGTGAGTATCGCGCGTTTTTAAAGCGCCACAAAAAAGACTAATAGAAAAGCAAGATGCCGTTCCGGCAGCTGAAAAGCACCGGAACGGCAATTTTTGTGCGGTATAGTGCTAAAAGGCTGTGATTCTGCCTTGAAATAGAGAAAAAATATTTGAAATGTAGCAAGAATTGTGCTATTCTAAAGAAAACCGTACAAAAAATATCCGTAAAGATGAGGTGCCGGTATGGCTTCCGAATATACCTATTCCCCACGCATGGACTTTTTTATTGAGCGCGTCGACCGCGCTACCGGCTTTGAAATGCCCTGCTTCCATATCCACCACAAATACGAGATCTACTATGAGATCGAGGGCACGCGCCGCTATTTTATCGAGGACGCCGCTTATATCGTCAATGCCGGCAGCGTGGTGCTGATCGGCGACAACCAAATCCATAAGACGGCCTCTGTGGGCGACACGCCGTCCAGCCGTATTGTGCTGAATTTCAGCGCCGAGTATCTGGGCAAGATTGCCGAAATCTTCCCGGAGGTGGACTTCTTCTCCTTTTTGAGCGAGGAGCATAACCACCTGCTGTCCAACATCACGGTCAAGCAGCAGAATCACATCTACTCGATGCTGCAGCAATTGCTGGAACTGCAGGAGCAGACCAGCGCCGAGGGCGAGGCGGTGCGTAAGATGCTGCTGGCTACCCTGCTGTTGGAACTGAAGGACCTGTGCAAACAGCAGCAGGCCCAGGGCGGCGAAAGCGGCCGCGTCAGCAACCATATCGTGGAGCAGATTCAGACCTATATCGCCGAGCATTACGCGGAAAAACTGACCCTGACCGGCATTGCCAGCCAGTTTTACATCAGCCCGTACTACCTGAGCCGGCTGTTTAAAAAGTCCATCAACCTGAGCCTGATCGAGTATATCAACGGCGTGCGGATCAAGGCTGCGCAAAACCTGATTGAAAAGACCAACGAGAGCATCTCGGACATCTCCGAAAAGACAGGCTTTTTGACAACAGCACACTTCCGCCGTGTATTTAAGGACGCCACGGGACTTTCACCGCAGCAGTACCGGCAGTATTATAAGCGGTTGAGCAAGTGATGATTGAGAACCTAAACTAAAAAGACGCAGTGCATACCATGGTTTATTTGCGGTATGCACTGTATTTTTATGTATGGACTTAAAATGATAAAAAATAAAAACCTCGAACCTGAGTTCGAGGTTTTTATTGGTGCGGATGAAGGGATTTGAACCCACACTCTTTTAAGGGAACTAGAACCTGAATCTAGCGCGTCTGCCAGTTCCGCCACATCCGCATATTCTGTTGTGCCCGTTGCCCGGGCGACGCATATTATTATAGCGGACACATACCAAATTGTCAAGCGTTTTCTGCAAAAAAAGTATAACTTTCTGTGGGCTTTTTAAAAATACACGTTGTATCAGCAAATAGGACTTTAAAGTTTTCACGCTTGTCCGCCATTCGCGCACATCGATATTCTCTACAAAAACATTTTTTCAACATTTTTTGTCGTTCGTTCGGCAAAAAAAGCACAAAAACAACGTAGCCACATCAAAGCTCCTCTTGTTTTTCGGTTTTTATCCTTGTATAATGGGTACATTCGCGGTTCTGCTGTGCGGCAGGCTGCCGCGGGCATGGCACCTGCTGCCATGAAAAAAAAGAGGGAAGAGGATTTCATGAATTCATTCACTTCGGCAGTTAAATCGATTGCCAAAAAGTACAACGATACCAGCTTGATCCTGCGTATCGCCATCGGCCTTGTCATCGGCGCTGTGCTGGCGCTGCTCTGCCCGGGTGCCACCTGGCTGGAGGAACTCGGCAATCTGTTCGTCGGTGCCTTGAAAGGCGTTGCCCCTGTACTGGTCTTCGTCATTGTCACCAGTGCACTGGCCCAGGGGTCGTCCAAGCTGGACCGCCGTTTCGGCACAGTCGTGTGGCTTTACATGCTGACCACCTTTATCGCCGCCACCCTGTCGGTCATCACTAGCATGCTGTTCCCACAGAATCTCGTTCTGGCCGAGGCCGCCACGGCTGACGTTATCCCCCAGGGTCTGGGCGACGTCCTACACACCCTGCTGGCCAACATCGTGTCCAACCCGCTCAGTGCCATTATGAACGGCAACTACATTGGCATCCTGATGTGGGCCTGCCTGTTTGGTTTGGCCATGAAGAGCATCGCCACGGACGGCACCAAAAAGTTCTTGTCAGATACTTCGGACGCCGTTTCGCAAATCGTGCGCTGGGTCATCAACCTGGCACCGTTCGGCATCATGGGCCTGGTTTTCACCAATGTGGCCAGCAACGGCCTGTCCATCTTTACGCAGTATGGCCGCCTGTTGCTGTTGCTGGTGGGTACCATGCTGCTGATGGCTCTGGTCATCAACCCGCTGATCATTTTCATTTATCTGCACTGCAACCCGTATCCACTGGTTTTCCGCTGCCTGCGCGAGTCCGGCCTGACGGCTTTCTTCACGCGCAGCTCAGCTGCCAACATCCCCGTCAACATGGCCCTGTGCGAGAAGCTGGGCCTGGATAAGGACGTCTACTCCGTTTCTATCCCGCTGGGCGCTACCATTAACATGGACGGCGCCGCCATCACCATTACCATTATGACGCTGGCCGCCGCCAACACGCTGGGCATGCGGGTTTCCGTGCCTGCCGCTGTCCTGCTTTCCATCATGTCTGCTCTGGGCGCCTGCGGTGCTTCTGGCGTGGCCGGTGGTTCGCTGTTGTTGATTCCTATGGCTTGCTCGCTGTTCGGCATCTCCAATGACATTGCCATGCAGGTCGTTGGCGTTGGCTTCATCATCGGCGTCATTCAGGATTCCGTCGAGACGGCCCTGAACTCTGCCGGTGATGTTGAGTTTGCTGCCACCGCTGAGTATTATCAGTGGCGCAAGACCGGCCGTCCGCTGCCGGATTTTCTGGTTGGTAAAAAGTAAGATTCGCTGAAAACCGCAGGGAAAAGCCCCTGCGGTTTTGGTTTGCAGCTTTTTTTGGAAAAAATCGGATTTTTTCTAAAAAAGCGCTTGACATTCCGATATGTGTCCGCTATAATAATATGCGTCGCCCGGGCAACGGGCACAACAGAATATGCGGATGTGGCGGAACTGGCAGACGCGCTAGATTCAGGTTCTAGTTCCCTTAAAAGAGTGTGGGTTCAAATCCCTTCATCCGCACCAACAAGAAAGCCCCGAACTTAGGTTCGGGGCTTTCTTGTTGGCTTTGCGGTGAAGAGGATTTGAACAGCACGGCCGTCCGCAGGCGGCAAACAAAGCCCCAGTGGGGCTTTGCTTAGTACGCAGGAAAATCCCATATCTGCATCAAAGCTTCATGCTTCGGCTTAGAGCCTTTTGTTTTTGTTTTCCTTGCTTTTACCGTGATATTTGCTATAATGAAAGGTAAATACATGGAGGTACAAAACTTATGTGGACATGTTCTTTATTAAAGACAAACGCTAAGCAGGCGCTACGAGGCCGCTACTGGCGATGTTTCTGGATCTGCCTGGTGCTGGGGCTCGTCGGTGTTGGCGGCAGCAGCGCCTCAACGGGCGGTTCCCGCTATACGATGGACACCGTCACGGGCAGCGACACGGCCTATGACCGGGTGGTGGACTACCTGGACCGCCTGCCGTATCAGGCGCTTATGGCGGTGATGATCGTTGCCGTGCTGGCGGTGCTGGCTTCCCTGCTGTGGTCGATTTTTGTGGCGGCTCCGCTGGAAGTTGGCCGTGACCGTTACTTTATGGAGAGCCGCCAGGCACTTTCCCCTGCTGCTACGGTGACAAGCGTATTCCGCACGCCGTACATGAACGTGGTCAAGGTACAGTTCTTGAAGAATCTGAAAATTTTTGTAGGCACGCTTCTTTTTGTGGTTCCCGGTATTTATTGGGATTATTGCTACGCGCTGGTCCCCTATCTACTGGCAGAAAACCCCTACATGACGACCACCCGCGCAATGCAGTTGAGCAAAGACATTATGGACGGTGAAAAGTTCCACTACTTTGTGCTTGGCCTTTCGTTTGCCGGCTGGATTCTGCTTTGTATGTTCACGTTGGGCATTGGCTATTTCTTCCTGGAGCCGTACAGGCAGGCCACCGACGCCGAGTTTTACGCCGCTATGCGCAGCAAGGCATTGGCGCAGGGCCTTACCACCACCGAGGAACTGGGCGGCTTTGTACGCCACGAATCCTATTGATGAAAAAAAATCAGCCGTTCCCTGCTGTGGGAACGGCTGATTTTTTAGACGTTACGCTTTTTCAGCTTTCAACTGGCTCGGATGCGGAACCGGCGGATACTTGTGGAAGAGCAGTTTCAGCGCAATGGGGGTTGCGACGGAAGAAACAACAATCAGCAGGATGACGGCGGTAAAGTAGACCGAATCTACCATGCCGACCGCCAGGCCCTTCTGGGCGACGATCAGGGCGACCTCACCGCGGGTCATCATGCCAATGCCGACCTTGAGCGAGTCGGGCCAGTTGAAGCCGCAGATCTTGGCAGCACAGCCGCAGCCGATAATCTTTGTCAGCAGGGCAACGATGACGAAGAAAACGCAGAACAGCAGAATCTCCGGGGTCAGGCCGCTGACGTCGGTTTTCAGGCCGATGCTGGCGAAGAACACAGGGGCGAAGATAACATAGTTGCTGATGTCGATGCGGCGCTCAACGTAGGCGGCATCGTCCATGGCGCACAGCACAATGCCGGCAATGTAGGCACCGGTGATGTCGGCAATACCAAAGTACTGCTCGGCAATATAGGCCATGGCAAAGCAGAAAGCGATACTGACAACGGTGATGCGCTGGGTGTGGGGGTTGCGTTTGTCCAGCCATTTCATGGCATGGTGAATGACCACACCGACACCGATAGAAACCAGGAAGAACAACACCGTGTTGATGAGCACAGTGCCCAGGCCTGTACCGGTACCGGAGCTGGCGCCGATGACGCAGGTCAGCACGACGATACCGATGACGTCATCGATAACGGCAGCACTGACGATCGTGGTACCAAGGAAGCCTTTCAACTGCCCCAACTCCTGCAGGGTGGCCACCGTGATGGAAACGCTGGTGGCGGTCATGATCGTGCCGATGAAGAGTGCGCGGTAGAACTCTGGGCTGCCGATCTCCCCCAGGCCAAAGAAGGCACCATATAGCAGCGTGCCGCCTACCAGCGGTACAAACACGCCGATGCAAGCGACCAGCGTAGCGATGGGGCCTGCACGCAGCAGCTCTTTCAGGTTGGTGCCAAGGCCGGTGGAGAACATCAACAGCACAACGCCAATCTCGGCAAAGACCGAGATTGTGTCGCTGATCTGCACGAGGTTCAGCAGGCAGGGACCGATGAGCAGACCGGCGAGAATTTCACCGACGACCTGGGGCGCCTTACATTTACGGGCGACCAGACCGCAAAATTTAGCACTTAAAATAATAATGGCCAAGTTGCGAAATATGGAATACACGAGAAAATACATCCCCTTTAACTTATTCTCAATATGTTTTATCACGAACGAATGTGTTTTGCAAGTGCAAAACTTGCGATTTTTTAAATTTGTACTTTTTTGAAAAAAATTGTAAAAAAGCCTTGACATTTATCCTCTGAACTGATATTATATTAAAGCGCTCTTGAGAGACGCGCAACTGAATATGGAAAGATGGCTGAGCTGGTCTAAGGCGCACGACTGGAAATCGTGTAGGGCCCCTAAAGCCCTCAAGGGTTCGAATCCCTTTCTTTCCGCCATAAAGAACGCTGATAGTGTTATGCTGTCAGCGTTTTTTATTTGTCGTGGGAGGGTTTTATGATGAAAAGAGGAATTGTTATCGCGTTTCCGGGAATACGGTATACCTGCCGTCAGCAGTTGATGCAGGATTGTTTGGCGTTTTATACGGCGCGCGGGTACGAGACACTGTGCCTGGATTTCGCCGGTGTGCCTTTTGACGGCACGGCCGATATGGGCCGCGCAGCGGAGCTGGCTCTGCCGTCGATTCTGGGGCGGCTTTCCGGCGTTCGTTTTGCAGACTATACCGATGTGGTCTTCCTTGCAAAAAGCCTGGGGACGCTCTGCGCGGTGCATACGGCGAAGGTGCTGGGGCTGCGGCCGCGGTTCTTTCTGCTGACGCCGCTGGAGGAAACTTTGCGGGAACTGCCGCAGGGTGCTGATGTGTTCGGCGCGGTGGTGGGCACCAAGGATGCCCACTTGGCGGCGGACCAGCTTGAGCAGTTCTGCAAGGCACGGGCTATCCCCTGCCTGATCGTGCCGGATGCCGGACACCGGCTGCAGTTTGAAGATGCCGACAAAACGCAGGCAGTAAACCGCAGCATCACGGCCATGCTGCGCTGAGAAACGGAACAAAATAGAAAAAGTGCAATAAAAAAGAGCCTGAACGATTGCTTTACACAAGCTGTTCAGGCTCTTTGAGATTATTGAGCTTTTATAATAAGGAAAATCACTCGACCATATACTCAAAGTCGATACGGCCCAGGGCAACATCTGCGGCGGCCACGCGGACCTTCATTGAGGTGCCCAGCATCCAGGTGCGGCCGGTCAGCGGGTCGACCATGCTGACGCCGTCCACGACCTGCGGCTCACCCTTGCAAAGCTCGGCGGCGGGGACAAAGCCCTCAACGGTGTTCTCCAGCTCCACAAAGACGCCGCGCGGCGTGATGCCGGCCACGGTACCCATATAGACCTCGCCCAGGTGGTTGTGCATATATTCGGCTTTGTACAGGTCCTCGACGTCGCGCTCGATGCGGACGGCGGTGACTTCCTGCTTGCTGGATTGCTCGCTGGCGCGGGCGGCAAAGTCGGTGAAGTCCTTGGTTATCTGGGCGTTGTTGGCGCCCAGCAGCATCTCGCTGAGGATGCGATGGATGGCCAGATCAGGATAACGGCGGATGGGGCTGGTAAAGTGGGCGTAGTCCGCCAGCACCAGGCCGTAGTGGCCCAAGGGCTGCGGGGCGTAACGGGCCTTCTGCATGCTGCGCAGGATGCCGGTGTGTACGGGGGTCTGGATGGGCTGACCGCGGGTCTCGTCCAGCAGGGCAGCCAGTTCCAGCTGCGTGGGGATGGGGTTCTTGAATTTGGCGTTCAGGCCGCAGGCCAGCAGCGTGGCAGACAGCTTTTCCATCTTCTCGGCATCGGGGGCTTCGTGCACACGGTAGACAAAGGGCACCTTGTTGGTGCGGCCTGCGTTGGCGGCGCACTGGTTAGCCAGCAGCATGAACTCCTCAATCATGCACTCAGAAGTTCCGCGGCCGCGCTTGACGATGTCCACGCAGCGGCCGTTTTCATCGATGATGAGCTTGGCTTCGTCGGACTCGATCTCCATGCCGCCGCGCTGCTTGCGCAGCACCAGGCGCTTGCGGTACAGCTCGTCCATGATGGGCAGCTGCTCCAGTACCTCGGCGTACTTCTCTTTCAGGGCGTTCAGCATCTCCGGATCGATCGGTTCGGCGGCCTCGTCGGCTTCAACAGGTTTGGTAGTTTCAGCGGCCATGGATTCCAGCAGGGCGTTGATCTCTTTGTACACGCCCTTGACGCGGCTGCGGATGACGGACTTGACGAAGTTGTAGCCTAGGATGTTGCCCTGCTCGTCCAGGCGCATCAGGCAGGAGAAGGCAAAGCGGTCCTCCTGCGGATTCAGCGAGCAGATGCCGTTGGACAGCTGGGTGGGCAGCATGGGGATGACCTTGTCGGCGTAGTAAATGCTGGTGGCACGCTCGTAGGCCTCGTTGTCCAGCGCAGAGCCGGGGCGGACGTAATGGCTGACGTCTGCAATGTGGACGCCCAGCTCATAGCCGCCGTTTTCCAGCTTTTGCAGGCTGATGGCGTCGTCGATGTCCTTCGTCTCGGCAGAGTCGATGGTGAAGATGGGGATGGCGCGCAGGTCCATGCGGTGGGCGGCTTCGGCCTGGTCGATGGTGGCGTTGTCGTAGGCACGGGCTTCCTCCAGGACCTCCGGCGGGAACTCCAGGCGGACGTTGCGGCCATACAGGATGGCCTTGGCGCACTCGGAGGCGTAGTCGGAGGAACCGAACTTCTCGACGACAGCAGCGCGGTGGGCGTTATGACGCTCGCCGCGGTGGGTAATCAGGAAGCCGACCTTATCACCCAGGTGCACGCCCTCGCTGCCCTGCTTGGCCAGCAGGAACTTGACATCGCGGCAGCCGTCGGGCTCGACGGCCAGACGGCCATCCTCGGACAGGCAGACAGTGCCGGCAAAGCGGTTGTTAGGCACGGTGACTTCCAGAACTTCGCCCTCAGAGGAACCTTCCACGCGGGGATGGTCGAACAGCTTGACGAGAATCTTATCGTTGGGCATGGCACCGTGCAGGGCGCGGCCGGGGATGAAAATGTCGCCCTCGCCGTCATCACGGCTGGCAAAGCCGAAGCGGGCGGCCAGCTTGACCAGCGTGCAAGGAATGCTGCCGCCGGGAGCGGTGGGGTTCTCGTAGGTGGCAAAACCGGGCACGTAGGTGCCGTTTTTCATGGCCAGTTCACCGGTGGCGACCATGGCGGAGACAGAGGTGCGCAGGCGGGAATTATCCACCTGCAGGTTGTTCTGCAGCTCGCGCAGCGTCATGGGGCGGCGCTTGACGGCGGCAAGGATATTTTTTTGTAAGGGTGTCATAGTTACTCCTTTGATTTACGTCGCCCTGTCGTCCG
This sequence comes from uncultured Oscillospiraceae bacterium, assembly GCA_900539695.1. Classification (GTDB taxonomy): domain Bacteria; phylum Bacillota; class Clostridia; order Oscillospirales; family Ruminococcaceae; genus Gemmiger. Next base: position 48,941 of record UQDG01000003.1, read on the forward strand.
GCAGGGCCCTTCCTGTTTGGGCACAAATGCCCCGAAACTTTCCCATAAAAAACGGCCCGCCTTACACCACCAATGTGCGCAGGAGCGGACCGGTTTTTATTGCATTGTAAACTGCCTTACAGACGTGCGCTGAGAACGCAAGCGACCAGCGTGACGACAAAGAAAATGATGCCGCAGATCTTGGTCAGCTTAGCCAGCTTTGCATCGACGCCACGCTCACGGCCAGCAGCCATAGCGGTGTTATCACCCATGATGGCGGCAGACAGGCCCTGGCCCTTCTGCTCCTGTGCAAGGGTAAAAACGATGATCAGAAGCGAAACGGCGATCAGAACAACGCCGAGAGCAATCTCATACCAGTTCATAGTTAGCACTCCTTTGAAATCTCATGCGAGTTTAAGTATAGCATAGTTGTCTCGCTGACGCAAGTGTTTTTTGAAAAAAAGACTACACAACAAAAGGAAACCCCGCCCTTGAGGGAGGGGCGGGGTTTAAGAAAGGAGGAGAAGAACACATGAAAAATGTGGTAAAGTTATTTAACTTGGGGTGTTATCTAACTTGCAACTAAATTGTAACCTTTTTGTCACCGAATGTCAATAGGGTTACAAGCATTTTTTGTAATTTTTTTGTCATTTTTCAAAATGTTCACATTTGAGGCTGTGTCGTGCAGATCCGTGGGGGAAAATGGCATGGTACGGCCCGCAGAGGTCACTCCCCCGTCAATTCGCTGTACTCGCGGCTGGGGGCATCACCCCAGCCTGTTTTTCCGCTGGCGACGGCGATGTCTTCCCAGTAGCGATAGGCGTAGATGTTCAAAATTTGGGCCTCCTGCCGAGACCAGCCGCCGTAGGCGTCCTTTTCGCAGCGCTCGTATACATACAGACCGCAGCTGCCGTTGGCGGACTCGCGGTCATACTGCAAAATTTCCACGGCGTCCTCGGTGTCGTTTACGATGTAATAGCCGTCCCCCTTTGCGGTCAGTCCGTACTCGAGGGTGTTGGAAGTAGCTTTGAGATAGGTGTTATAAATGGTCTTATATCCCGAGCCGATGTAGTCTTTGGAGAATAGCTCGCCGTTCTCTTCTGGTGCGGTGGTTTCGGCAGGTTCTTCCGGTGTGGTGGTTTCGGCGGTCGACTCGGTGGGCGTTGGTGCGGGGGTATGGGCGGGTTCCTCAGCGATGGGAGATTCTGCCGGGGTGGGGGTTGGTTCTGGGGTGGTATCGGTTTTAGAGGTACGTATGACCGTTAACAGCACGAAGAAACCGAAAAGAACTGCGGCAGCAAGAATAATCTGCCAAAGGGGACGGTTTGGCTCATTCATCGAATACACCTCGTTTGCAATGATCTTTTATTTTACCTGATTCTACCACACGGCAGGGGCAATTACAATGTGTCTGCGAAAGTCCCCTGCCGCCTTGCAGGATTTGGGCGTATCCTCTATAATAAATATTGGATGTGAGACATAATGCTTATCATAAGCGAGGTTTTACTTTGAAATATAACACGATCATCAGCGGTCAGTTTGTGAGCAGGCCCAACCGCTTCATTGCGCAGGTGCAAGTAGACGGTGCGATGCAGACCGTCCACGTAAAAAACACCGGGCGCTGCAAAGAATTGCTGCTGCCCGGTGCGGATGTGCGGCTGGAAGTTTGCGATAACCCGAACCGCAAAACCAAATATGATCTGGTGGCAGTGTACAAGCCCAGCCTGGGGTGGGTCAACATCGACAGCCAGGCCCCCAACAAGGTGGTGCAGGAGTGGCTGCAAACGGAAGGGTATGACCTGGTGCGGCCGGAGTATACCTACGGCGGCTCCCGCATTGACTTCTACATGGAAAAAGGCGAAGAAAAGTACCTGCTGGAAGTGAAAGGCTGTACGCTGGAAGTGGACGGCATCGGCTATTTCCCGGATGCCCCTACCCTACGCGGCGTCAAGCACCTGCACGAGTTGGCAAAGGCGGCGCAGCAGGGTTACCACTGTGCGATAGGATTTGTCATCCAGATGGAAGGCGTGGCCGAAGTACGTCCCAACACCGCGACCCACCCGCAATTTGCCGAAGCACTGGCACAAGCCCGGACGGCTGGGGTCAAGGTGCTGTTTCTGCTGTGCCGCGTGGAACCGGACGGATTGGCCATCACGCAGGCACGGGAATGGAAAAACTGAAATTTTACAGGCAAAGGCTCGCTTCGGCGGGCCTTTATCTTTTATTGCATGGGCAGGCAAAGCTGCACCTGCGCCCCGGTGCCGGTGTTGGCAAGCACCAGCTTGCCGCCGTAGGCCTGGGCGACGCTGCGGGCCAGGTACAGCCCCAATCCCTGGTGGCCGTTGCCAGGGCGGGCGGCGTCAGTGTAGAGGAACTGCCCGGCCTTGTGCAGGGCTTCGGGCGTGAAGCCTGGGCCGGTATCGGTGACAGTGAAAACCAGCGTGTCCTCTGGCTTGCTGATGGTCAGCGTGACGGTGCCACCGGCGGGAGTATAGCGCACGGCGTTGTCCAGCATGTTTTCAAGTGCACGGCTGAGTTCCGGGGCGGCGCAGAGAAACTGGCCCTGCCATTGCTCCTGCAAAACAAAGTGGAGCTTCGCCGGGCGGCAGAGGGCGTTGGCCGTATCCGCCAGCGCGGCAACAAAGGCATGGCTGTCAGTATGCTGGCGGGCGGCGGGCACCGTGCCCACACTGCGCAGGGCGGCAAGGTACTGCTGGGCGCGGTCCCCTGCCCGCAGGATGGCGTCCAGTTCGGGAGCGGTGGTGTCGGCGCTTTCGGCCAGTAGTTCAGCGTTGCCCTGGATGATGGTGAGCGGCGTTTTTAAATCGTGCGCCAGTGCGGCCACCTGCTCGGTGCGCTGCTGCTCCAGCTGCCACTGGCGCTGCAGGCTGTCGGTAAGCTGCTGGCCCATAGTCTGCAGGGCTTGCAGCGTGGCAGAAAATTCCCGGATGCGCGCGTGGTCTACGTCAACAGCTTCGGGGTGCTGGGCGGCGATTTGGCGCGTCGCCTCGTCGATGCGGGAGGTCTCTGCCGTAAAGGTACGCACGGTACGGTGGGTGGTTACGGCCAGCCACGCCAACATCAAAACGACCAGCAAGATAATGTAACAGGTTTGAAAATCCGGCAGGCGTTCCCGCAGGGCCGGGTCGGCATAGGGTACGGCGTAGTCGTACTGCAAAAGGCAGGTGGCGCCGTCAGCCATGGTGACGATGTACTGATACTGCATCATCCCCAGGTTGCCGCTGCCGCCGTGCAGGTCGTTGAGCGCAGTTTTCAGCTGGTGGGCGCTCATATTGGTGGTGGTTACGCGCTCTGCATCTGTGTTGGCATCACAGACGACGGCATAGCGGCAAAGAGAACTGATTGCGGATGGGTCAAAGGTATCTGCCGTCATGGAAGCGACCGTTTCACGCGCCTCGGCACAGGCTTGTGCCAAGGCTGTGGCAGACAGCAGAAAGCCGTTATCGATCAGCTGCATAAAAATGCCCCACCAAAGGACCAGAATCAGTGCGCATCCCCCGCCGCACAGGCAGAGGTAGCGCAGCAGCACGCTGCGCAAAGAAGTCAGGCGTCGGCGGTGTTCCATAAATATCCAACTCCCCATACGGTTTTCAGCACGGTTTCCGGGCTGGCCAGCCCGGCGGTGCGCAGCTTGGCGCGGATGTTTTTGATGTGCTGGGTAATGGCGGTGTCATCGGCCGTGCCATCGTAGCCGAACACAGCCTCGTAGATCTGCTCTTTGCCAAATGTCTGCCCGGCGTGCAGGGCAAGAAACTCGCAGATGGCATACTCGGACTTGGTGAACGGCAGCTGCGTGCCGCCCACGGCGGCAGATTTTGCGGCCAGATCAAAGCAGACGCCGCCGCGCACCAGCCGATGCTGCGGGGCACGGTTTTGCCGCCGCAGGTGGGCATTGACACGGGCGCGCAGTTCGGCAATGCGGAACGGCTTGCTTAAGTAATCGTCTGCCCCAATGCCAAGGCCGGTCAGCACCGACGGCTCATCGGTGCGGGCTGTCAAAAATAAAATCGGCGCTTCGGTCAGGGTGCGGATGCGGCGGCAGGTGGCAAAGCCGTCCTCGCCGGGCATCATGACGTCCAGCAGAATGCAGTCTGCCCAGCGGCAGAGCGAGCTGGTGACATCGGCACCCGTGCAGCGGGTCTCAACCGTATGGCCGTCCCGCTCAAGTGCTGTTTTCAATAAGGTACACAGGTCGCGGTCATCATCGACCGCCAGAATGTTGGCCATAAGAACCCCTCACTGTGTGAGCGTGTAGACAAGACAGGATGCTGCGTACAAAAGGTAGATGTGCGCGGGATAAAACCAGTAAAACAGCAGTTTGTGCCCGCTGCCGCGCTGGCCGTTGTACAGCGCCATGGGCAGCACGGCAAAGACGCCGAACCACTCGTAATAAGTGGTGAACATCTGCGAAAAGGCGAAATCCGGCGTGCCGCGCAGCTGCAAATAGACCATGCCAAACTCAAAACAAAATGTTACAGCCGCCCAGACCACAAGGCGCAGCCGCTTGTGAAAATACAGCGCATACAGCACAATGCCGCCCAGCAGGTAGGACAAGCCGCCATCGGTGATGGATGTCCACAAAGGCAGCGGCGCGGTGATGACCCACGCCAACACGGCAGAGCCAATCGGTGCGTCCTGAATTTTGGGAAAAAGCGTCAGTAGCGCTACGATGCAAAACGGCCAGAGGATCGGCGCGGCAGCAGCCAGTACGCCCCGTACAAATCGGCGCTGCCGCAGCCAGTCAATGCCCTGCCATATGATGCAGAGGATGACGAAATTCTGCATGATAGCGTTCAGCGGGTAAAAGCCGTCGCCGCGACGCAGCACACCGGCGTACATCATAAAAAATTCGACCGTGCCCATCGCCGTGGCAATGGCCCAGATGCGCAGGAAATATCGTTTGCGGTCATGCGTGTGGCCGAACCCCTCCACCGTGCAGAACAAAAACAGCGGTGCGGATAGCCGTGCCAACATGCTGAACCATTCCGGTACAAGGCCGGTGAACTCGAAAAAATAATGGATGTGGTCAAGCACCATCAGCACCAGGGCGATGGTCTTGAGCGCGGTGCCGGACAGCCCGGCGCGTTTTGCGGTAAGCATACTAAGAAAACCCCTTTCACGTTTTACTGCAAACAGTGTAACAGGGGTTTATGTAGAGATTCTAAGTTTTACATAAAAAATCAGGCAAAAGTGATGCTGGCCTCAAAGGCGGACTTGCCCTCGCGCTCGCCGTTGAAATAATACTGCTTTTCGCCGGTCCGGGCACGGCTCAGGGTAAAGGATTCACCCCGCGGGACCTCGCGGTGGTAGAAGAGCAGCAGATCCTGCACGGTGCCCTGCTCCCACACGGACCAGGGCAGCGCGTCGCACAGAATATCGGCATAGCGCGTATTATTGAGATGGCCGTTCATATCGCAGCGAGAATAGCTGGCGACCGGCTCCCCTGCCAGTTCGCAGGCTTCGGGCGCGGCCTTGGTCATCTTCATCGGCAGTGCAAAGGGCACATCCTCGGCCCAATGGTCGGCAAACTGCTCAGGGTGTTTGCGCAGAATGATGCGCTTGTCAATGTCGATGAGCACCCAGCGACTGTCAATAACGGCGACCTCGGCCCCGTCGGCATCGTAAAAATGGGTGATGCGCTTATTGACGGCGCGCTTGCAGCACTCCGGCTGGGTGACAAGGGTCAGTTCTTCGTCCACGCGGGGTGTGCGGTCAATATGCAAAGCCAGTTTGGCCAACACAAAGGCCGTGCGGGTGGCGGTGTAGACTTCATCGGTCAGCCCGGCGGCTTCGGCGTGGGTGGTGGCGATCTGCTGGGCATAGCGCAGCAACGCACCGGGCTTTACATTGCCGAGATGGTCGCCATCGTGGCGGTAGACGGTGAATTTTTGCGTGTAGGTTTTGGGTGCAGCGGACATAGGGTGCTCTCCTTATGGTCAATAGCAAAGTCAACTTATCCAACAGTATAGCACGAAAATGCACAAAAAGCAAAACGCCCTGCCAAAAAGGCAGAGCGCTTTGTAAAATCAGTAGTTATCGCGGGACTTTTTGCGCAGCTTGCGCCAAATGTTGAAGGCCGAGATAGCGATAGCCACCAGCAGCATGACAACGACCATCCAGCCGTTGCCGCCCTCCTCATAGCTCTTCATCTCGCTCCACTGGGCGTCCATGGCAGCGTTGATGTCATCCGGCAGGGTGTTGAAAACCTCGGCTTTGTCCAGCACTTCCTGGCTGGGATAGGCAATCTCGCTGTACTTGAGATCATCGTCCAGTTCCTCCCACACGGCGGTCAGCGGGGTGGAATAGCCGATGAAATCGCAGTTGGCCAGGCCGACAGAGGTCTCGCACAGGTAGTTGATGAACATCTCGGCAGCCTCTTTATGCTTGGCGTTGGCCGGGACACACATGCTATCGATGAAGAAGTTGACGCCTTCCTCCGGGTGGACAAAGGCAAGGTCGGGATTCTCGTCGATCATCGTGATGGCATCGCCTGCGTAGTACGGGGCCATGGCGGCTTCGCCGCCCTCCATCTTGTCAAAGACTTCATCCATGACGTAAGCCTGCACGATGTTCTTCTGCTCTTTCAGCTTTTCGGTGATGGCGGTAATCTCGTCCACAGACTGCGGGTTCATCGACAGGCCGGCTACCTTGGCGGCGATGGCATAAGCATCGCGGGAATTGTTGAACATCAGCACATTGTTGGTGTACTCCACATCCCACATGTCGGCCCATTTCGTGGGAGGTTCTTCGACCATCGTCGTGTTGTAGATAAGACCCGTGGTGCCCCACATGTAAGGCACGCTGTACTTGTTGCCGGGGTCAAAGCTGCGGTCGAGATAGGTTTCGCCCACGCCGGCAATGTTGGGGATGTTATCCATATCCAACTCGGCCAGCATGCCCTCGTTGATCATCTTACCTACCATGTAGTCCGACGGGAAGATGACATCGTAGGACACGCCGCCGGATTTCAGCTTGGCGTACAGGCTCTCGTTGGAATCGTAGGTGGTGTAGTTGACCTTGATGCCGGTGAGATCCTCAAAAGCAGAGACGACATTCACGCTGTCGTCGGAGCCATCGGAGATGTATAGGCCGTTATTGTAGACATTCAGGGTGATGTGGTCGTTGGCAAAACGGGTCCAGTCGTAGTCGCCGGAGACGGAGATGTCCTCGTTGACTTCGATCTCGTCAGCAGCCAGCGCAGGTGCGGCGGTAAAAACAGCCAGCATCAGGGCAGCGGAAACTGCTGCAGCAAACTTTTTCAGTTTCATCTTCAGCGCCCCCCTTCGTCCTGCATCGCCTTGCGGATGGCGTTCTGGTTGCGGCGGTATGCGCGGGAATCCATCGCGTTGGAGATGAGGATAATGGCCAGAATGACGCAGAAGATGATTGCAGACAAGGCGTTGATCTCGGGGCTGACCTTTTTGCGGGTCATCGAGTAGATTGCGATGGGCAATGTCTGCATCGTGCCGGAGTTGAAGTAGGAAATCATGAAGTCATCAATGGAGTAGGTCAGGCAAATTAGGAATGCCGACAGGATGGCCGGGGACAGCTGCGGCATGATGACCTTGAAGAAGGCCTGCCGCGGTGTGCAGCCCAGATCCATCGCTGCGTTGTACAGGCTGGGGTCCAGCTGGCGCAGCTTGGGGCCTACGTTGAAGATGACATACGGAATATTAAAGGTAATATGGGCAATCAACAGCGTGAACCAGCCGAAGATGCCGCTCTCGCCGCCGATGCCGAAATTCTGCGCCATGACGAAGAGCAGCATCAGCGAAACGCCGGTAATGATCTCGGGGTTGACGACAGGCACATAGCTGATGTTGTTGATGATGAGCTGGCTTTTGCGGGACATCGAGTTGATGCCGATGGTAGCCAGTGTACCCAGTACGGTAGCTACCACGCTGGATACCAGCGCCAGCACCAGGCTGAGGCCCAGCGCCGAGAGGATCATTTCGTTGTGGAACAGGCTCTTGTACCAGCCCAGGGTAAAGCCGGTGAAGTTGGAACGGGACTTGCTCTCGTTAAAGCTAAAGGCAATCATGACCGCGATGGGCAGGTACATGAAGCAGAACACCAGGATGATATAGGTGCGCTGCAAGAGAACAGATTGCTTTTTGTTCATCTTACATCACCCCTTCCATCTCGGACTCATCAAAGCTGGAGGTGAAGCTCATGCACAGCAGGACGATGACCATCAGCACCAGACTCATGGCAGAGCCAAGGTTCAGGTTGTAGGAATTGCCCAGGAACTGCAGCTCAATCAAATCGCCGATCAGCAGGTTGGAGCCGCCGCCCAGCATACGGCTGATGATAAAGGTAGAGACCGCAGGCACGAACACCTGGGTGATGCCGGTGGCAATGCCGGGGCCGGTCAAAGGAACCAGCACGCGGAACAAGATCTGCCAGACGTTGCAGCCCAGGTCCTGTGCAGCCTCGATGACCGAGTTGTCAATCTTCGTCATGGCCGTGTAGATGGGCAGGATCATAAACGGCAGGTAGTTGTACACCATGCCCAGCACCACTGCGCCGGAGGTGTTGATCATGTTAAAGGGTCCGAGGCCGAACAGGCCAAAAAACTTGTTGATGAGGCCGTTCTTCTCCAGCAAAGTCATCCACGCATAGGTGCGCAGCAGAAAGTTCATCCACATGGGCAGCATGACCAGCATGAGCATGATATGCTGCTTGTTGGCACGCAGGCGGGAGAGAAAATAGCCAACGGGAAACGCCATGACCAGGCAGATGGCCGTGGACACGGCAGCCAGAATCAAACTGCGCATGAAAACGCTGGAGTAGCGGCCAATCTGGGTCAGGTTATCCAGCGTGAACCGGCCATCTGCGTTGGTCAGTGCATACCAGATGACGATGAACAGCGGAACAATGATGAAAGCGGCCATCCAGAGCAGATACGGCCCGGCCAGCCAGCGGGAGGTCTTGGATTTAAGCATCGCTTACACCTCCGAACGCTTCATGATATGAATTTCGTCGGGGCCGATGTTCATGCCGATCAGTTCACCGGGCTGGCTTGCCTGGGTGGAATGAATCAGCCACTCATAGCCTTCCACATCCACGTGCATTTCAAAATGTACGCCCTTGAAGATGACCTCGCGCACCAGGCCGGTCAGCATGCCGACAGACGGCGGCACGATCTGCACGTCCTCGGGACGGATGACGACCTGCACCGGCTCGTTGGGCTTGAAGCCGCGGTCCACACAGGTAAAGTCATGACCGCCGAAGTTGACGAAAAAGTCACGCAGCATCACGCCGTCCACGATGTTGGAATCACCGATAAAGCGGGCGACAAAGGCGTTCTTGGGCTCGTTGTAAATATCCTGCGGCGAACCGATCTGCTGGATCTTGCCGCCGGACATGACCACGACTGTGTCCGACATGGTCAGGGCTTCTTCCTGGTCGTGGGTGACATAAACGAAGGTGATATTCATCTCGCGCTGCAGGCGCTTAAGCTCCAGCTGCATCTCTTTGCGCAGCTTCAGGTCCAGGGCACCCAGGGGCTCGTCGAGCAGCAGCACGCGAGGCTGGTTGACCAGGCTGCGGGCGATGGCCACACGCTGCTGCTGGCCGCCAGACAACTGATGGATGCTGCGCCGCTCAAAGCCTTTCAGACCGACGGTCTCCAGCATTTCCAGAACTTTCGGGCGGATCTCTTCCTCCGGTAACTTTTTCAGGCGCAGGCCGAACGCCACATTTTCAAAGACGTTCAGATGCGGGAAAAGCGCATACTTCTGGAACACCGTGTTGACCTGGCGCTTATAGGGTGGCAGGTCGGCGATGTCTTTGCCATCAAAAAAGACATTGCCGGATTTTGGGGTAATAAACCCGGCAATCACGCGCAGAGTGGTCGTTTTGCCGCAGCCGGAAGGGCCAAGGAAAGTAACGAACTCTTTGTCGTGAATGTCGAGGGAAAGCCCGTCCAGGACCTTCTGCCCGTCAAAATCAACAACAATGTCTTTCAGCGATACGATGAGATTCTCATTCATTATTATTGCATCCCCCTTTGCGGAATTTCCCGTTACAGCACTTTCTTTTCGCACCGTTTCTTCCTTAGGCCGGCACAAAGCGCTTAACGAGTCGGCGCCAATTATGCCGCCCCGCAAAGGTTTGTTACACGGTCCCGGTGGACAGGTCCGCTACAAGCAGCACATACAACGCCAATGTGTCAGGGCATAAATGATTTACCCTATAGATGCACACACAAGATACATTATACGGCATGGAGAGTGTTTGTCAACTAAAACTTATAATAAATCTGTAAAGAAATGTTCATGAATCATTAAAAAATGCGTAAATGGGGAGGATTACGGCAAAAGTGCGGTGTGGCACGGCGCTTGAGATGGAAAGGCAGATATGCTATAATGGCAAAAACTGCGAAAAGAGGCGCTCTGCCATGAAAATTTTAATTACCGGCTTCGATCCCTTCGGCGGCGAGACCGTCAACCCGGCTTATGAGGCAGTCAAACTGCTGCCTGACACCATTGCCGGGGCCGAGATCATCAAGCTGGAAGTCCCAACCCGGTTCCATCGCGCCGGTGCGGTTCTGGAGAACGCTATGCAGCGGCATAAACCCGATGCGGTCATCTGCGTGGGACAGGCGGGCGGCCGCGCGGCTATCACTCCGGAGAAAGTGGCCATCAACCTTATGGACGGCCGCATCCAGGACAATGCCGGGTATCAGCCTGTGGATGTGCCCATCCGGGAGGACGGTGAGACCGCTTACTTCACCTCCCTGCCCGTAAAAGCCATGGTGCAGCGGATGCGGGATGCCGGGATACCGGCCGCGGTCTCCTACACGGCGGGTACCTATGTGTGCAACTATTTGCTGTATACCCTGCTGTATCTCATCGATAAAAAGTACCCCAATGTGCGCGGTGGGTTCATCCATGTGCCCTATGCGATGGAGCAGGTCATCAATAAGCCGCTGGGCACCCCCAGCATGGACCTGCGCCAAATTGCCCGCGGACTGGAAACGGCGGTGGAAGCTGTGGCGGCGTGCGGTTAAAATAGCTATGCCCTAAAAGGACAAAATTTCGGGCATCTGCGCCAGATTGTATGATAATTTGCGCGTGTGACAGGTGTATAATTTGTTGCATAAGAGGTGGAAGCAACAAATGGAAAAAATTGGCGTGATCGATGTAGGCGGCGGCCTGCGCGGCATTTATGCGGCGGGCGTGTTTGACTGGTGTATGGAAAACGATGTACAGTTTGATTATGGCATCGGCATTTCGGCTGGCAGTGCAAACCTCGCATCCTATATAAGCGGCCAGCACGGGCGAAACTACCTGTTTTACGAGGAATACTCGATGCGCAAGCAGTACATGAGCGCGGGCAACATGCTGCACGGCGGCTCGTTTTTGAACCTGCAATATATCTATGGGACGCTCAGCAATGCGGGCGGCGAAAACCCACTGAACTTTGCAAAAATGAACACAAACCCGGCGGAATGGTACATGATTGCCACCAATGCAACCACTGGCAAGCCGAAATACTTTACACGCAGTGATCTGCACCAGGACGACTACCGCGTGCTGATGGCCTCCTGCTGTATCCCGGTGGCCTGCAAGCCCATTGTGATTGATGGTGTCCCCTATTATGACGGCGCTTTGGGCGATACCATCCCCCTGGACAAGGCCTTTGCCGATGGCTGCGATAAGGTGGTGCTGATTTTGACAAAGCCCGCCGGGATCATCCGCGACGGCGGCACCGACCGCAAGCTGGCACGCGTCATCCGCCGACGCTACCCGAAAGCTGCCGAACAGCTGGCCCTGCGCGCCCAACATTATAATGAAGGCATCCAGAAAGCACAGCAGTTGGCTGCCGAGGGCAAAGTGCTCATCATTGCACCTGACGACACCTGCGGTGTCAAAACGCTGACCCGCGACCAGAAGGCCTTGAAAAAGCTGTACACCAAAGGCCTGCACGATGCCGAAGCAATACGGGATTTTGTTGTGTAATTAAGTAATTAAGTAATTAATAAGGGAAGAAACCCCAGGCAGGAGCCTGTATCCCCTTTTATGGGGGGCAGGTTCCTGCTTGGGGTTTCTTATTATGTTTAGGGGGCTTTGGAATGTTTGTAAATAAGGAACGCAATAACAGCATAGCCGATAGCCGACCCCGGTAACTACATGAGCGCCAGCGCCAGCACCGAGCCGCCGTGTACCCCTGATCCACTGCTGATAATGCAGCTGTACAAAAACAGACAGGGCATCACGGTACAGATGACAAAAAGTGAAAGCCTCGTTTTAGAAGATGCAGAAAACAACATACGAGATTGCATGAAAAAACAGGCTCTTTTCTTTATTAATCGGAACAGAGAACGGAAAAATCAAGCCAGATTGAGGCGGCTGCTCATGAGCCACTGAGTCAGCGCCCAAAGAAGGGAGTCCACCAACAGGGTGAGCAGGAAGATGACGCAGACGGAAAGGAATATGCCGTTTTGCAGTTCGACCATGCTGCCGATGTTATCGAGGGACGGATATACTTTAATGGCAAAAACAATGGTGCCGACAAGGCTCAGCATTTGTCCGATAAAGCCAATTACAAAGTAGCTGATGATGCTGATGGTCAGCCGATGCTGGGTAAACATCCCCGCATAGGCGCAGGCCAGGTAAGCGTGCAGCTGGGCACCGGCAATCAGTGCAAGGATCAGGAGGAAAAATAACAGCAGGAGCGGAACATCTTGGATGTTTACGCCGGTAAGGGAAAAGCTGTCGCCGTCCAGTGCCGAGATGGTGAGCGTACCGCAGATTCCAAAGTAGAAAAAGCCGAACAGCGTCCACACGACGCCGCAGATGAGCTTGGCGGCAATGTGCTGCCAGGCGTGTACCGGCAGGGCCAGCATCAGGTAGCCCTGTTCCCCCAACAGTTTGTAGTAGCGCTGCACGCTGGCAAAAAAGCAGATGGCCAGCACCGCCAGCATGCCCAAAAACGTGGCAAGGGTGAGCAGCACCATAAAAACGCCGACCCAGGGCATCGTATGGCCGGTGTTGTTGACAAAATGCCCCAGCAGGTCCGAGACAAAGTTTAATAACAGCACGCCGCCCGCGATGGGCAGGATGATGCGGCCGGTGGCCTTGAAATCATATTTTAAAAGTTTCGTCAGCATTTGTATGCCTCCCTAAAATAAGCGTCCACGCTGGTGCCGGTCTCCTCACGCAGCTCGTCCACGCCGACCTGGCGCATGACAGAACCGTCTTTGAGGAAGATAACCTCATCCAGCACTTTTTCAATATCGCCGATCAGATGGGTGGAGAGCACGAGCGCGGCGTCCTCGCTGTAGTTATGCAGGATAGTGTTTAAAATGTATTCCCGTGCGGCGGGGTCAACACCGCCCAAAGGTTCGTCCAGCAGGTACAGCTTGGCGGCACGGCTCATCGTTAAGCAAAGCTGCATTTTCTCCTGCGTGCCCTTGCTCATAGCGCCGATGCGATCGTGCTGATTCAGATGCAGGTCGGCCAGCATGGCGTTGGCCTTGGTACGGTCGAAATCGGCAAAGAAATCAGTGTACAGGCTTACGGCGTCAGCGGCGGTGAACTCGGTAGGCAGGGCCATGCGGTCCGGCAGGTAGCTGGTGATGGCCTTGGTGTAGACACCTACCGGTGCTTTATCAATACAGACGGTGCCGCTGTCGGCCGTGAGCAGCCCGGCGGAAATTTTAATAAGGGTCGTTTTGCCGCTGCCATTGGGGCCCAGCAGGCCCACCAATTTGCCCGGCTCTACGGTAAAATCCACGCCATCCAGCGCGGCCTTTTTGCCGTAGTATTTGCACAGGCCGTGGACTTCATATACAGGTTCCATTGTGTTACTCCTTTTCTGATGTTTCGGTTTCCCGCAGTAGGGTCTCGACCTCTGCTGCGGTCATGCCCAGGGCGTGCATTTGCTGCAGAAAATCCCGGGCCAGGGTGGCGGCGCGTTTGCGGCGCAGAGCTTGCAATACGGTATCGTTGGCTGTGACGGTACGCCCGGCAGTGCGCTGCGCCTGCAGCAGGCCTCGACTTTCCAAATCCTGCAGGGCGCGCTGCATGGTATTGGGGTTGACGCCCGCATCGGCGGCCAGCTCCCGCACGGGCGGGATACGGCTGCCGGGTGGAAATTCCCCCGCCACCAGCGCCAGCTCCAGCTGTTCGATCAGCTGGACATACACCGGCCGCCCGGCGGTTATGTTCCAATTCATGGTGGTTGCCTCCTGTATGCTTGTGTTAAGCATCTAATACAATAATACACGCGAGGTATAGCATTGTCAATAGGTAAAATAAAAAATCCCCGGTATAAGCCGAGGATTCTCGATAATGCGATATAAAATAAATTTAAATATGGTATTCGATCCAGGTCAGGACGTAATCGAATACCTCCTGGCGGTTGGTTTCGTTGTGTAGTTCGTGGCGGGCACCCTCGTAAATCTGGCAGGTCAAATCCTGTACACCGGCGTCGCCCAGCATGGCCCAAACGGTGCGTACACCGGCGCCATAGTTGCCTACGGGGTCAGCGTCGCCGGCGATGAGCAGGATGGGAAGGTCCTTGGCGATTCCCTCAGCCCAGCTTTTGCGGCTAACATGGTTGAGGGTGGCCAGCATCTCCCGGTAGGTGCCCGCGGTGAACGAGAAGGTGCAGAGCTTGTCGGCGTCATAATCCCGTACGACCTGGGTGTCGCGGCTGAGCCAGGCATTGGGCGAGGCGGCATCCGGGATGCGCTTGCAATAGCTGCCGAAATTCAGATTGACCATCAAGGGCGAGACGGCGTCGTTGCCCTTGACGGCGGCAATCAGAGCAGCCAGACGCTGGCCGATGGTGTTCATCACGCTGGGACCAGCTGTGCCGGAAATGATAAGTGCCGTGATACTCTCCGGCCACTTTTCAGCGTACCATCGTGCATAAAAGCTGCCCATGCTGTGGCCGTACAGGATGATGGGCAGGCCGGGAAAACGCTCGTGCAGCAGGCTGTTCATTGTATGCAGGTCGTCCAGCAGATGAAAGCGGCCGTCCTTTTCGCCGTAGTGGCCGTGCTCCCCTGCCTGGGCGGTGTCGCCGTGGCCCAGGTGGTCGTTGCCTGCCAGGGCAATGCCATGGGCGGCGTAGAAATCCGCCATTGGTGCATAGCGGCGGACGTACTCGCACATGCCGTGGCTGAGCTGGATGACTGCCCGCACGGGCACGTCCGGGCAGGTATAAATGACGGCCGAGGAGGTATGTTTCCTGTCAGAGGAAGGAAACGTAATGTTTTCGCAGTGGAGGGTGGACATGGTTATTCTCCTTTGATCATCTTCCAGTATTGGGCAAAAGCCTGCTCGTTTTTGTTGTCGCCGGGTTCGTAGTAGCGGCGGTCCTTGATGGCATCGGGCAGGTATTGCTGGGCGGTCCAGTGGTTGGGAAAATCGTGAGGGTAGAGGTAATGCTGGCCCTTGACCTTGGCGTCGGCGCCGTCATAGTGTTTGTTTTGCAGCTGACGCGGGATGGGGCCGGTGCGGCCTGCCTGGACATCCGCGACGGCGGCGTTGATGGCATTGTGGGCAGAGTTGGATTTGGGTGCCGTGGCGACCAATACCACAGCATCGGCCAGCGGAAGCCGAGCTTCCGGCAGGCCGACAGAGTTGGCAATGTCTACGGCAGCCTTTACAATGGGGATGATCTGCGGCCAGGCCAGGCCAACATCCTCACAGGCGCAGACCATCAGGCGGCGGCAGGCGCTGGGAAGATCACCGGCTTCCAGAAGGCGGGCCAGATAATGCAGGGCGGCGTCCGGATCGGAGCCGCGCATCGACTTTTGGTAAGCCGAGACAATATCATAATGGTCGTCGCCCAGCTTGTCGTACCGCATGGCAGTGCGCACGGCTACCTGCTGCACCATGGAAAGGTCGATGGTGCGGGTGCCGTTCTCGATCGGCGCAGCGGTGACGGCAAACTCCAGGTTGCCCAGGGCTTTGCGCATATCGCCGCCCGCACTTTGGGCCAGGTAGTCCAGCGCGTCGTCCGGGATCAAAATCGGCGTCTGGTCGTCGGCCCCCAGGCGGGCTACAGCGTTTTGCAAGCCCTGGCGGATGTCGGCGGCGGTCAGTGCCTTGAACTCAAACACCGTGCAGCGGGAAAGCAGCGCGTTGTATACATAAAAGTATGGGTTCTCGGTGGTGGAGGCAATCAGGGTGACGGTGCCCTGCTCTACACATTCCAGCAGGCTTTGCTGCTGGCGCTTGTTGAAGTACTGGATCTCGTCCAGATACAGCAGGATGCCGCCGTCGGTACCCAAGGTGCCGATGTCGTTCAGCACCGACTTGATGTCGCTGGTGGAGGCGGTGGTGCCGTTAAGTTTGTGTAGTTTCATGCCGCTGCCTGCAGCGATGATGCTGGCCACAGTGGTTTTGCCTACGCCGGAGGGACCGTAGAAGATCATGTTGGGGATATGGCCGCTTTCGACCGTGCGGCGGAAAACCTGATTCTTGCCTAAAAGATGCTGCTGTCCGCAGACTTCATCCAAAGTGCGGGGGCGCAGACGCTGTGCCAATGGCTCCATGGTGGATTTCCTTTACTTACTATAAATTTAGCTAAAATTGCTGCGGCGTGTATGCCGCATAAAATAAAAATTCTTATCATTAAATTATAGGTGATTTTGGCGGTGAAATCAAGGCAGCACCGATAAAAGGCCGATGCAAACTGTGTTTTTGCGGGAAAATTTTGCCGTATCGGCGATTCAGGAAAACACATGGGGGGATATGTACCAAAACATCATACTTCTGCGCTTGATTAAAAGGGCGCATCGTGGTAAAATCAAGAGAAGAAAACGAAACGGAGCGAATCCTGTGACTAAAAAAGAACTCGCACGGATCTGTATTGATAGGCTGAAAAAAGAATACCCCCGCTCAGAATGTACGCTGGATTATGACCACGCCTGGCAGCTGTTGGTGTCGGTACGGCTGGCGGCACAGTGCACCGACGCCCGTGTAAACGTGGTGGTGCAGGACCTGTTTGCCAGATATCCCAGTGTGGAAGCGTTGGCAGCGGCCGAACCGGAAGAAATCGAAGCCATTGTAAAACCCTGCGGCCTGGGGCGCAGCAAGGCGCGGGATATTTCTGCCTGTATGCGCAAGCTGCGGGATGAATACGGCGGCAAAGTGCCCAGCGACTTTGACGCGCTGCTGAGCCTGCCCGGTGTGGGCCGCAAAAGCGCCAACCTGATTATGGGGGATGTGTTCGGCAAGCCGGCCATCGTGACTGACACCCACTGCATCCGGCTGTGCAACCGCATCGGCCTGGTGGACGGCATTAAGGAACCGGCAAAAGTCGAAAAGGAACTGTGGAAGATCATTCCGCCGGAAGAAGGCAGTGATTTCTGCCACCGGATGGTAGACCATGGCCGCGCGGTGTGCACGGCGCGCACCACCCCCTACTGCGATAAATGCTGCCTGGCAGACGTATGTCGGGCCCGAAAGGAATTTGATCGATGAATAAACAGACCGAAAACCGGCTGGGCGGTGAGCTGCGCAGCCAGCATACGGCTGCCCGCCTGCTGGAGGAACTGGAAAATGGCCGCTATAGCGGTGCTGCCCAGCTGCCCAGTGAATTGGAGTTGGCTTCCGATCTGGGGGTTAGCCGCACGGTAGTGCGCGACGCCCTGAGCGAGCTGGAGCGCGACGGCTACCTGGAACGTGTGCGCGGCATTGGCACCTTGGTAAACCGTGATGTGGTGCAGCTGAAAAACCGCATGGATCAGAAGTTGGAATTCTATAAAATGATCCGCGCCATTGGCAAGGAACCCCGTAGCGATAACTTGAGCGTAACGCGAGAAATCGCCTCCCCCGCTTTGGCCGAAAAGCTGCAGCTGCCCACCGACGCCCCGCAGACGTTGGTGTTTGTGCGCCGCCGCGTGATGGCGGATGATACGCCGGTGCTGTTTTCCACCGATATTCTGCCGCTTTCTTTATTTGACAATAAGCGGCTGGAAGGCATTGATTTCAGCCAGCCCATTTTTGATATTGCCGCCCGCCACTGCCATACTGAAGTGACGGAGACTGTGGCCCACCTGCATGCAGTGTCCGGTCCGGCAGGCATCCGCCGCCAGCTGGCCCTGCGCCCCGAACAGGCGCTTTTGCAGCTGGAGGAGATCTGCTACTCCCGCCTGTGCAAACCGGTGCTGTGCTGCCAAACTTATTATACTGATTTCTTTGATTTTGCGATGGTGCGCAAGCTTTTGTAATGGTGTTCAGGCGGGCGACCGCTTTGACATACAGCAGTGCTGCACAATGCAAGGTGCGGTGCTGCCGAGAAGATCATAGACCGTTGAATAAAGGGGAATGTGTATGAGACATTTGATCGACCCGGCGGACTTTACGCTGGAAGAAACGCTCAGTCTGATGGATCTTGCCGACCGTATCCATGAGGACCCGGCCGCTTACCGCGACGTAGCGGCCCGCAAACGCCTGGCCACTTTGTTCTATGAACCCAGCACCCGTACCCGCCTTTCCTTTGAGGCTGCTATGCTGAACCTGGGCGGCCAGGTGCTTGGCTTCCCCGATGCCGGTGTTTCCAGCGCCAGCAAGGGAGAGACCGTGGCTGATACCATCCGCGTGGTCAGCTGCGTGGCCGATATTGCCGCCATGCGCCACCCCAAAGAGGGCGCCCCGCTGCGTGCCTCCCGCTACAGCCGCATCCCGGTCATCAATGCCGGTGATGGCGGCCACAGCCACCCCACCCAGACGCTGCTGGACATGATGACCATCCGCCAGCGCAAGGGCCGCCTGGACCACCTGACCATCGGTTTCTGCGGCGATTTGAAGTTTGGCCGCACCGTGCACAGCCTGATCAAGAGCCTGTCCCGCCTGCCGGGCATGAGGTTTGTGCTGGTCTCGCCCGAAGAACTGCGTGTGCCGGACTACATCATCAGCGAAATTCTGGAGCCCAACGGCATTGAGTATGTCGAGACCCGCAGCCTGGAAGAAGCCCTGCCCCAGCTTGACATCCTGTACATGACCCGCGTGCAGCGCGAACGTTTCTTCAACGAGGAAGATTACATCCGCCTGAAGAACAGCTACGTGCTGACCAAGACAAAGCTGGATCTGGCCCCGGCCGACATGGCGGTGCTGCATCCCCTGCCCCGTGTGAATGAGATTACGCTGGATGTGGATGATGACCCGCGTGCCGCTTACTTTGATCAGGTGCAGAACGGCGTGCATATGCGCATGGCCCTGATCATGACGCTGCTTGGCTTGAAAGATCCTAAAACTGGGGAGGTAGCTTTCGATGTTGAAGGTTGATGAAATTCAGAACGGTGTGGTCATTGACCATATCACCGCAGGCACCGGCCTGGCCCTGTACCACCTGATGGAGCTGGAAAAGCTGAGCGACGCCAGCGTGGCCTTGCTGCAGAATGTTCGCAGCCAGAAAAGTGGCAAGAAGGACATTATCAAAATCGAGGGTGACGTGAGCGGCCTGAGCTTTGATATTTTGGGCTATGTGGACCCGAAGATCAGTATTACGTTCATCGAGAATGGCCACGTGGCGAAAAAGAGCCGCCCCGAGCAGCCCAAGCGCTTGGTCAATGTCATCAAGTGCAAGAACCCGCGGTGCATTACCTCGATTGAGGAAGGCTGTGACCATATTTTTGCGCTGACCCCCAGCGGAAAGTACCGCTGCGTATACTGCGAGCAGGAATTTAGCGTGAAGCCGTAAGATTAAAAGGGTATTAAAAATAAAGGCTCCCCCTGAGGGGAGCCTTTATTTTTATATTTATACGCACAAAGCCGCATCGCTTTCGGTCAGGATGATATGACCGTCGGTGTCGACATCGGCGGTGTACAATGTGCCGGGGCGGGCGGTGCCGGCGGCGATACGGTCGGCGAGGGCCTGCTCGACGGCGCGGCTGACCTTGCGGCGCAGTTCGCGGGCACCGTAGGGCGGCACAGTGTCCCCTGCCAGCACTTTGGCGGCGGACGCAGTATGGGTAAGCAGATACCCTTGCACGGCGGCGCGGACTTCCAGTTCCCGCAACAGGCGGTCGGCAATACCAGCCAGTTGTTCGGGGCCAAGTGGATCAAAGACGACGACTTCATCCAGGCGGCCCATCAGTTCGGGCCGGAAAAAATCCTTGGCTTCCTGTATCGCCTGTTTGCTGCGGCGGGAGCGCTCGGTCTGCGCAGTGCCAAAACCCAGCGGGGCTGTCTGCCCGGACAGGCAGCGGGCACCTAGGTTGGAAGTGAGCAGGATAATGGTGTTGGAAAAATCCGCCCGCCGCCCCTGGGCATCAGTCAAAGAGCCACCCTCCAAGATTTGCAGCAACAGATTTTGAATGTCGCTGTGCGCTTTTTCAATCTCGTCAAACAGCACCACGCTGTAGGGGCGGCGGCGCACGGCCTCGGTCAATTGACCGCCTTCCTCGTGGCCGACATAGCCGGGCGGCGCGCCCAGCAGGCGGGCGACAGTGTGCTTCTCCATATATTCGGACATGTCAAAGCGCAGCAGGGATTTCTCACTGCCGAACCAGCATTTGGCCAGTGTGCGGGCCAGCTGCGTTTTGCCCACGCCGGTGGGACCTAAAAACAGCATGGCACCGATGGGACGTCCGTTCTCCCGCAGGCCGGTGCGGCTGCGGCGGATGGCAGCGGCCACAGCAGAAACAGCAGCGGGCTGGCCGATGACCTCGGCACTGAGGCGGGCTTCTAGCTGGTTCAGCCGCTCCCGCTCGGCTTCCCCTACCCGCTCGGCCGGGACGCCGCTGGCCTTGCTGACGACCCGGGCAATATGACGCGGCGTCAGCACCCTGCGGCCGGAGGATTCCTTGTCGGTTATGCGAAGCGCGGCGGCTGCTTCGTCCAGCAGGTCGATGGCCTTATCCGGCAAAAAACGCCCCGGCAGGTAGCGCACGCTTAACTCCACGGCGGCGTGAATCGTCTCGGGCGGGATGGCGACACAGTGGTAACGCTCGTAACGGGGCATCAAGCCCAGCAAAATCTTTTCGGCGTTTCCGGGGGTGGGCTCTTCTACCATTACTTTTCCAAAGCGGCGCTCCAGCGCGGAATCTTTCTGGATGGTCTTGCGGTATTCCTCCGGCGTGGTGGCACCGATGAGCTGGATCTCGCCCCGGGCCAGCATCGGCTTCAGGATGCTGGCGGCGTCGATGGCCCCCTCGGCCGCACCGGCCCCGGCGATAAGATGGATCTCATCAATAAAAAGGATGGTGCTGCGGTCGCGGTAGAGTTCTTCCAGCAGGTTCTTGAACCGCTCCTCAAAATCGCCGCGGTACTTGGTGCCCGCTACCATCGAGGCCATGTCCAGTGCCAGCACCCGCTTGCCGCGCAGTGCCGGGGTGATTTGGCCGGATGCAATCGCCTGGGCCAGCGCTTCAGCCAGGGCACTTTTGCCAACGCCCGGCTCGCCCAGCAGGCAGGGATTGTTCTTCTGGCGTCGGCACAGAATTTCTACCATGCGTTCCAGCTCTTCCTCCCGGCACAGCACCGGGTCCAGGCGGCCCTCCTGCGCCAGGCGGGTCAGATCGCGGCCGTACTTTTCACTGGGGCGGCCGCTGCGGGCGGTGCTCATCCGGGGCTGTACGGGCAGTGTCATCTGGCCGGAAAGCTGGCGGCACTCCCGCGCGGCCTGGGGCACCTCGATGCCTGCGGCCGCCAGCCAGATGCTGGCCGTGCAGGCAGTGTCCTCCAGCATGGCGCAGAGCAGGTGCTCGTTTTCGGCTTTGGCGGCGCTGGATGCATGGGCACCCAAAATGGCAAACTCGATGGCCTTGCGGCTGTCCGAGGAAAGGTCGTTTTTGTGCAGGCGGTGGGGCTGGCCGGTGCCGCTGCGCTTGGGGGCGGCCTCTGTCAAGGAGGCAGTGGTAACGCGCTTGCGGCGTAGAAAATCCGCTGCAGGGCCCTGGGCTGTCTGCAGCATGGCCAGTAGCAGGTGCCCGGTATCAGCCGTGGCGCAGCCCTGCTGCCCGGCTAGGCGCAGCGCCGTACGCACCGTGCGCGAGGCCCCGCGGGACAGCCCTTTATAAGAACGAAATAGCATTCTGGCGCCTCCTAAATTTTTCCTATAGTCAGTATAGACGTTCGACGCATAAATAATCCTCGAAACAAGGGAAAACATGGAATGACAAACGCTTCACGATGTGCTATAATAAAAAAGTCTGCAAAATCCGAGTATGAGGTGATACCAACATGCACAAACTGATGCGCTACATCAAGGGCTACGAAAAGCAGGCTGTTCTGGCACCCCTGTTTAAAATGCTGGAAGCTACCTTTGAACTTTTTGTGCCGCTGGTGGTGGCGAGCATTATCGACAGCGGTATCAAAAATGGCGATGCCGTGTTCATCTGGCAACGCTGCGGTCTGCTGATTCTGCTGGCAGCTATCGGCCTGACCTGCAGCCTGACGGCCCAGTACTTCTCCGCTAAAGCGGCGCTGGGCTTCAGTACCGCGCTGCGCAGGGACCTGTTCCGCCATATCAACACGCTGAGCTACAGCGAGCTGGACGGCATCGGCACCCCGACATTGGTCACCCGCATGACCAGCGACATCAACCAGGTGCAGAACGGCGTAAACCTGACGCTGCGCCTGCTGCTGCGCAGCCCGTTCATTGTCATTGGCGCGCTGATCATGGCCTACACCATCAGCTCGCGGCTGACCCTGCTGTTTATTGCGGCAACGGTCGTTATTTCGCTGATTATTTATCTCATTATGCGCGCCACGGTGCCCATCTATCATGAGGCCCAGAACGGCTTGGACAAGGTCACCCTGCTGACCCGTGAAAACTACGTGGGCGCCCGTGTGGTGCGTGCCTTCTCACGCCAGGCGGACGAATTGGCCGCCTTTGTAGAGACCAACGACCACCTGCGCAGCATCCAGACGATGGCAGGCCGCATCTCGGCCCTGATGAACCCGCTGACCTACCTGGTCATCAACCTGGCCATCATTGCCCTGCTGATGCGCGGCAGCCACGAAGTCAATAATGGCGCACTGACCCAGGGCGAGATCATCGCGCTCATCAATTATATGAACCAAATTCTGGTCAGCCTGCTGCGCCTGGCTGATCTGGTCATCTCGGTGACCCGCGCCCTGGCCAGCGGTATGCGCGTGAACGAGATCTTGAACACGCACACCACGATGCCTGATCCTGCCGCCGCAGAGCTGGATGCAGAACCCGCTGCCCCGGCTGTGGAGTTTGACGACGTGACTTTCACCTACAACGGCGCCGGTGCGCCCAGCCTGACCAATGTAAGCTTTACGGCTAAGCCTGGCGAGACCATTGGCGTTATCGGCGGTACCGGCAGCGGTAAATCGACCTTGATCGACCTGGTGTGCCGCTTCTATGATGCAACGACCGGCACGGTGTCGCTGTTTGGCCACAATGTAAAAGAGTACGGCTTTACCCAGCTGCGCCGCATGGTGGGCATTGTGCCCCAGCAGGCCGTGCTGTTTACCGGTACCATCCGCGATAACATGCGCTGGGCTGCCCCCGATGCCACCGACGAAGAAATTTGGCAGGCACTGGAAATTGCCCAGGCAGCAGACTTTGTGCGCACCAAGCCCGGTATGCTGGATGCGCCCGTGGAGACTGCAGGCCGCAACTTTTCCGGCGGCCAGCGCCAGCGTTTGACGATTGCCCGCGCGCTGGTGCCGAAGCCAAAGGTTTTGATTCTGGACGACAGTGCCTCGGCACTGGACTTTGCCACCGACGCTGCCCTGCGCAAGGCTATTAAAGAAAAGACCGAAGGCATGACGGTATTCATCGTCTCCCAACGTGCAGCCGGCGTGCAGCACGCCGACCACATCTTAGTGCTGGATGATGGCGTGCTGACCGGCGACGCCACGCACAGCCATTTGCTGAAGACTTGCGAGGTCTACAAAGAAATCTGCCTGAGCCAGCTGAGCAAAGAGGAGGTGGAGAAGACCTTATGAGTAAGCGGAAACAGAAAGTGAATAAGGGCACGCTCCGCCGTGTGCTGGAGCTGATCCGCCCCTATGCCGGGCTGGTGGTGCTGACGCTGGTGCTGGCCGTGGTTACTGTGGTCACTACCCTGCTGGCTCCGGTCATCTCCGGCAAGGCGGTAGACCATATTATCGGCCCCGGCCAGGTAGACTTTGGCGGCGTGGGCAAGCTGGCCATTGCCATGGCGGGCACAGTAGCCTGCACGGCTGTCTCGCAGTGGTTGATGAACGTGGTCAACAACCGTATTACCTTCCACGTCGTGCGCGATATGCGTGTGCGCGCCTTTGAGCAGCTGGAACAGTTGCCCCTGAAATATATGGACGCCCACCGTCCCGGCGATGCCATTAGCCGCATCACCACCGACGTGGAGCAGTTCAGCGACGGCCTGCTGCTGGGCTTCACCCAGCTGTTTACCGGCATCCTGACCATCTGCGGTACGCTGGGCGTGATGCTGTTCATTGAATGGCGCATCGCGCTGGTGGTCGTGGCGCTGACGCCGCTGTCGATTTTTGTGGCGCGCTTTATTGCGACCCACACCTACTCGATGTTTAAGGTGCAGAGCGAGACCCGCGCCGAGCTGACAAGCCTGGTGGATGAGCTGGTCGGCAACGAGCATTTGGTGCGTGCCTTTGGCTACGAGAGCCGCGCCGAAGAACGCTTTGATAAGATCAACCTGGACCTGCAAAGCTGCGGCGTGCGGGCGGTGTTCTTCTCATCGATGACCAACCCCTGCACCCGCTTTGTCAATGCGCTGGTATATGCCGCGGTCGGCGTGCTGGGCGCGTTTGCGGCCATCGCAGGGGGCATCACGGTCGGCGATTTGTCCGTGTTTTTGAACTACGCCAACCAGTACACCAAGCCGTTCAACGATATTTCGGATGTCATGACCGAGTTCCAGAACGCTTTGGCCTGCGCCCAGCGTGTGTTTGACTTTATCGATGAAACGCCCATCCTGCCAGATGCCCCGGATGCGGTGGAACTGCCCCACGGTGCCGGTGCGGTCGAGTTTGAGCATGTGAAGTTCCGCTATGTGCCGGATGTGCCCTTGATCGAGGATATGAACCTGAAAGTGGAGCCCGGCCAGCGTATTGCTCTGGTTGGCCCCACCGGCTGCGGAAAGACCACGTTGGTCAACCTGCTGATGCGGTTCTACGAGATCAACGGCGGTACCCTGCGGTTGGACGGCCATCCCATCGACACCGTGACGCGGGACAGCCTGCGCGGCAACCTAGGCATGGTGCTGCAGGAGACCTGGCTGAAAGCCGGGACCATTGCCGAGAATATCGCCTACGGCAAGCCCGATGCCACGCGGGAAGAAATCATCGCAGCAGCCAAAAAGGCACGTGCCCACAGCTTTATCTGCCGCCTGCCCAACGGCTATGATACCGAGGTGGCCGAGGACGGAGGCAATATCAGCCAGGGCCAGCGCCAGCTGCTTTGTATTGCCCGCGTGATGCTGCGCCGCCCGCCAATCCTGATTTTGGACGAAGCAACGTCCAGCATCGATACCCGTACCGAGGTATTGGTGCAGGATGCTTTTGAGGAACTAATGAAGGGCCGCACGAGCTTTATCGTGGCCCACCGCCTGTCCACCATTAAAAATGCCGACCAGATTTTGGTGATGAAGGACGGCAATATCATTGAGCGCGGCACCCATGACGAACTGCTGGACCGCGGAGGCTTCTACGCCAAGCTGTACGAAAGCCAGTTTGCCAAGGCTTAAGTTATAGGGAAAGTAAATACGCTAAAGGAGAAATGAACTATGAGCAAGATCACTCTGCCGGAAAACTACCAAAGCCTGTTGGGCCTGTATGACACACAGAAAGCCATCGGCCTGATCAAGACCATCTTTCAGGAAAAGATCTGCATGGCCCTGCACCTGAAGCGCGTGACCGCTCCCCTGTTCGTCATGCAGGGCAGCGGCCTGAACGACGACCTGAACGGTGTGGAGCGCCCAGTCGCCTTTGATGTTCCCTGCCTGAACCAGGAGGCTGAGGTGGTGCACAGCCTGGCTAAATGGAAACGTTACGCCCTGTACAAGTACGGCTTCCGCCCCGGCCAGGGCCTGGTGACTGACATGAACGCCATCCGCCGCGACGAGGAACTGGACAACCTGCACAGCATCTATGTCGACCAGTGGGACTGGGAGAAGGTCATCACCGCCGACCAGCGCACGCTGGACTTTTTGCAGGACACTGTGCGGGATATTGTGGATGCTGTCTGCGCGACCTCGGATGAGCTGCGCTGGAAGTTCCCAGAGCTGAAAAATATCCACCTGGACCGCGATGTGACCTTTATCACCACCCAGGAACTGGAGGACATGTATCCGGACTACACCCCCAAACAGCGCGAGAACGCCTTTGCCAAGGAGCATGGCACCATCTGCATCATGAAGATCGGCGGCAAACTCAAGAGCGGCAAGCCCCACGACGGCCGCGCCCCGGACTACGATGATTGGGCGCTGAACTGCGACATCCTCTTCTGGCATGTGCCCTTGGGCTGTGCGCTGGAGCTTTCCAGCATGGGTATCCGTGTCAATGCGGAATCTCTGCGCCGCCAGCTGGAAGAAGCCGGCTGCCCGCAGCGTGCGGAACTGCCCTTCCACAAGATGCTGCTGGACGGCACCCTGCCCCTGACCATGGGCGGCGGCATCGGCCAGAGCCGCCTGTGCATGCTGCTGTTGGGTAAGGCACACGTAGGCGAGGTGCAGGTCAGCCTGTGGGACGACGACACCGTAGCCGCCTGCGAGAAGGCGGGCATCGCGCTGCTGTAAGTTTAGCATTGACAAACAACAGCCAATTGTGTTATTATTATCTAGTACCCGCTAGTATAGCACAATTGGCAGTGCAGCTGATTTGTAATCAGCAGGTTGCAGGTTCGATTCCTGTTACTAGCTCCAAACGCCCCGGAACACGGTTTGTGTTCCGGGGCGTTTTGTTTGTGATTTTTTGGAAAAGTAGATTATTTCCCAGCCTGAAGAGCAGCTTGCAGGGCGCAGTAGTCTTGCAGAGTCAGCTGTTCCGGGCGGGAGCGGGGGTCCAGGTGAGCAGCTTCCAGGGCGGAGAGGACGGTGGCTTTTGGCAGCTGCAGACCGTTGGAGATGGCGTTGGTGGCGGTCTTGCGGCGCTGAGAGAAGGCGGCACGGATCAGGGAGAAGAAAGCTTTCTCATCTCCGCCCGGCACTTCAACCGCAGGTGTTTTGCGGACGTTCAAGCGGATGACCGCGCTAGTGACCTTGGGGGCCGGGTAAAAACTGCCGGGCTGTACGGTAAAAAGCAACTTTGGCTCGGCATAATAAGCCACCGCATAGCTGATGGCACCAGCGTCACGGGTACCAGGAGCAGCGCAAAGGCGCTGTGCGGCCTCTTTCTGGACCATGACGGTAATATTCTCGATGGGGAGTTTCTCTTCTAACAGGCGCATCAGAATCGGGCTGGTGATGTAGTACGGCAGGTTGGCGCAGACAGCCACCGGCTTATCGCCGAATTCCTCGGCCAGCAGAGCTTTGAGGTTGACCTTGAGGACATCGTTCAGCACCAGCTTGAAATTGTCATAATCGGCCATCGTTTCTTCCAACAACGGCGGCAGGCGCTTGTCAACCTCGATGGAAACGACCTTATCGGCGCGTTTGCAAAGCTGCTCGGTCAGCACGCCGATGCCGGGGCCGACTTCCAGCGCACCCCAGCCGGGGCCGATACCGGCCTCATCGGCAATGCGAGGGCAGATGCCGGGGTTGATGATAAAATTCTGGCCAAAGCCTTTGGACAGGGCAAAATCATACCGTGCGCAAAGGTCGCGGATGGTAGACAAATCGGTCAGGGTAGGCAAAGCGGGCTCCTCTCAGCACAGGAAAATTCGGGAAAATCAGTTCTGGCCAGACAGCATCTTGGCGGTGTTCAGGGCCTTGCTGATCTGGGGGTCGGTGTCGACAGTGTAATCGTAATAGGCATTCTGTTCGTCGGAGGACAGCGCAGCGTCCACATCAGGGGTCAGGCCCAGGTCGTTCCAGGATTGGCCCTCGTTGTCCAGCAGCAGACCGATAGTGATGTAGGCGGCGGAGCCATCGGAAAAGCTCTGGGCGTCGCTCATCACAACACCCTTACCGGCGGTGCGGGTACCTACGATGGTGGCGCTGTTCATCTTGCGCAGGGCATTGGCAAACAGCTCGGCACCATCGGAGGTGCTGCCGTTGACGAGGACGACCATGGGCACGGTGACCTCGTTTTCATCGGACATGCGCAGCAAGGTGATGTTGCCGTCCTTGTCCTCCTGTTGGGCGATGACGCCGGAAGGCACGCAGTAGTCGGCGCAGACCAGCGCGGCGCTCAGGTTCTCACCGATATTGTCGCGCACGTCGAAGATGAAGCTGGCAGCGCCCTGGTTCAGCAGGTTGTCCACAGCAGAACGGAACTCGCTGGCCGTGCCGGAGGAGAAAGCGTCGATGCGGACATAGCCGCAGGTGTCGCCAATCATCTGGCTGGAAACGGTGGTGGTGCGGTAGTTGCTGTGCACCAGGTCGACGGTCTGCTCCTGTCGGTCGGGCGTCAGGTAGGTGATGGTGGTGGTGGTCCCCTCTTCGCCCAGCAGGGCCGAGGTCAGGGAGGCGGTGTCGGTCATGGACTTGGTGGACATATCGCCGATGGCAGTGATGTAACCGCCGACCTGCAGACCGGCCTCGCTGGCGGGCGAGTTGCCGTAGACGCGGGTGATGCGGCCGTAGCCGGAGGACGGGTCGTTGACGACGGCCACGCCGATGCCGGTCAGCTTGCCGGACTCAACGGCCAGGCGCTCGCTGTAAGCTTTGGCGGTGTAGTAGCGGGCGTATTTATCGTTGATGCCCAGCATGTAACCAGCGGCCAAGGTGTCGTTCAGCGTGTCCTCGTTGATAGTGAAATACTCGTTGGAGCGGACAAAACGGTCGATCTCGGCCAGCTTGTTGTACTGGCGCTCCTTGCTTTTGACGCTGGACACGGTGGAGTTGAACATATTCATCGAGACAACCATCGTCAGAGAAAAAGTGACCGCCATGGCGATCAAGGCAATGGTGATGGTAACGCCGAGACTAATTTTTTTGCTCATGGGTTCAGATGGCTCCTTACAAAATAGTGCGGTCTTTTACAGAGCATAGGCCAGACTGAAAAGAACGCTGGAGAAAAGGCTGATAATCATAACGACCGCAATAACAAGACAGAAAATGCGCACGGCTGGCTTATGTTTCTGGGGTTTCATCAGGACTTCCCTCCCCTTACGAGATGTAGTTGGTGACGCTGGTCAACACACCGTTGACCTTCATTTCCAGGTGCAGATGGTTGCCGGTAGAATTGCCTGTGGTACCGACATAGCCCAGCAGCTTGCCCTTGGAGACGGTTTGGCCGACGCTGACCACGGGGGCGCTGTTCATGTGAGCATACAGGGTCGAATAGGTATTGCCGTTGGAATCGGTACCATGGTAGACCTGCACATAGTAGCCCCAGCTGTAATGGTAGGTGGCGGCGGTGACGACGCCATCAGCGATGGTGTAGATCTCGGTGCCGCCGGGGGCTGCATAGTCAGTGCCGCGGTGACCGCCGCCGCCGAAGTAGCAGGAAATGTACTTAAAGGTGGCCAGCGGGCGGCCGAAGTCCAGTGAGCAGGTAATGGAGGCGTTGCCATACTTCTTGTTCTGGGCTTCCAGATAGGAGTCCAGGGCGGCGGTGGCTTCGTCCAGCTTTTTGCGGGCTTCGGCTGCGGCCGCTTCGGCGGCCTCCTGCTGGGCAGAGGCTTCGTCCAGATCCTCGTTGGCCTGGGCAATATTGACGGCCAGTTCATCCTGTTTGTTGTTCAGCTGGGTGGTCTGCTCCTTCAGGCTGGCCTGGGTGGCTTCCATCTCGGCCTTGGCATTTTCCAGCTCGGTGCGCTGGTTCTCCAAATCGGCGCGCTGGTTCTCCAAATCCTGGCAGATGGATTGATCCTTGCTGCTGATCTGTTCCAGCGTCTGAGCAAAGGTTAGCAGCTGGTACAGGTTGGTGGCGCTGGACAGCAGTGCGATGGAACCACCGTCGTTGAGCATCTGCATAGCGCCCATGCGTTGTTTGAAATCGGACCAGCGCTGGTCATACTCGGCCTGTTTGTTGTCGACCTCGATCTGCTTATCGTCGATCTCGGTCTGCTTAAGGTAGATCTGCTCCTGCAGGTCGGTGATCTGGTCGCTGAGCAGCGAGATCTGGCTTAAAATCAGGTTCTTCTGTTCTTCCAGCTGGCTCTTGATGGCCTCGGCGTTTTCCTTGTTGCTCTGCGCTTCTTTCAGCGCGGCGTTGACCTTGTCCAGCTCAGCCTGCTTGGCGGAGACCTCAGCCTTCAGCTGGTCCTGCTTGGAGTCAGCCAGCGGCATGACATCAGTGGAGAAGGTCATGGTAAAGGCCAGGGCGGTGGCCAGCATAGCGGAAACGATCCGTTTGAAACGACGGGAAATTCTCATTGGCTTTTCTGTTCCTCTGTTTTCTCTTTCAGTAAATCGTAAATCAGACGTTCAGATGTTTACGGATGCTGGTGGCGGTACCGATGCCGCAGAGCACGAAGCCCAGCAGCGCAAAGCCGCCGACAAGGTAGTACCAGACGTCAGCCAGCGGCACCAGTTGGCCGCCAAACATCTGGGACAGATTGGAAGGGTTCTCGGCATACCAGCGGGTCAGGGTATAGTAAGCGCCGCAGATGATGCCGGAGGCCAGTGCCGCGGAAATCAGGCCGGAGGTGACGCCTTCGACAAAGAACGGGAAGCGGATGAAGCCATTGGTGGCACCGACCAGCTTCATGATGTTGATCTCCTTGCGGCGGTTAAAGACGGTGATCTTGATGGTGTTGTTGATGACCACGATGCTGACAATGGCCAGCACCAGCACGATGCCGTAGCAGGCGTAGGAAACGACCTTTTGCAGCGAGACGAAGACCTTGGACATCTCCAGCGGGGCGTTGACCTGGTAAACACCATCGATCTGGCGCAGCTGCTGGGAAACGGCCTCGATGTTATCAGGGCTGTCCACCACAACGCGGTAGTTGGGGTAGAACGGGTTATCGTTAGCGAAAGCATCCTGCAGGTTGGTGTAGGAGGACAGCATGTCGCTGTAAACTGCCAGCACATCCTGGGGCGACATGTAGGTGACGCCCACCACGTGCTCAGTGCTGCGGATGGCGGTGTCAGCGGCGGCAATCTGGTCATCGCTGGCCCCCTGGTCCATGTAGACAACGGTCTCGTTCTGGTCGCCGATATACTCGACCATGGCGTCGATGTTGACACCCAGCAGGTAGGCGGCGCCGATCAGCAGCATGCAGACGGTCAGCACGCCCATGGAAGCAAAGGTCATAAGCCGGTTGGCTCGCAGGTTGTGCAGGCCCTGGCCGACCAGATAAGTAAAGCTGGAAAAACGCATGGTATCCCCTCTTATTTATTCCTCATCATCGTAATCTTCGTACTCATCGTAGCCGTTCTCACGCTCGGCCATGCGGGCGGCGTAGCGGCGGGCAACTTCGGGGTGCGAAGTGTCCGAGGCGACCATGCCGTTGGCCAGCTCGATGACGCGGTTGTTGTATTTGCGGGCCAGCTTATGTACCAGCTCGTGCTCGTGGGTGACAACCACCACCGTGATGTTGACCTTGTTGATGGCCTCAAACAGCTGCATGATGTCCATGGACATCTCGGGGTCGATGTTGCCGGTGGGCTCATCGGCAATGATGAGCTTGGGGCCGTGGGCCAGGGCGCGGGCTACCGCCACACGCTGCTGTTCACCGCCGGAAAGTTCGTCCGGCAGGCGGTCCATCTTATCCTCCAGACCGACCAGGGACAGAACATATGGGATGCGGGATTTAATCTTTTTGGTAGGAATGTTGGTTACGCGCATGGCGAAAGCCACATTCTCGTACACTGTCATGGTGGGGATCAGGCGGAAATCCTGAAAGACGACACCCATCTGGCGGCGCAGATACGGCACCCTGCGGCGCTTCATCTTGGTAAGGTCCTGACCGTTGATGATGACGCGGCCCTCGGTGGGCTTTTCTTCCATCTGGATCAGTTTGAGGAAGGTGGATTTGCCCGCACCGGAATGGCCAAGGATAAAGACGAACTCGCCGTCCTCGATTTGGATATTGATGTCATCGAGCGCTACGTTTTCGTCGTTGTGCGTCTCGTAAGTTTTTGAAACGTGTTCAAATTCGATCATTGGTTTTAACTCCCATGCCCTTGTGACTTCTTGTGGATGGTTACAGTCATACATATAATAGAATACCATGCCGGGGTGTTACGGTCAAGCACTTTTCTGTAGGCAAAATGCGAAAAAGTCCTGCTGTTGTGCGTAGCAGCAGG
Source organism: uncultured Oscillospiraceae bacterium (assembly GCA_900539695.1). GTDB lineage: Bacteria > Bacillota > Clostridia > Oscillospirales > Ruminococcaceae > Gemmiger. The sequence continues at coordinate 81,198 of UQDG01000003.1, forward strand.
ACTTTTTGAAATCTTTGGAAATTTATGGAAATCAATACTTGGCCGGGTTGGCGGAGAGGTACTTTTTGACCATCAGCGCTACCTTAAAGACGATGGCGTCATCGAAGTTGCGCAGATCCAGGCCGGTCAGCTTGCGGATCTTCTCCAGGCGGTAGACCAGCGTGTTGCGGTGTACGAACAGGCCGCGGCTCGTTTCGGAAACGTTCAGGTTGTTCTCGAAGAAGCGCTGGATGGTGAACAGCGTCTCAGCGTCGAGAGAATCGATGCTCTCCTGCTTGAAGACCTCGCGCAGGAAGGCCTCGCACAATGTAGTGGGCAGCTGGTAGATCAGGCGGGCGATGCCCAGGTGATCGTAGCTGATGACCTGACGCTCGGTGTCGAACACCTTGCCGACTTCCATAGCAATCTGGGCCTCTTTGAAGCTGGAGGCCAGATCTTTGATGTTGCCGATGGGGGTACCGATGCCGACGACCGCTTTGATGTAGTGGTCGCCCTGCAGGGTGTCCACGATGGATGCGGCCAGCTTTTCCATATCGCGGGTGTTGTTGTCGGGCTTGATCTCCTTGACCAGCACGGTGTCCGTCTCGCTGATGTTAAAGACGAAGTCCTTCTGCTTGTCCGGGAACAGACCACTGACAACATCGTAAGCGGAAATATCGTTGCCGGAGGTCACGCGGACCAGCAGGACAACACGCTGCACGTCGGAGACGAAGTGCAGCTCCCGCGCTTTGGCATAGATGTCGCCGGGCAGGATGTTGTCCAGCACGACGTTTTTGATAAAGTTTGTCTTGTCAAATTTTTCGTCGTGATACTGTTTGATGCACTGCAGGCTGATCGACAGCATGGCAGAAAACTGCTCGGCCGTTTCATCGGTGCCCTCCACAAATGCAGCATAATCGTTATGCTTGGCATTGGAGAACTGATGGTAGGAGTAGCCGTCGCGCACAAAAGCATCACCAGCGGTCTGGTGGGCAGCAGCTACGCCTTCTCGCACCTCACCGATCTGCCCCAGTTCTGAGCAGGAAATCACGGTGCCCGTTTCATCAACAACGCCGACCACGCGGTCGACGGCGTCCTTCATCTGGTACACCACGTTCTGGAAGACCCTGTTCGCCATAGTATGTGCTCCCCTTCAGATATTTGTGGGCAAATTGCCGTTGGCCATCTTGCCCGAAAATCAAAAGCTCTTGATGTATATTTTACACAATCAGCTTGACTTTTGCAACATATTTTAACGAAAAAAGCAAGATTTTCTTGTATATTTTTTAAATTTGAGCAAAATAAACCCCACTGCCCAGTAAAACAGTGGGGAATTCATCCGTCAATTTGACGGTTTCTGTTCATTTGGCTCTTGTATAGAACCAGTTCCACCCTCGACGACACCGCGGCGCTGGAACACGTAGGAAAAGCTGTGGAAGAAGATCTTCAGGTCCATGCCGAAGGTCAGGTGAGCGGCGTATTCCCCGTCATATTTGGCCTTTACATCGATAGGCAACTCGTCGCGGCCGTTGATCTGCGCCAAGCCGGTCAGGCCTGGACGAATGTCGTTGGCATGTGCTTTATCGCGCGCATCGATCAGGTCGTACTGGTTATACAGCGCGGGGCGCGGGCCGATGATGCTCATCTGCCCTGCCAGGATGTTGTAGATCTGTGGCAGTTCGTCCAGGCTGGTCTTGCGCAGGAACGCGCCGCTTTTGGTGATGTAGCTGTCGGCATTTTTTAAAAGATGCGTGGGCACATCGTGGGGAGTATCGCCGCGCATGGTGCGGAACTTTAAAATGTTAAAGTGGGTCTTGCCCTTGCCGACGCGCCGCTGCTTGAAAAATACCGGGCCGGGAGAATCGGCTTTGATCCACAGGGCAATAATACCCATGGGAATGGCCAGCACGACGGTGGCGGCCAGGGACAGGATAAAATCCAGGATGCGTTTTACATAGCGTTGGTACATGGCATCATTCCCCCTTTGCGCCATGCAGTTTGCGGGCTTTGTCCAGCTCCTCACGGGAAAGGATCATAGTGTTGCCGCTGGCAGCAACGACGGTGTGGTCGGCGCGCACGCGGCGGTTGGGATGGTAGCTGGGCACCATCTCCTGCAGGCATTCGACTACAGCGTCATCGTTGTGGTGGGCCGAAACTTTCAGCTCCTGCAGCTGGGTGTAGAATTTTTCCAGGTCGATGTCCATGGGCGGTGCGATGAAGATCTTGTTGTGGGCGGTCTTGAGCATCTTGTCCTGCTCAGCGTCCATCAGCAGCTCCTCGTACAACTTTTCGCCGGGACGCAGGCCGGTGATCTTGACCTGCATGTTTACACCCGGCTCGTAGCCGTAGAAGCGGATCAGCCGGGTGGCCAGGTCCATAATCTTGACGGGCTCGCCCATATCCAGCACGTAGATGCTGCCGCCCTTGGCCAGGCCGCCGGCCTGCAGCACCAGCTGCGCGGCCTCGGTGATGGTCATAAAGTAGCGCACAATATCCGGGTGTGTGATGGTGACGGGGCCGCCGCGCTTGATCTGCTCCTCAAACAACGGAATAACGCTGCCGTGGCTGCCCAGCACGTTGCCAAAGCGCACGGCCACGCACTTCATGTCGGTGCCGCTGGCAAAGGATTGAATCAGCATCTCGCAGAGGCGTTTGGTGCAGCCCATAACGTTGGTGGGGTTGACAGCCTTGTCGGTAGAAAGCTGGACAAAGCGCTCGACACCATGCTCAGCGGCGGAAGTCAGCAGATTCTTGGTGCCGAATACGTTGTTTTTGACGGCTTCGGCGGGGCTGATCTCCATTAGCGGCACATGCTTGTGGGCGGCCGCATGGAAGACGACCGATGGATGATAGGTCTCGAACACCTCATCCAGGCGGGCTTTATCGCGGATGGAGCCGATGAGCGTGATGACGGGAGCCTCGGCACCGTACTTGTTGCGCAGCTCGGTCTCCAGCTCGTAGGCGCAGTTCTCGTAAATGTCAAAGATGAGCAGACGGCGGGGCTGGTAGCGCATGATCTGGCGGCACAGCTCGCTGCCGATGGAACCGCCGCCGCCGGTAACCAACACGACCTTATCGTGCAGGTACTCGGAGATCTGGGCGTTGTTCAGCTGGATCTCGTCGCGGGAAAGGAAGTCGGCGGTGTTCAGCTCACGGAAACCGGCGGCTACGGGGTTGCCGTTCTCGTCCACGGCCTGGGGGTCAGACAGCATGCGCACCCGGCAGTGGGTGGAGTTGCAGAGGTTGATGATCTCGGTGAGGCGGTCACCTTTTAACGTAGTGATGGCAATAACAATCTCGACGATGTGGTACTTGCGCACCAATTCGGGAATATCGGAAATGGTGCCGCGCACCGGGACGCCCTGCACGCGCAGACCTTTTTTGGTCAGGTCGTCGTCCACCAGGCAGACCGGGTTGCCAAAGCTCTGGTTCTTGTTTTTGCAGAGGTTGACGGCCCAGGCGCCGGCATTGCCCGCACCTACGATCAATAGCGGCGTGTCGTCCTCGGGTTTATTAACACAGGCATCGTGCAGCGTCCTGCTGAACCGCCATAGGAAGCGCACGCCCGCTATGGCCGCCGTGTTGAACACCGCACCAAAGATCAGCACAGCGCCGGAAATGGGGCGGCTGTGATAGAACAGGTCGAACAGCATGATGATGCCGGTGGCCAGGCCCGACAGACAAGTCAGGCGGGCCAGGTCACGCATGCCGGCGTATTCCCACATGATCTCGTACAGGCCGCCGAACCAGAACACGATCATATAGATCGGCAGCACGTAGGCCAGCATGGGGGCCATAGCGCGGATGGTCAGCACCCGCTTGTAGGCATCGCCGCTGTCAAACCGCAGCATGACGGCCAACCAGTAGCACAGCACGATCAGCCCGCAGTCCAGCAGCATCAGCGCAATGCGCCGCGGCAGACCCTTGATGATTTGTTTTGAATCCTGTTGCATGTTGTTTCCTTTTGGTTTGGATTTATAAAAAATCTTAATAGGATGGAAATATTGTGCGGAACTATGGGAAAGCAACTGCTATGCCAAACGGGCACGGGCGAACAATGTTCGCCCCTACAGAGTACTTCCTTGACAGCTCGACATTTTTGTATGACTATTTAGGCTTACACTCATTATAGCACAAAAATGCTCCGTCGTGTTGCATGCTGCGCACAAACGGAGCGGGCAGTTTCTATAAAGATAGGCTTTGCTTTTTGGTGAAAATTACTCAACCGTGACAGATTTTGCCAGGTTGCGCGGTTTGTCGACATCCAGGCCCTTGGCACAGCTTACGTAATAAGCCAGCAGCTGCAGCGGAATGACCGACAGGCTGGTGGCAAAGTGGGGGTCGGTCTTGGGCACGTAGACGGTGAAACCGGCGGTGTCCTCGATGCTGTAGTTGCCGTAGGTGGTCAGGCCCATCAGGAAAGCACCGCGGCTCTTGACCTCGACCATGTTGGAGATGCTCTTTTCGAACAGGTCCGGCTGGGTCAGGATACCCACGACCAGTGTCCCCTTCTCCACCAGAGAGATGGGGCCGTGTTTCATCTCGCCCGCGGCGAAGGCCTCGGAGTGGATGTAGCTGATCTCCTTGAATTTCAGACTGCCTTCCAGCGCTACGGCGTAATCCAGCCCGCGGCCGATGAAGAAGGCGTCTTTGGCGTTGGCGTACTTGCTGGCAAACCACTGGATGCGCTCCTTGTCGGCCAGCGTCTTTTCAATCTTTTCGGGCAGGGCTTCCAACTCGACCACAAGGTTCTCGTACTGGCCGTCGGCCAGGGTGCCGCGCACGCGGGCAAACTCGGTGGCCAGCAGGTAGCAGGCTGCCAGCTGGGTGCTGTAGGCTTTGGTGGTGGCCACGGAGATCTCCGGCCCGGCCCAGGTGTACATAGTAGCGTCAGCCTCGCGGGCAATGCTGGACCCCACTACGTTGACGATGCCCACTGTGCGCACGCCGCGGTCCCTGCACAGGCGCAGGGCGGCAAGGGTGTCGGCGGTCTCACCGCTCTGGCTGATGACCAGCGCGAGAGAATCCGGCTCCAGCACGGGGTTGCGGTAACGGAACTCGCTGGCGACGTCGACCTCCACCGGCAGGCGGGCCAGGCTTTCAAATACATAGCGCGCGGCCATGCCCACATGGTAAGCGGAGCCGCAGCCGATGATGTAGATGCGGTGGATGCCGCGGATAGCGTCCTCGTCCAGAGCCAGCTCGGACAGATCAATCTTGCCGTCCTTCAGGCGCGGGGAAAGCGTATCCCGGACAGCGGCGGGCTGCTCGTGGATCTCTTTCATCATGAAATGCTCGAAGCCGCCCTTTTCGGCAGCCTCAGTGTCCCACTCGATGGTGGAAGCCTCGTGCTGGACGGACTCTTTGTCAGTATCGAAAAACTCGATGGAATCAGGCGTCAGCCGCGCGATCTCCAGGTTGTCGATGTAGTAGACCGTGCGGGTGTACTTGAGCAGCGCGGGCACGTCAGAGGCAATCAGGGTGCCGTTCTCGGCCTTGCCGACCACCAGCGGGCTGTCCTTGCGGGCGGCGTAGATGGTGCCCGGCTCGTCGGCAAACAGCACGCCCAGCGCGTAGGAGCCGCGCACATGCAGCATGGTGCGGGCGATGGCGTCCAGCGGGTCGCCGGCGGACTCGCCCATGTAATAGTAGTCCAGCAGTTGGGCCAGTACCTCGGTGTCCGTCTGGGAGACAAAGGTAAAGCCTTTGTTGGTCAGGCGCTCTTTGATCTCTAGGTAGTTCTCGATGATGCCGTTATGCACGATGGCAATTTTTTTATCGTTGGAGTAATGGGGGTGCGCATTGACCACAGAAGGCTCGCCGTGAGTAGCCCAACGGGTATGGCCGATGCCGCAGGTGCCTGTAAGGGCATTACCGCCGTCCGTCATCTCGCTTAATACTTTCAGGCGGCCCTTGGCTTTGACGACTTCGATCTTGCCGGCAGCATTCTGCACGGCGAGACCGGCCGAGTCATAGCCGCGGTATTCCAGCTTGGCCAGGCCATCTAACAGGATCGGTGCTGCCTGGGTGGCACCGGTAAAACCGACGATTCCACACATAAGAGTTGAGCCTCCTTGTTTATGTTCAGTACGGTATAGATCTTGCTTTTTAACAATATACGCACATAAGTATATTCTATTTTACGAAAAATGTCTACTGTTTTGCAAAAAAAAGGCGGGCGGCCGTCAAGGGCTACGGCCGCCCGCTGCGCATATTCTTCTCTTCCGAGTTCTTACACCATAAGACTCATCACGAGTTCTTGCGCATTTATCAGTTTACCACGCCTGCAAAATTTAGGCAAGTATAAAAGCTGATTTTGCGCATAAAATTTTGCATTTGCAAAAGGAAATAAAGTTTGTAATGCTATTACCGAAATAAATTAGGAACTTACCTTGCGGGCGACTACCACATACCGCCCGTTGGCCGAGGAATATTCGCAGGTAGAAAGGGTCAGCAGCTGCTCGCCATACTCGGGGCGGATGCCGCTGTCTACATCGCTGCGGCGGATGACCTCGGCCACGTAGTCGTTGTAGGTATCCTCGTCCATATCAACGTACTGGTTATAGACGAAGCTGGTGTCCTGTACCACGTCGATGGCAAAGGCGGCAAAGACCTCGTACTTGGCGTCGCCGTACAGGGTGTCGAACTCGATGTAGGGGTGTTCCTGATAATAGGCCGCTTTTTTATACTCGGTCAGGCAGCCGAAAATGGTGCCGGTCTTCATGTTGTGGCCGTAGACGATCAGGTTATTGCTTTGGGCATTGGCACCGATGGTCGTTTTTTCATCCAGGTACGGCACGCCGTAATCGCTGTACTGGTGCTTGAAATCGTGTTTTAAGTAGTAGTCTTTGTTGTTGGGCGCGTACATGACCGGGAAGTCCAGGCTGGTGCCCTCGATGGAGATCCAGCCCATGAAATCGCTGTTCTGGTCTTTCAGGGCGGCAAATTTGGCGGCGTTGGAAGGCTCGCTGTCCTCGGCCGGGGCGGGTGTAGCGGCAACGTCGATCATCGATTGCAGGTCGGAAAACTCGTTCTCGGTCTTTTTATCGTCGAAAAAGCGCTTGACCAGCAGCCCGCCGCTGACCAGGAAGATGACCGCAAAAACCACCATGGCGATGGTGTAGGCCAGATCCTTTTTACTTTTGGCTTTGCCCGCTTTCGCGGCGCTTCCCTTGCCTTTGGCCGGGTGCGGGGCCTCGTAGTCGGCGTCCTTGTCCTGGTCGTAGAACTGGGGTGCGGTAGCCTTGGGGGCAGCAGGTTCCGGCTCTTTGGGCAGGGTGATGGTTTGGGTGGGGTGCTGGACGGGCATATCGTTGCGGTGAATTTTGGCCATAGTGTTTGCTTCTCCCTGTCAGAATACTGCCCTTACTATACGCCAAAACGGGAAAATATGCAAGCAAAAGACGGCAAATTTTGTTGAGTTGTCTGCGTCAATGCTGTCAATGCTCAGGAAATGAACTGCAAGGGAGTGAAATCGATGCTGCCGGCAAGCAGGTCTTCCAATGGCATGACGCCGTACAGGCGCCAGACTGGCGTGTAGGTATAGGCTGTGCCGGATTTGTCAATGCCCTGTCGGGTGTCAATCTGTTCATCATAGATGACCAGCACCTGGCCGTTCTGGATGTCCAAAATCTGGATGTTCTGTACACCCTTGCCCTCGGCATAACGCTTTTGCGGGATGAGGGTCATCTGGCCGCTGCCATCGCAGAAATATTGTGCGCTGGTGCCATCGCCGGTGCCCATGCCGTCAGAACCGCGGCCCCATTCGTCCACCGTCAGCAGCCAGCCATCGTGATAACGCGCGACGCTGTAGTTGGCCTCGTACTCGGCGGTGGTAGTGGGCAGGTTTTCGGCAAGCACTGTGCGCTGCCCGGTGGCTGCATCCCGCACAGCGGCGGTGCCGTGTTCGTTGTCGCATTCGGCAATGCCGCTGCTAAAAGACCCGTAGTAGCCGGTCAGGGTGTAATAGAGGCGGCTATGGCTGATGACACCGCTGTTTGTGTAGGTGTTGCCGTAATCATCGTGGACTTCCTGCGGCGGGGTGACGATGGTGCCATCATCGACCTCGTACCGTTGGGCGGCGGTGCACTGGTTGGCGGCAAGGTCATAACACCAGACCTGCACGGCGGAATTATAATAGTTATTAGGATCGGGGTTCCTTTCGGAATGGGTAAAATACAGCTGGCAGCCGCTGGCGCCGACCAGATTGACGAAAGTAACTTGCCCCGTGCTGCCGCGCCCGTTTTCAAGACCGTCCAGCTGGTAAAGCGTCTGCATATCGCCGGTTGCTTTAGAAACGGCCAGCAGCATGGCGGACATGGTGGCGTTGCTGTAGTTGTCAGTGGTTAAGAAATAAAGGTGCGTGTCATCCGCCGCCATACCGATAGGCTGTACCCATCCAAACGGTAAATCATCTGCAAGGCAGGTACGTTGGGTATGGTCCACGTTGATTTTCTCTAAGCGGAAAACGGTTGTATCTTCCGCTTCTTTATATAGGCAGATGTAGAGATAGACCTCGCTGCCATCGGCATAACAAGTGGCCGAGCCTTGGATGTAGGCTGGGCAGGCATCACTGTCGTGGGTGCAGCCGGGCACATTGCAGGCCGGGCGGGCCAGACCAGTGGTTTCCTCGACCGCATAGACAAGATTGCGGCCAATGTCGACCTCGTGGTTGACCTCACTGTCGGCAAAAGTCTGATAGTAGATCCCGCCGTCCGCGGCGCTTAGCATGCGCACTTCCCCACTGCCGACGTCTTGGGTGGTGGTAGATTCTTCCGGCGCGGCTGGTAGAGTATCAGATGTAGGGGCGGTACAGGCGGTTAACGTAAAGGTCAGTGCGGCGGCGAGGGGGAGTAGCTTTTTCATGGGGTGTCTCCTTTAGCGTAGAGGGCGTCAAGATCAGCATAGTCCTGCGGGGTCATGCTGGCGGCGGAGAGGGTGATGCCATAGCGGCAGTTGGCGGTGAGGTAGAGCTGTGCGGTCTCGCTGTAGGCGGCGACGCCGAAATCCCGCACGGCGGCTCTCCAATCCGGGTACTGCCAATCGGCAAAGGAATCCAGCCCCAAAAGGGTGCTGTACTTTTGCAGGTAGGCGGCGTCCGCGATAAGGTGGGTGGTATCCTGGCCGTCCTGGTAGTTGAAATAGACCGGGGTATCAGCGCTTGTCAGAATCAGGTTCAATGCAAAGCTGCTGTAAGAATCAGGCGATTCATCATCAAAATTTTCTATGACATTGCAGCTTACCTGTGTCAGGCCGCCGGGGGCGGTGGCGGCGTTCCAGGTGGTGTCTTTGTCGTTTTGGGTGCAGACGGCCAGGGCTTTGGCAAGTTGGACGTCGGTCAGCAGCCCGGCATCGTGAAGGGCGCGCAGGGCACTGCGAGCACGGTCCAGCGTGGCGTCATCGATGGCGGTCTGCGCCCAGGGGTTTTCGCTGCCGCTGTTGTAGCCCAGCGGGACGTTCAGTACATGGTTGCAGGCGTACAGCGTGCAGGCAGTGGAATTGGCGCGGGCTTCGGCGGACAGGCCCTCGGCGGCCGTCTGGCTGTGCGGGGCGGAGAGAAGTGCTTTGTCCCACAGCGAAAAAACAGCGAAAGGCAGCGCCAGACTGAGGAGGACCACCAGCGCACAGGCCAGTGGAAGGCGATATTTTTTCATGGCTGCTCCTTTCCGTCTGCACAGGCGGCAGGCAAATCATCAGGGCCAAGGATAGGTACGGATACGGTCACGGTCGTACCCACACCCTCGGTGCTGTCGATTTGTAATTGGGTGCCGTGGGCCTGGGCGATTCGGGTACACAGCGCCAGCCCGATGCCGCTGCCACCATCGGCACGGTTGCGGGACTTGTCCACCATATAAAAGGCTTCGGTCACGCGGGGCAGGTCGGCGGCAGGGATGCCGCAGCCGGTATCGGCCACTGTGAAAACGGCGGTGCTCCCCTGCTGCTGGCAGCGCAGTGTGATGGCCGCCCCCGCAATGCCCTTGCAGGCGTGCTGGGCGTTGATGGTCAGATTGCGCAGCATATCCACCCAGAGGGCGCGGTCCACCTGCACGGCGCAATCGCAGGCGATGATGCGCGGCACGGGTGTGCTGCCCTGGGGCAGGCTGCGCACTACTTGATTCAGCAGGCTGCGGTCGCTGACAGGTTCCGACGTCAGGCGGTCAGCGGCGTCTAAGCCCATCAGAGCCAGCAGACGGCGGCTGAGTTCCTCCAACCGGCGGGTCTCATGGTAGATGTAGTTGGCAGATTCCCGCTGCAAGTCTGCGTCGTCAGGCGCGGCACGCATCAGGTCGGCATAACCAAGCATGGCAGTCATGGGAGTCTTGACCTCATGAGTGAAGGCTGCAATGAAGTCTTTCTGGCTTTGCAGCGTTTCGTCCATCTCGCCAATTTTAGTCTCTACCGCAGCAGCCATAGCGTCAAAACTGCGGCTCAGTACACCGATCTCATCGTTGGTCTGCACCTGGGTGCGTTCAGTATACTGCCCGGCAGCAATCTTCTCACTGGCAGATTGCAGGGTGGTCAGCGGCCGGGTGACGAGGCGGCTGAAGAGAACTGCCGCCGCACCGCCCAGCGCCAGCAAAGCGGTTGAAGCTGCCAGCCAGGCCCGCAGTTGGGCGTTGCGCGTGGCAAACACGCTGGTGACATCGTAGGAGCAGAGTATGTCTGCCTGCACGCCGGGAATATCCAACGGCTGGGACAACAGCAGATACCAGTGCCCCGCGCAGTGAGCCAGCTGCCAGTGGTCAGCTCCATTGGAAACGGCCTGCATTTGCACAGCACGCGGCAATGCCGTGGGCAGGTTGGAATATAGCGTATATGCACCGTTGACCCATAGAGCAAGGCCGCTGTTGGCATCGGCCGTTTGCTCGGCATACTGCTGGGCGGCGGTGGCCAGGGTGTAGTTCTCGACCATAGTGTTGGTCGAGAACAAGGTGTTGGTTTCGGCAGCGGTAAAAATGCAGCGCTCGAGTGTGTATTTTTCTTTGGCCTGCTGAGCCTGCATGGCGGCGCGGGTGGTCTCTAAACTGCCGGAAAAGCTTTTGCCGGTCAAGATCAACCCCGCCGCGCAGAGCGCACAGGAAAGCAGCGTGATGCAGCCAAGGGATAGTTTGGTAGCAAATTTCATAGGCAGTTCCTCGCTAAGCAAAATCGTCGCCCAGCAGGGTGACGTGGACCCAATCCTGGCTGCCCGCCAGGTAGTCGTCGAAAGAGATGATACCGTACTCATTGCGGCCTACGGTATAGCTGGCAGGCAGGCCGTCGGGGCCGATGCCTTTTTCGGTGTAGTACACCTCGCCATATTGCAGGAAAAGCATGCCGTGATCCGCGGCCCAGATGATGGGGCAGCGCGGCGCGGCCTGGTCCTTGAACCAGGTGGTGGGCTGGGGCTGGAATTCGCCGGTGTCCAGATTCAAAAGGCACTCGTTGTCGCCGTTGCCGAGGTCTGTGATATAGACGCTTGCCCAGTTGCCGGGCAGAATGTCCGGGTCGTCCGGCACGGCCTGCCCGGGCAGGTCAAAAGATTGGGTGGTGGAGCTGCCTGTGGACAGGTTCATCTGGGTGACGGTGCCGCCCGGGCTTAGCAGATAGACGATGCCGTTCTGCACCTTGGCAATGGCACCGTCGGCTACGGTCCAGTGGAAATCGAGGGGGTGCTCTTCCCCATCGGTGCCCAGCAGGTACAGCGAGACGGGCTGGGTAAGCTGGGCGGCATCCTGCTCGTCGTACCAGGCGTCGTATTCTTCTTCGGTGGCAGTGTCCCCAGCTTTTTTAAGTTCGGGGATGTAATACTACTCGTTGTGCTGAAGAATAATTTTATCCTGCCAGCAGCCGACGGCATGGTACCATTCGGAATCGGAGCGGGTCTTCTGCCCGATGACGGCGGCGCCGGTTTCATCGATGCGCAGGATGAGAAAGTCGCTCCCGGAGTAGTAGGTGGTGTAAAGCGCGCTGCCATCGGCGTACCAGTTGTTGACGACGCCGAGGTCGGGCAGGTCGTCTCCTTCCACGATACGATGGCGGTTGCGGCCGTCCAGGTCGCTGACATCCACGTAGGCACCGCAGCTGTCATTGAAGCGGCCGTCGATGATCCAGTAGAGCCTGTCCGGTGCGGGAATGAGGTAAGCGGTGGGCACGGCACCGCTGGCGGATTGGGCCATAAAGCCCGGGCAGGTATCGTCCTCGTGGGGGCAGTTTGGCTTATAGCAAAGGATCTGCTGCTGGCCGGTGGTGAGGTCGATGGTGGTGGCAAAATAGCGGTCCTCGCCGTTTACGTTCATGACGTTGTAGACGGCGTTTTGACCCATAGCGAAGCCCGACCAGGTGGTGATGGCGGTCAGGTCTGTGGAGAGCTGGGGCGTGGATTCGGCAGCAGGTGTAGGGGCTGTGCTGGCAGTGATAGCAGCATCGGGTGCGGCGGCACAGGCGGTCATGGATAAGGCCAGCGCCAGCAGGGGCGCGGTGATTTTAGCGGAAAATTTCATGGCAGGTTCCTCAAAAACATCAGACCAGGTCGTTGCCCAGCAGGGTGACGGGGAACCAGTTCTGGCTGCCCGCAAGATAATCGTCCACCGAAATCAGCCCGTATTCACCGCGGCAGGTGGTGAAACTGTAGGATTGCCCGTCGGGGCCGATGTCGTTTTGGGTATAGTAGATCTCATTGTATTGTACAAGCAGCATGTCGTCACTTGCGGCGACCACAAAAGGGCTGCGGGGAATGGCCTGGTCTTTGAACCAGGCGGTGGGCAGCTGGAAGTATTCGCCGGTGTCCAGATTTAAAAGGAAGTCGTTATTATCGCCATCGGAAACATCCATGTAAACGGGAATATAATCACGCAGTAGCGTGTTTTCTGAGCTGGACCAGACACTGGCGGGCAGGTCCAGCTGGTGGGTGGTAGAAGTGCCGGCGGCTAAGTCCATCTTGGTAACGGTGCCGTCCCGACCCAGCAGATAGGCGGTGCCGTCGTCTACTTTGACGATGGAACCTTCACCAAGTGTCCAGTGGAAGTTTGCGGTGGTTTCGTTGCCCTGCGTATCAATCAGGCATAGATCGAAGGGGCGGCTGTCACGGGCGGCTTCCCAGGCTTTATCAAAGGCATCAAGTTCCTCTTGCGTGGTGGCATCGCCAAGCTCTGGTTCGTCATAATCGGGGCAGTGCTGAACAACAAGCTTGTCCTGCCAGCAGCCTACTGCAAAATAGCTTTCGTAGCCTTGCAGGGCTTTCCAGGTAAGAAGCTTCAGGCCCGATTCGTCAATGCGGAAGAAGGAAAAGTTGCCCGGGGTGGTGACGACTGCATAGATGGCGCTGCCGTCATTGTACCAGCCTGCAACATAGCTTAAATCAGGGATGGCACTGCTTTCCAGGATACGGCGGCGGTTCTGGCCGTCGGAATCGCTGATGTCGATATAGGAGCTGGTGCCTGCGGTGATGCTGCTGTCAACGATCCAGTACAGTTTATCCCCGACGGGAATCAGGGCGGCGCGGGAAGACTCTGCCATAAAGGCGGGGCAGCTATCATCCGTGTGGGAACACCCGGATCTGTGACAAAGAACCTGCTGCTGGCCCGTAGAAAAATCAATGAAAGTGGCGAAAATGCACCCGTCGTTGTTCACATTCATGGGCTGATAAACCGCATTTTTGCCCATGGTGGTGCCCAAGATGTTGGTCATGCTGGTAAGCGGGGCGTTGGGCTGTGGGGCGGCTTCCGTGGTTGGCGCGGGTGTTTGGGTTGTGGTGGATGATGCGGCGGTTTCGGGCGCGGGGGCGGCTGCATCGTGTACGGCGGCACAGGCAGTAAGCGATACAGCCAACGCCAGCAGACAGGATAGGAGTTTAGAAGAAATACGCATAGGGCAGATTCCTTTCCGAAAATCGGCGGTAGGATATTAGTACAAAAGCCCACCATCCAGCATGGCGACGGGCGTCCAATCCTGGCTGCCGGAGAATAAGTCTTGCAGAGAAATCAGGGCCAGGTCAGAAAATGTCTGCTGGCGCTGATATGGAAGCCCCTCTGGGGTGAGCTGCGGCGTAGAAACGGTGCGGTCACTGACTTTGACCAGTGCCATCGTGCCATTCTCGGCATAGATGACCGGAGACCGGGCAACAGCAGTGTCCTTGCACCAGGTGGGGGCCAACTCTATGGCGGTATCGCTGCCGGGGGTCCAGGCATAGTTGATTTCGTTGCTGATCAGGCCAATGGTGCCATCGCCGTAGGCGATGCAATAATTGTTCCAGCCACCGCCAGCGGGCAGCGGGAGCGTCTCGGTAGTTTGGGCGGCAAGGTCGGTGACCTCGATGGTTTCGGCCTGGTCGCCGCTGCCGGGAACGTAATAAAGCTTGCCGTCATGCAGGGTGGAAATCCAATCGGTAGGGCTGCCAAAGTCGATGCTGTAGCTGCCCAAATCCGTAACGGAGCCGTCGGTATGCACGCCTATCAGGCCTGTGCCGCTGCCGCTGAGGGGCGGTGTGCAGGCAAAGACGGCCATATCCTGCCAGCAGCCAAGGATGGTGCAGCGGGGCGTGTTGTCCTGCGTATAAAGAGGGTTTTCGGGCGTGGGATGCCCATCGTTCAGCGGGAAAACCGAGGTCAGGCCGGTATCATCCAGCCGGACAAGGCTGCTGGCGGCGGTGGCAAGATACAAAGCATCACCATCGGTAAAGCACATGGACATCGTGCAATCCAGCTGGAATATACTACCGTTCTCAACAATCGTGTGACGATTACTGCCGTCCAGTGCGCTGACATCGACCCGGACATTGACGGGCGAGGCCCCACCATTGATAAACCAGTAGAGCCTGTCTCCTGCGGCAACTAACCCGCCGGTGTAGTACTGCGACAAAGCATCATCGTCAGCGGCCATAAAGGCCGGGCAGCCTGCATCAACGTGGGAGCAGCCGTCTGCGCTGCAAAGCACCTGCTGCTGTGCGGTGGCAAAATCAATTTTGGTAGCCAGCAGTGTGGCGCCGAATTTCATAGGCAGATAGGCGGTGGTGTCCGTTATAGCAAACTCTGGGGCTGTGCCGCCGCTGTTGAGGATGTACAGCGGCTTACCGCTGGCAACTGCTGCGGCGGGGGGCTCCTGCGTGGTGACAGTGAGCGCGGCGGATTCCGCCGCTGGAGTGATGCCTGCGGCAGGTTCAGCAGCGCAGGCGGTGAGTATCAGGGCGGCCAGGGCCATGGCAAAAGCTGCGCGGTATTTCATAGAAAGCATCTCCTTTGTTATGTTCTGGCCTTAGTGTACGGCGGCAATGTCACGGTTTTGTTTCCGGCGGGCGTCCGGGATGCAAACTTTTGCGACGATTTTAGGCAATACCGCATAATTCTAAGTGCCGATACGGCGAGCGAGGTGCGGCAGCTGCTAAGCCAAAAGCGCAGATAATACTTTGTGTATTATCGAGCATTTTGGCAACGCAGATGCCGTGCCGCAGCCGCCGGAGCGGTGCTTAAGCCGTTAGGCGGGAATTGTGCGGTGTTGCCTTTACTCTTTTTCCAGCATATAACCCACATTGCGCACGGTACGCAGGCGATCGCCCAGATGCAGTTTGCGGCGCAGCCGGGTGACATGGGTATCCAGCGTGCGGGTGCTGTCGGCAATGTCATCCTCGCCCCAGACGGTTTCGTACAGATAGTCCCGGTAGAGTGCGCGGCCGCGGTTACGCAGGAAAAGCAGCAGTAGTTCGTACTCTTTGGGCGTCAGGCGTATCTCCTCGTCCCCGCGCTGGATGCGGCAGGCAGCGGTGTCTACGGTCAGATCCCACAGGTGGTAGACTACCATGCTGCGGCCCGCGCGGCGCAGAACGCTTTCTACCCGGGCTACTAATTCGGCCGGGGCAAAGGGCTTGACGATATAATCATCGGCCCCGCTGTGCAGGCCGCGCACGCGGTCCTCTACCGCCGCCTTGGCCGTGATGAAGATGCAGGGTGTGCCGGTGGGGCGGATATAGTTCAGCAGGTCGTAGCCGTCGATTTGGGGCATCATAATATCCAGCAGCACCAGGTCGTACTGTTTTTTCTCCAGCAGATCGGCGGCTTTGATGCTGTCGGTCACGGCCTCGCAGCGGTAGCCTGCGTCGGTCAGGATGCGGCGTATCAGCATGGCGATAGCCTGTTCGTCGTCTACAACTAAAATCGGATGCATGGCAAAAACCTCCTTTGCCTCTATTGTACCGCAGAATGTGTCCGATTTGAAAACTTTTGCAAAGAAAAAGCCGTCGTGCAGCAAAAAGCGCACAGCGGCTTAGAAATTATAAAATTACTCGCGGATCTCGATGCCAAGCTTGAACTTCAGGTTACCGAGGATTTTCTTGACGAAGCGATCGACCTCATCGGCAGCGAAGGGCTTCTCGCCGGGCTGGAAGTACAGGCTGAAAGCCATACTCTTCTTGTCAGCGCCCAGCTTTTCGCCGCGGTAGATGTCGAACAGCTCCACCCTGGTCAGCTGCTTGCAGGCGCGCTGCATCTCGGTGATGAGGGTGCCGCACTCCATGCTTTCGGGAGCAACCAGGGCCAGATCACGCTGGACCGGGGCAAACTCCGGGATCGGGGTGTAGTGCAGGCTGGTGGGGACCAGAGCGTGGAAGGCGACCCAATCGATCTCGCCCAGGTAGATGTTCAGGTTGGAGCGGCTGTCCTTGGGCAGCTTCAGCTCAGCGGTGACATCATTGGCCAGCTTGCCGAAGACGCCGACGCGCTCGCCCTTGCACAGGATGTAAGCGGCAATGCCGGGGTGCAGCCAGGCAACATCGGCGGCACGCTCCACGGTCAGCTCCACGCCGAAAGCATCGCCCAAAGCGGCGACAGCGCCCTTGACGGTAAAGAAATCCTCGTCACTGCCCCAGGCGGCGAAGCCCAGGTGCAGGCGCTCTTCCGGCAGTTCGGTGACAGGCAGCTGCTTCGGAATGTAGATGTTGGACATCTCGAACAGGCGGCCCTCACCGTTGCCCTTGCGCAGGTTGTCAACGACAACGTTCAGCAGGGACGGAGCCAGCAGCGGGCGCATGATGGTCAGATGAGAGGAAATGGGGTTCAGGATGCGGATAACCTTGCGCTCCGGGGCGTCGGCAGCGATATGCAGCATATCCAAGTCGGCATCGGCGTAGAACGCGAGGGTCTCGGCCTCGTAGAAGCCCTGGGCGCACATGGTGCGCTTGGCCTTGGCGCGGGCCTTCTGCTCAGCGGTCAGGCCACCGGTGGTGACCTGGGCAGCCTTCAGGAAAGTAGGTACGATGTGGTCATAGCCGTACTCGCGGATGACTTCCTCGGCCAGGTCAGGCTCGCCGACCTCGATGTCCTCACGCCAGCGGGGCGCGACGACCTGCATGGTGTTGCCGTCGGCTTCGAGGGTGACCTCGAACTGCAGACGGTGCAGGATGTCGAGGATGGCATCGGTGGGCACGGTGATGCCCAGGATAGCGTTGATGCCGCTGATGGTGGCGGTGAAGTGCTTACCCTCACGCGGGGCACCGGCGGAGCAATCGAAGTGTGCAGCGGTGACTTCGCCGCAGCCCAATTCCTGAATGAGGTGCAGGGCGCGGGCCATGCCCAGCTCGGTGGTGTACTCAGAAATACCCTTTTCATAATGGCTGGAGGCATCGGTGTTCTGGCCCAGGCCGCGGGCGGTCTTGCGGATGTTGTCGCGGGCGAACTTGGCGCTCTCGAAGAGCAGCTGGGTGGTGCTGTCTTTGATCTCGCTGTTCAGGCCGCCCATAACGCCGGCCAGGGCAACGGGCTTGGAACCATCGCAGATGACCAGGTTATTGGGGGTCAGCTTGAAGTTTTTCTCGTCCAGGGTGGTGATCTCCTCACCATCCTTGGCGCGGCGGACGATGATCTGGCAGCTTTCCAACGTGTCCATATCGAAGGCGTGCATCGGCTGGCCGATCTCCAGCATGACGTAGTTGGTGATGTCAACGACGTTGGAGATGCTGCGCAGGCCGCACAGGGCCAGCTGGCGCTTCATCCAGCGCGGAGAGGGGCCGGGGGTGATGTTGCGGACATAGTGGCCGATGTAACGCGGGCAGAGGTCCGGGGCCTCGACGGTGATGGACAGACGGTCGTCGGTGGTGTCGGAGACGGTGTAGTCGGTGGCGGGCATCTTGAGGGGCTTGCCCAGCACGGCGGCAACTTCGCGGGCGATGCCGAGGACGCTCTGGCAATCGGCACGGTTGGCGGTGACGGAGATGTCAAAAATGTAATCATCCAGGCCGACAACTTTCTGAATGGGAGTGCCGGGAACGGTATCCTTGGGCAGGTCGAGCAGGCCGTAGACCTCAGCGCCGGGATACAGGTCGTCGTTCAGGCCCAGTTCCTCACCGCTGCAGAGCATGCCGTTGGACTCAACACCCATCAGGGGCTTGGCCTTGATCTTGATGCCGCCGGGCAGCGTGGAGCCGTCCAGAGCGGCGGGGGTGTGCATGCCCTCGTAAACGTTAGAAGCGCCGGTGGAGATCTGGATGTCGTGGCCGTACTCGCCGCAGTCTACTTTGCAGATATGCAGGTGGGTGCCCTCCTGAGGAACGCACTCGGTGACAACGCCGACAACGACCTTGCTGATCTCGCCGCCGAGATCAATGAGTTCTTCGACCTCAAAGCCGCAGCCAAAGAGCTTATCTTCCAACTCCTGTGCGGTGACGTCAATATCAACATACTGTTTTAACCAGCTGAACGGTACTTTCATAATCTGTACTCCTCCCCCATCAATCCTCGAACTGCTTCAAGAAGCGCAGATCGTTTTCAAACATCAGGCCGATGTTGTTGATGCCGTATTTGAGCATGGCGATACGCTCGATGCCGATGCCAAAGGCAAAGCCGGAATAGACGTTGGGGTCAATGCCGCAGTTCTCCAGCACGCTGTGGTGCACAACACCGGCACCCAGGACCTCGATCCAGCCGGTGTGCTTGCACAGCGGGCAGCCCTTGCCGCCGCACTCGAAGCAGGAAACGTCGACCTCGACGCTGGGCTCGGTGAACGGGAAGTAGGACGGGCGCAGACGGGTCTTGACGTCAGCGCCGAACAAAGCCTGGACGAACTTGTCCAGCATGCCCTGCAGGTCGCACAGGGTGATGCCTTTGTCCACGACCAGACCCTCCATCTGATGGAACATCGGGGAGTGGGTGGCATCGGAGTCAGAGCGGAAGACGCGGCCCGGGACCAACACTTTGATGGGGGGCTTTTCCTTATCCATCACGCGGATCTGGCCGCCGCTGGTCTGGGTGCGCAGCACGATGTCATCGGCCACATAGAAGGTGTCCTGCATATCGCGGGCGGGGTGATTCTTGGGTACATTCAGGCGGGTGAAGTTGTGGTCGTCATCCTCGATCTCGGGACCTTCGTAGATCTCAAAGCCCATGCCGGCGAAAACGTCGACGATCTCGTTCTTGACGAGAGTGATGGGATGCAGGCTGCCGTTCAGGCGAACCTTCGGGGGCATGGTGATGTCCACGGTTTCGGCGGCGTTGCGGGCGGCCAGGGCAGCCTGCTCCACCTGGACGGACAGGGCCTGATACTGGCCCTCGGCCCACTGCTTGAACTCGTTGATGGTCTTGCCAACGGCAGGGCGATCCTCTTTGGGCACATCGCGCAGGGACTTGGTCAGCCCGGCAACAGCGCCGTTTTTGCTCAGGAATTTCTGCCAGAAGTCCGACAGCTGTGCCTGATCGGTGACAGCGGCGGCAGCTTCTTCAATCGCCGCGCGCAGCTCTTTGATTTTCTCTTCCATAGTACACCTCTGTTTATGGGTCTTGCGGGACAAAACAAAAAGGCCTCGTCCCTGTGCTTGTCAGGGACGAAGCCTTGCACATCAAAACTCCGCGGTACCACCCGTGTTCCGCGCAAAAAAGGCGCGGCACTCTTTAACTGCCGGTAACGGTGCAGAGCCGTTGCGTACTACTAAGCGGGTATGCCGTTCACGCGCACCACTCAGGAGTGAACTTCGGCGCGGGGGTTTGGGGGCGGCTTGCAGCCGGTGACCGCTCTCTCTGGTCCGAAACGAACCGCGCGTACTTTCTCCGTCAATGTGTTTTAACGAATACGGATTTAGTATAGCTGTTTCGGCAGGATTTGTCAAGGGCGGTTTAGCTGTCGCGGCGGCGGCCAAGCAGACGCACCACGTACAGGAAGATGTTGATGAAGTCGAGGTAGAGGTTCAGTGCACCGATAATGGAAGCCTTGTGCAGCATGGCTGCATCACCGCCGAAATAGGCGTAGTGATGCTTGAGCATCTGGGTATCATAGGCGGTCAGACCCATGAACAGGAAAAGACCAACGGCGCAGAGCAGCAGATCACCAATGCCAAAGCTGAAGCCAAACAGGCTGAACAGGCTGCCAACCAGGGAGCAGATGATCATGGCAATCAAACCGCCCATCAATTTAGGACCCCAGCCGACCAGGCTGCGGTTGGTGGTAGCACCGTACACGGCCATAACGCCGAAGTAGACAGCGCCCACCAGGAAGGCCAGCACCAAGCTGCCCAGATCATAGATCAGGAAGATGGAGCAGAGGTTCAGGCCGTTGAGCGCCGCATAGGCAAAGAAGATGCCAGTAGCGGTGCCTGGCTGCAGGCTGGTGACACGGGCGGACAGTACACCGACCAAAATCAGCTCTGCAATGCAGGTGATGAAGAAGACGCCGCTGTTGATGAAAGCATAGACCAAACCGGTGGAAATAGCACCGATGGCCACGGCGAAGGTGACCAGCAGACCGGCAAACATCCAGCCGAAGGTCTTGGTCATATATTGATTTAAGGTTCCAAACGGACTTTCAGCATAAGAAATATCATTGTAATTCTGATACATGGTTGAAATCCCCTTTCTGTATGAAGTATTATACTGTTATTAGGATGTCAATTCATCACAAAACTATTAAGAACCATGGATAAAAGGTGAAAAATGTCTGATTTGTACGGAATTTATCTGCATATTCCCTACTGCCGGGCCAAATGCCGGTATTGTGATTTCTACTCGGCTCCCGGTGCGCGGGGAGTACCGCAGGCCTATGTGAGCGCGCTGCTGCGAGAGCTTGCAAAGAACGACCGCCGCCCGGATACGCTCTACTTTGGCGGCGGGACGCCTGCCCTGCTTTCGCCTGCCCAGGTAGAAAGCCTGATTACGGCGGCGAATCCTTTGCCGGGGGCGGAGATAACGCTGGAGGCCAACCCCGATGTGGTGATGCAGGAAAGCTTGGCAGGCTTCCGCGCGGCAGGGGTGACGCGCATCAGCTTTGGCGTGCAGAGCGCCAGCAACGCCCAGTTGCGGCGACTGGGGCGCACCCACACCGCCGAAAGGGCCGCACAGGCACTGGCCTGGGCGCGGGCGGCAGGTTTTGAGGAAATCTGTGGCGACATTATGCTGGCACTGCCGGAGTACAGCAACGCTGAGTTTGATGCTACGCTTGCCTTGTTGCGGGATGGCGGCTGTACGCATATTTCGGCTTACCTATTAAAGGTAGAGCCGGGCACGGCGTTTTACCGCAACCCGCCCGCGGGCCTGCCGGACGGCGACGCGGCGGCGGACTTTTATTTATATGCGGTGGCCCAGCTGGAAAAGGCCGGGTACCAGCAGTATGAGATCAGTAACTTCTGCCGCCCCGGCCATGAGGGACGGCACAACCTGCTGTACTGGGATTGCTGCGACTACCAGGGCTACGGCCCTGCGGCCCACAGTTGTGTGGGCCGTGTACGGAAATACTGGCCGGACGATGTGCAGGCGTTTATTGAGGGCACCGCCGCCGAAGCGATGGAGGGTGATTGCACGGCCGAGGATTTTTTGCTGATGCAGCTTCGCCTGCGCAGAGGATTAAGCTTAGCCGAATATGGCCGCTGGGGCGGCAGCTTTACCTCGGCACAGAAACAGTTTATCCGCCAGTGCGTGGCCCACGGCTACGCCGAGTTTGACGAGAAAACGCTTCGCCTTACTCCCGCCGGTATGGTGGTACAGAACTCTATTTTGACCGAATTGATGTGAAATATAAAATGCCGCCTCTGCCTTTTTTGAGGGCAGGGGCGGTATTTGTATGCGTTTAAATTTCGCGGATAGGCCAGCCGAGCAGCTCGGCTGCGGTGCGATCATGGGTGACCAAAATCGTGGGCCGCTCCCCTGCCAGGCGGCGGGTAACGGCGGCGGCATCGCGCACCAGGTCGGCATCCATGCCGGTGAAAGGTTCGTCCATCAGCAGCGTTTGGGCGTCCTGGCACAGCAAGGCGCGCAGCAGGGCGGCGCGGCGCTTTTGCCCGCCGGAAAGCCGCACGGCAGGCAGGCGCAGGTCAGCCTCGGTAAAGCCAAGGGATCGCAAGTCGCTGCGGGCCTGGGCGGCGGTCAGACCGTGGCCTGTCAGCACAAGGTTGTCTACGGCAGTCAGCTGGGGGCAAAGACGGTCCTCCTGAAAGACGACGGCAGGGGTCACCACGCCGGTGACGGTGCCGCTGTCGGCGGTCTCCAGCCCTGACAGGATGCGCAGCAGCGTGGTTTTTCCACAGCCGGAAGCTCCCATCAGTACCATGGGACGGTCCACTGTCCAACAGAAACTTTGCAGTACGGCGTGGGTGCCGAAGCTTTTGCAGAGGTTTTCGATAACGATACTCATGCCTGCACCTCCCCGCAAAGACGGGCTTTTACGGCCCGCAGCAGCCGGGCGGCCACGGTGGACAGCAGCGCCGAAAGCAGCACGATGACCAGCGTCCAGGCGAACACATCGGGTGTGGACAGGGTGATTTTGGCGCGGTAGAGCGCGTCGCCGACCGAATGGTCCGGCAGGCCGATGACCTCGGCCGAGACGCCGCTTTTCCAGCACATACCCATGGCGGCAATGCAGCTTTCACAAAACGACGGGAAAATGCCGGGCAGCCAGATATACCGCAGCCTAGTGATGAGCGGCAGGCGGTAGACATGGGCCATCTCCAACAGTTGAGAGTCTGTATCAGCAATGCCGCCCTGCACCCCGGCGTAGACCACCGGCAGCACATGGGTAAAGCTGACTACCACCGAAAGGTTAGCACTGCGCACCCACAGCAAAGCCAGGATGACAAAGCTGGCTACTGGCATGGCGCGGATAAGCTGCATGGCAGGCTCAATAAAAATGCGCACCCAGCGCCAGCGGGCACCCAACGCACCCAACACCAGCCCACCGACGACCGCCAGCAGGAACCCGGCCAATATGCGCAGAGCACTGAACACGATGCGCTGCCAGAAACCAGCTGTAGGCGCCAGCTGAGCCAGCGCCTGCAGTGTTTGTATCGGTGTGGCGAGAAATAACCCGCCATGCCCCAGAGAGACAGCCGCCAACTGCCAGACCACGATCCATGCGGCCAGGGCGGCGGCTCGCTGCCAAAATTTAACCGGCATAGTAGAAGTCGTCAGCCGGCATGCTGCCACCCACACTGGTGGGGTCAGCGTCGAACAGGACCTGATAGTAGGTGGTCAGGTCGGTTTTCATCTGGTCGCCGGTCTCGAACACGATATTGCACTGGGGCAGGGCCTTCTGGGCCAGGGCAGCCTTGGCAACGATGCCGTACTCCTCGCACAGGGCGGCGGTGCCTTCCAGATCGGTGTTGGCGGCGTCCACGCTGGCCTGGTAAGCGTCCATGAAAGCGGCGAAGCGGTCGGCATCGGCCTCAACGGCATCCTTGCGGACGACCAGAACACCGGTGACCAGCTTGGAACCGGCGACCTTCTGCCATTCCTCGTTCATATCCAGGGCAACGCGCAGGCCCTCGACCTGGGACAGAGCGCTGGTCACGAAAGGCTGGGGCAGCATGGCGATGGTGGCCTCGCCAGCCTGGACCTTGCTCAGAGCCTCGGTGGCTTCGCTGCAGTACTCGATGGTGACATCGTTGTCGGGGTCGATGCCGTTCTCGGACAGGACATAGCGCAGGACATACTCCGGCGTGGTGCCCTTGCCGGTGGTGACGAGGGTCTGGCCCTTGAGATCAGCGATGCTGTTTACGGTCTCGCCATTTTCGACGATGTACAGCACGCCCAGCGTGTTGACGCAGGCAACCTCAACGGCACCGTTTGTCTTCTGGTACAGGGTAGCGGCTAGGTTAGCGGGCACAGCGGCGGCGTCGATGTCACCCTTGACCAGCAGGGGCACGACCTCGTCGGCAGCACCGTACATGTTGAAGTCGACCAGGTCGGCGGCATCGTCAGCTGTCAGCATGTTGACCAGGCCCATGGTGGTGGGGCCTTTCAGGCCAGCCACGCGCAGGGCAGTGGTCTCGGCAGAGGTTTCGGGGCTGGCTTCCTCCTCCACGGTGGAGACGGCTTCGGTAGAAGCGGACTCGGCGGTGGATTCAGCCACAGAAGATGCGGATGCGCCGCAGCCGGCCAGAGATGCGCAGAGCGCAAAGGCGGCAACAGCAGAAAGAATACGTTTCAGTTTCATGATTTTTCTGTTCCTCTCTTTTTGGGATGCTGATAGAAACATCTCTTGCTTTTGCTGCCCTACTATACTATAATAAATAGAAAATGTCTGTTGCCTGTGCAACATTCTTGAGAGAGGACCCCTGCATGGAGTACACCCCTTATTTTGATACATTGCGCAAGACCCGTCTGCTGCGTGGCATGACGGATGCGGAGCTGACCCTGCTGACGGAAAGCCTGGCCCCGCGGGTGCGCCGGTACGATAAAGGCGAACTGCTGCTGATGGCCGGGTACGAGACGAAAGACGTGGGCATCATTTTGGAAGGCGAGATCACAGCCACCAAGCCGATGCCTGACGGTACGCCCATCACGATGGCCCGCATGGGGCCGGGCGGCGTGTTTGCCGATGTGCTGGCAGGCGGCCGCAGCAAAAGCCCGGTCAACGTGACGGCGGCTGTTCCCTGCCTGGTGCTGTACCTGCCCTACGATGGTATGCTGCGGCCAAGCGGAGAGTTGAGCGCCGCCCACTGGAAGCTGCTGCAGAACTGGCTGGAGACGATCAGCGGGAAATATTTTTCGCTGGACTGCCGCCTGGAATTACTGTGCTGCAAGAGCCTGCGCGGGCGCATCTGCCTGTGGCTGCTGGAACAGCGCGACCAGACCGGCAGCGACACCTTTACTATCACGATGACCCGCGCGGAACTGGCCGCCTACCTGAACTGTGACCGCAGCGCTTTAAGCCGAGAACTGAGCCGCATGCAGGAAGATGGCCTGATCGAACTGTTCCGCAGTACCTTCAAACTACTTGCCCCGGAAAGGTTGGCAAATGAAATGTAAGGAGCTTACCATGCCATTTAAAACTGCAGTGCAAGCCCGCTGGAATAATGTGTACCAGTGGCTGCAGGAGACCGACCATATGGATACCCACCCGGAAGGCCCGGTGTTTGTGTTTCTGGGGCGCCACGAACTGCAGGATATTCTGGGGGAACACACCCTGGATAAAGGCACTGTGGAGTTTGAAAACGAGAATTATATCGCCTACGGCTATCCCAGCTACGATGAAATGCGTGCTGACTTTTTTGATTAAGTGAGGATTCAACTATGAATGACCGCAAAGACCCGATCCTTTACATCGTCATCCCCTGCTATAATGAGCAGGAGGTGCTGCCGATTACGGCACCACTGTTTTTGCAGAAAATCAACGACCTGGCGGCGGCTGGGAAGATCAGCCCCAACAGCCGGGTGCTGTTCGTGAATGATGGCTCTAGGGATCGCACCTGGGAGATCATCAACGAGCTGGCGGCCAGTGATGAACACTATGTCGGTATCTGTCAGAGCCGCAACCGTGGGCACCAGAACGCTGTGCTGGCGGGCCTGATGGAGGCAAAAGACCGCTGCGACATCACGATTTCCATCGATTGCGACGGCCAGGACGACATCAACGCCATGGACGGCATGGTGGATGCTTATCGGGACGGCTGCGATGTGGTGTACGGTGTGCGCAGCAAGCGCGATACCGATACTTTCTTTAAGCGTTTTACCGCCGAAAGTTTTTATAAACTGCTGAACGCCATGGGGGCTGAGGTGGTGTACAACCACGCTGACTACCGCCTGATGAGCGCCCGTGTACTGCAGGAGTTTGCCAAGTTCAAAGAGGTAAACCTCTTCCTGCGCGGTATGGTGCCGCTGGTTGGTTTTAAGTCGACCAGCGTAGCCTACGAGCGCCACGAGCGCATTGCAGGTGAGAGCCACTATCCCCTGTCCAAGATGCTGTCGCTGGCCTTTGACGGTATCACCAGCCTGTCCATCAAACCCATCCGCTTTATTACCGGGTTCGGAGTGATCGTGGCACTTATCAGCTTTATTGGTGTGATCTGGGCCATGGTGGAGGCCATCCTGGGGCTGACGGTCTCCGGCTGGGCCAGCATGACCAGCATTATCTGCTTTGTGTCCGGCGTGCAGCTGATCTGCCTGGGCGTGATTGGCGAGTATATCGGCAAAATCTACATGGAGACCAAGCACCGCCCGCGCTACATCATCAGCGAGACGACCCCCAACTTTGGCGAAACCAAGGAGGACAACGCATGAGCCGTCAGGTCTGGAAAGGTTCTACCCTGCTGAACCCGGAGCCGCCGGTGCTGGTGAGCTGCGGCAGCCCGGAAAAGCCGAATCTTATCACCGTAGGCTGGTGCGGTACCATCTGCACCCAGCCGCCGATGCTGTCCATCAGCGTGCGGCCAGAGCGATACAGCCATAAGCTTATCAAGGAAAGCGGCGAGTTCGTGGTAAACCTGCCCACCGAGAGCCTGGTAAAGGCTATCGATTGGTGCGGTGTGAAAAGCGGCCGCGATGTGGACAAGTTTGCCGCCATGCATCTGACCGCTGCCCCCGCCGCCAAGGTGGGCACGGTGCTGCTGGAAGAAAGCCCGGTCAATTTGGAGTGCAAGGTGACGCAGGTCATCCCGCTGGGCAGCCACGATCTGTTTTTGGCTGAGTGCGTAGCCGTGGATGTGGACGAAAAGCTGCTGGACGAAAACGGAAAACTCTGCCTGAACAAGGCAAAGCTGATCGTCTATTCCCACGGGGATTATCTGGCACTGGGCCGAAAGCTGGGCAGCTTTGGCTACAGCGTGCGCAAAAAGAAAAAGCCGATTAAAAAGTAATTTTGCTGTAAATAAAGCGGCAGGGAGCGCAAAGTGATGCGCACTTCCCTGCCGCTTTTGTTATAGGCAAAAAGAAACACCCCCGAAGCGGTGAAACTTCGGGGGTGTTCCCGGTTAAAGGATGCCCTTGCTTTTCAGTATGCCGATGCCGACTACTGCGACAAGAGCGATAGCGCATACGACGATGAACGCATCAATGTATTTCAGCGGAACTTTGGAGAAGTTCTCATAGAAATTCTCAAAGGCGTTCAGCTGGCTGCGGTCGGGACGGTCCGATTTCTGTTCAGTCCCTTCAGGGGTAGTCTGCGGGGTCTCGTTTTTGATTTCGTCTGCCATAGCGGATTACTTCTTGGCCAGGTACTTGCGCAGGTCAAGGGCAACGGCGATGACGATGACAAGGCCCTGTGCAATGTAGGTGTAAGCGGGGTCGACGCCCAGGAACTGGAGGCAGATCTTCAGGACTTCAAAGACCAGAACACCGACCAGAACGCCGGAGACCTTGCCGACGCCGCCGTTGGTGGAAACGCCGCCGATGGTGCAGGCTGCGATAGCTTCCAGCTCATAGCCGTTGCCGGTGTTGGTGGAAGCGCCGCCGGCCTTTGCGCCGACGAGGAAGCCACCGAGAGCATACATGCAGGAGGCCAGGATGTAGATGCGGATCAGGGACGCGGTGACGTTGACACCGGCAACCTGAGCGGCGTTCTCGTTGCCGCCGATGGCGTACATGTACTTGCCGTGACGGGTCTTATTGTACAAGAACCAGAAGAAGATGCCGACGATCAGTGCAAAGATGGCCAGGAACGGGATGGGGCCCAGCGTGCCGCTGGCAACCGTCAGGTAGCTCTGCTTGTAACCGCCCATGGGCTGGTTGTTGGTGATGACGGAGCACAGGCCGTAAACGATGGTCTGCATGCCCAGCGTAGCGATGAAAGGAGGAACCTTCAGGAATGCGATAATGCAGCCGTTGATGGCACCAAAGCAGGCCATGATCGCTATGACGATTAGCAGGGCCACGGGCCACGGAATATCGGGCAGCCAGGGCAGCATGCGGGCAGAGTAGTCAACACTCTGCAGCAGCATGGCGGAGAAGCAGGCGGCCAGGCCGACCTGGCGGCCTGCGGACAGGTCCGTGCCCTTGGTGATCAAGCAGCCGGAAACGCCGCAGGCGATGATGAAACGCGGGGCAACGTTCAGCAGCAGGTTTTTGCCGTTGGTAACGGTAAAGAAGTTCTGGGTAGTAGAACCTACAAACAACGCCAGCAGAGCGATCAGGATGATGATGGCGTTATTGGAAAGGAACTTTTTTACATCGAATTTTTTCTCCATTTTCGGATCTCCTCCTTATTCAAACTGGGTAGCCAGCGTCATAATGTTCTCCTGGTTGGCCTTGTCGCCATCGATAAAGCCGGTGCAGCGGCCGTCGCACATAACCATGATGCGGTCGGACATGCCGATCAGCTCGCTCATTTCGGAGGAGATCATGATGATGCTCTTGCCCTGTTTGGCCATCTCGGCGATGATGCAGTAAATTTCATACTTTGCACCGACGTCGATGCCGCGGGTCGGCTCGTCCATGATGAAAACATCGGGGTCGTTGGCCAGCCAGCGGGCAATCAGCACCTTCTGCTGGTTACCGCCGGACAGCGATTGAATCTGCGTTTTGGAGGACGGCGTCTTGATAGACAGCTTGGCGACATTATCCTGCACGAGCTTTTCGATTTTGTTGTCGTCCAGCATGATGCCGCCGATCAGATACTTGTTCAGCGATGCAATGGAGACGTTATCCGCAATGGAAAGCACACCCAGAATACCGGTGGCGCGGCGGTCCTCTGTCAGCATGGCGATACCGTTTTTGATGGCGTCCTGCGGCTGGTTGATGGTCAGTTCCTTGCCCTTATAGGTGATGGTGCCCGACGTGTGGCAGCGCAGACCGAACAGACCCTCCATCAGCTCGGTGCGCTGGGCACCGACCAGACCCGCAACGCCGAGGATCTCGCCCTTGCGGACGTTGAAGTTGACGTGACGGAAGCTCTTGGGGTTGATGGACGTGAAGTCCTTGACCTCAAACACGACCTCACCGGGCGTATTCGAGCGCGGCGGGTAGAGGTTCGACAGCTCACGTCCGACCATCTTGGTGATGATCATATCGGTAGTCAGTTCCTTGGCCTCCCAAGTACCGATGTACTGGCCGTCACGCATGATGGTGACTTCATCGCTGATGCGAAGAATTTCGTCCATCTTGTGGCTGATGTAGACGATGGAAACGCCCTTGGCGCGCAGCTCGTCCACGATGGTGAACAACGCCTCGACCTCGGCTGCCGTCAGCGAGGAGGTCGGCTCGTCGAGGATCAGTACCTTGCAGTCTGCGGAGACCGCCTTGGCGATCTCAACCAGCTGCATCTGGGAAACGCTCAAGGTTCCGAGCTTTGCGTGCGGATCATAATTCAGATGGACTTCCTTCAGGACCTTGGCCGCATCCTCATACATCTTGTCGTGGTCGATGACGGTGACGGGTCCGTATTTCTTGGTTGGGTAGCGCCCGACGTAGATATTCTCGCCGATGGAACGCTCCGGGATGGGCTGCAATTCCTGGTGCACCATCGCAATGCCGCGATTCAGTGCATCCAGAGGTCCCTTGATCTGAACCTCCTGCCCCTCATAAATAACCTTGCCTTCGTCCATGTGGTAGATACCGAACATACACTTCATCAAGGTGGACTTGCCCGCGCCGTTCTCGCCCATCAGTGCATGGACGGTGCCGGGTTTCAATTTCAGCTGTGCGTGATTCAGTGCCTTGACGCCGGGGAACGTCTTGACGACATCACACATCTCCAAGCGGTACTCTGACAATTCGCTGGCCCCCTTTAACCTTTAAATCTTTTGTAACCATTTTCTGATAAAAAAGGAGTGCGTGCGCCTGTGCACACGCACCCCGGATCCTGGTTTTAAGTAAGCTGATTACTGGAAGTCCTTAACGTTGTCAGGAGTGACCTTGACGTAGTCAACGTAGACACTCTGCTCACCAGCAGCGTAGGTCTTGCCGCCCAGCAACTCTTCCATGCACTCAACAGCCTGTGTAGCCTGGCCCTTAGCATCGTTCAGAACAGTGCCGGTCATGTTGCCGTTAGCAACTTCGTTCTTGGCAGCGTCCAGAGCGTCGACACCAACGAGGTAGATGTCCTTGTTGACGGTACGGCCGGCAGCCTGAATAGCCTGCAGAGCGCCGATAGCCATGTCATCGTTGTTGCAGAAGACAACTTCGATCTGGTCGCCGTACTTAGCGAGGTCGTTCTGGCAGATTTCCTGGCCCTTGTTGCGGTCCCAGTCACCACGCTGCAGGTCGAGCTGTTCAACTTCGACGCCGGCATCGGTCAGAGCCTTGACGGAGTACTCGGTACGCAGCTGGGCGTCGATGTTCTCGGGGTCGCCCTGAATCATGATGTAGGAAACCTTGCCGTCGCCGTTGATGTCGCCCTTGTTCTCAGTGTCGAGGATCAGCTCGCCCTGGAAGGTGCCGGACTGAGCGGCGTCGCAGCCAACGTAGACCAGCTTGTCGTAAGCGGACATCTGATCGGCGGTGGGCTCACGGTTGATCAGGACGGTGGGAACATCGGCATCCTTAACGGTGGAGATGATCTGGTCAGCAGCAGAAGTCATAACGGGGTTGATGATCAGTGCATCGACACCCTGCGTGATGAAGGTGTTGATCTGCTCGTTCTGCTTAGCCTGGTCGTTGTTGCCGTCAACGATGGTGACCTCGTAGCCCTTGCCCTCGAGGATTTCCTGCAGAGCATTACGGTAGGTGGTCATGAAAGCATCATCGAACTTGTAGATGCAGACGCCAACCTTGCCGCCCTGAGTGGTCTCGGTAACGCTCTCAGCTGCGCTCTCGGCAGCGGAGGTAGCAGCCTCAGAGGTGGCTTCGGAAGAAGCGGGAGCGCTGGACGCGGAAGAACCGCAAGCGGCCAGAGAAACGGCCATAGTGCCTGCAACTGCGAGTGCGAGTAACTTTTTCATAATTGTTTTCTCCTTCTTTTTGCAGTGGTTTTTTTCGGGTTACCTTGTAGAGGAGGCAGACCCTGTTGACAGTTATTATGTTACCCGATAGTGAAAGAAAAAACAAGGTGAAATTTCACCGATAAAGATGCAGATTTTTCACCTTATTGGACGGTTTCTACATTTGCAGACAATGCGTTTTGTGCAAGATGCACAGCAAAAGTGACGAAAAAGTTATTGCTGTAATAAAATTGAAGAAAAAATATCCCGCAGAAACCTGCGGGATAGGATGAATTTATACGGTTATTCAAACGGGAAAACGGCTTTTTGGCCGTCGAGGGCGAAAATATTACTGCGGTCAATGATGCGGGTGGCGGTTTCGGTCTCGCGGGTTACGTCATTCCCCTGCCCGGCCAGCAGCTTGTAGGCATTCTCGACGCTGAAATAGCCCATGCCGTAGGTGTTCTGCACCACCATGGCGTCTACTGCGCCGGTGTGCAGGGCATCCACTGTGGTGATGTTGGAGTCGAAAGCGACCATCCAGAGGTCATCCGCGCGGTCTAAATCGGAGACAGCCTGGGCCGCGCCAACGCTGACGGCCTCGTTAAAGGAGATCAGCACGTTGATCTCAGGGTGGCGGGCCAGCATGGTCAGCGTCTCGGCGCGGGCATTTTCCGGGGTGGCCACGCTGTAGACGGTGGCGGCAACCTCGGCACGGCCGCTGGCGGTAAGAGTGTCGATGACGCCCTCCTCCCGCTCCTGTGCATTGGGGCTGTTGACGTTGTAGCTGACCAGGCCGACGTGCAACGGACCTTCGACGTTTTCCAGCGCTGACTTGGCGGCCATCTGCCCGGCACCGTAGTTATCGGCACCGACATAGGCAGAGACCTTGCTGGAGTTGACCGCCGAATCCACCACGACGATGCGCACGCCTTTGTCGGCGGCGGCATCGATGGCGGCGGCATTCTGCTGGTAATCTGACGCCGAGAAGATGATGGCCTGGGCACCCTCCTCGACGGCCTTTTCAATCAGGTCGTTTTGGGAGGAATAGTCCTCCTCACTCTCGGAGCCGGTGATGGTCAGATCCATGTTGTACTCAGTGGCGGCGGCCTCGGCCCCGGCAAAGACCGCACTCCAGAACTCGGTGCTGGTGGATTTGGCAATCATGGCAACGTGGTAGCAGGTCGTGGTGGGCGCGGGGGTGGGCGAAGCCGCACAGCCTGCCAGAAGCAGGGCCGACAGACAGGCGGCAAGCGTTTTAACGTGTTTTATCATAATCGCCCTCCCGGTCGGCTGGGACCTGCGGCATGCGGATGGTGACGGTGGTACCCTCGTCGGGCACACTGTCGATGGAAAGCCCGTAGCCGGGGCCAAAATAGATGCGCAGACGGTCGTTGACGTTTTTGATGCCGATGCCGGTGCGGTCGCTGGGTTCGTTTTGCAGCAGTGCGGCTACCTGCTCCGGTGCCATGCCGATGCCGTCATCGCTGACTTTCAGCAGCACATCGCCGCCGTCAGGGCAGACGGTGATTTCAATGTGGCCGTCCTCGACCATCAGGTCCAGACCATGAACGATGGCGTTTTCGATGATGGGCTGCAGGGTGATCTTGTTGCAGAGGTACTGCGTGCAGCTTTCATCCACTGTGAAATGGTAGGTAAACTGGTTTTTGTAGCGGTATTTTTGAATTTGCAGGTAGGCCTCGGCGTGCTGCAGCTCTTTCTCAATCGGGATCAGCTCGTGTCCGCGGCTGATGCTGATGCGGAACAGCCGCGCCAGGGCATGTACCATCTGGACGGCGTCAGCGTTTTTGCCGCGCTCGCACATCCAGGCGATGGAATCCAGCGTGTTGTAGAGAAAATGCGGGTTGATCTGCGCCTGCAGGGCTTTCAGCTCGGTTTTGCGCAGGGCGACTTCCTCTTCGCGCACGGCGGTCATCAACCGCTGGATGCGGCCCACCATGTGGCAGAACGAATCGGACAGCTCCTCGACCTCGCGGGTGCCGGTGATGGAATTGAAAACAAAGCCATCGGCGTTCTGCTCAAAGGCTTCCATAGCAGTTTCCAGTTTTTGCAGCGGGCGGCTGATAATGCGGGACAGCACAAAGCCGACCACCACAGCAGCAACCAGAATCAGCGCGGCGGCAATCAGAATGATACGGGTCATCTGCCAGAAGCTTTCGTTGACGGTCTCGTCAATATAGCTGACGCCGACCACGCGCCATGTGCTGTTGGGGACTTTCTGCGTGGTGTAGATGACGGTATCCTCCACATAGGTGCCGTCACCCAGACATGCCAGCCGTCCGGCCTCCTCCTTTTTCAGCCCTGCGTAGAGCAGCTGTTGCTGGGGGTGGTAGACCATGTTGCCGCGTTCGTCCATCAGGTAGCAGTAGCCGTGCTGGCCGATGCCCACATTGTTGATGGTGGCGGCCAGAGCTGAAAAACGGATGTCCATCGAAATCCACTGCCGGGGCGAATCCTCCGGCATGCGGCGGACAACGCTGACAACCCACGGGTAGTAGCCCTCAAAAATTGTTTCGACATGGGGGATGCTGACGTAACCGCGGCCGCGGCGCTTAGCCGTAACCAGGTCGAAGGAACTGTTGCGCAGGATGTTCTGGCGTGGGGTGTGGTCCTTGGCCCAGCAGTCCTGCAAAACGCCGTCGGCATCATAGGTGGTTATAGCAATCACCTCACTGCGGGTGGTCTGCAGTGCATCCAGCAAAGCATTGCGCTCCTCCGGCGATTGGTTCATGGAGTCCATGACAAGATCCATGATCTCATCGATATTATCGACATAATTGCCGACGGACCCCACCACCTGGCTGACCGCCTGAGAACTGCTGGTGCGGGCCCCCTCCACGATAGCCTGACGGTAGCTGCGCAAAAATGTGGCGGTAGATAAAATCAGCGTAACTGCTGCGATGGCCACCACCAGGGAGGCTATCAGCGGGGCGGTGCGCGGTGCGTGGCGGGGCTTCATGCCTGGGCTCCCGCGGTATGGCTGCGGCGCAGGGCACCCGGCGAGGTGCCGCTGTACTTTTTAAAGCAATAACTGAAATAGTGCTGGTCGCTGTAGCCGCAGCGGCGGGCGATCTCCTGAATCTGCAGGTCGGTGGTCAACAGCAATTGCTGGGCGGTCTCCATGCGGCGGCGCACCAGAATGTTGATGAAGGTCTCTCCTGCCGTTTTCTTGATGCAGGCGCTCAGGTGGTTGGGGCTGACGTCCAGCATGGCGCTTAAGGATGCCAGCGAGAGGTCCTCGTCAGAGTAATGCTGCTCGATGATCTCCAGCGCGCGCTCACACAGGCTGCCGCCCTTGCGCACATCGGGGGTGAAGCTGACGCCGCCCTCGGTCTCTTTTGCGGCGGCCAGGGCCTCCATGGACTGGCGGTATCCGGCGTTCAGCTCGCAGAAGCGGGCAGCGGCGCGGCTGACACCGACGACGCAATGCTGCCCCAGGGCACGCTCGGTCAGCTGGCAGATCTCGTCGGCCAGAATGTGCAGGTACTCGTCGAAATCCGAAGGGTTTCCGAACAGCACAGCCACCACATGGTCGTTGCAGAAAAACGCATAGTGGCGCAGATATTTGTTGGCCAGCTGGTCCACCATCCGGACGAAACCGGCGGCGTTCTCGCTATTGTCGTCAGGTTGGGCGGTCAACACCACCAGCTGGCTGCGGTCATCGGTGCCGCGCAGCAGGCCGCAGGCGGCAGCCGAGGCGCGCAGGGCGGCTTCGACGGCGTCGGAGGTATTATCGCAGTGTTCCAGCACCAGCGGGATCAGGAAGGACGCGCGGTCCTCCTGCACGATGCCGCTGCGGCGCAGGCTGGCATACTGGTGGTCGATGCGCTCATGGATGGATTTCAGCTCGGCGGCCAGGCCGTCCATGGTGAGAGGCTTGAGCATGTAGCTGATGATGTTGTACTGGATGGCCTGCTTGGCGTACTCGAAATCATCGTAGCCGCTTAAAAAGGCAATGTGCATGGCGGGGCGGATCTCGCGGACCTGGCGGGCCAGCTCAATGCCGGTGATGAAGGGCATGCGGATGTCGGTGAGCAGCAGGTCGGGTTCCAGCTGCTCGACAAGTTCGAGGGCGTCCAGGCCGTTGCTGGCACTGCCCACCAGGTGGAAACCGAGGGCTTCCCAGGGGATCATTGTGCAGACGGCTTCCCGCAGCTCGTCCTCGTCATCGGCTACGATGACGGTGTAGAGGTTCTTTTCTGCCATAGAATGGCTCCTTCTCTTTTTTTATTTCGGGGGTTACAGCCAGAACTGGACCAGGCGGCTGACGCTTTGGTAGAGGGCAGGGTTCTGACCAATCAGGCCGGGCTCGGCAGTGAAGTAGACGCAGAAACTGTAGCAGGCACCGGCCAGCACAGCCAGCGGTAGGATGGTACAGAATGCACGCTGCAATACATCGATGCCGGACTGAGCGGCGTGGGCTTGCAGTACCTGCTCGGCCAATGCCCAGGCCATCGCGGCGGCCAACAGCAGCGGACCAAGCCAATCGGATTGATAACGGTAGAGCATACCGGCCATCTGGCAATCCAGCACGGCCAGCACCAACATGGCAGCCAGTACCACAACTACAAAAGTGCGCAGATCACGCTTGGCAGCCAGACGGCGGCGGGCAAGCGGCAGGCTGGCCAGCCCCCACAGCAGAGGCAGGCAGGCAAAGGCGCCGCCGTAGAACAGCTCGGTGATGGTCAGGCCCATATAGTTGGTCTGCATTTTGGTGGCGGTCAGGTACGGGAACACCGCCTGCACGCCGGGGATGCCGAAGAGAAAGGTAAGCACGGCGGGGGCAGTGCGGCCCACCGAGAAGCCGCGGCGGGTCATATCGTTGCTGGTCAGATTGTAGTTGGCGCCAAAATCAAAAGGCGAACCGAACCGGGCGGCGTTGTACCACATCAGTCCGATGGCGACCAGCACCACGGGCAGCACAAAGGCAACGGCCTCGGTGATGCCCTGCTTGGTGAACAGGCGCTTTTCCCGCAGGTAGCGCTGCCAGAAGATGGGCAGGCAGAGGGCAGCGAACAGCACCATCTGAGGGCGACAGCCAGCCACGAAGGCCATGCACAAGCTGCCCAACGCGAGATGAAAGAGGATGCGGCCGTGCTTTTCGGCGGGCTGGTTGGCGGCCAGCAGCCATTGCCACAGCGCCAGCATGACGAAGGCAGCGCCGGACAGGATAGCGTACTCATAGATAGAGGGGCGCAGCAGCAAATAGTAAATTTGGCTGCCGGTGCCGATGCCTGCGCAGAGCAGCAGGTAGGCAGCAGCGCTCATGTCCGGGAACCAGCGGCGGGCGGCCTGTTTGATGCAGCCGAACGCCGCCAGCAGGAACAGCCAGCTAAGCAAGATCATCGGCAGGCTGGGCGGCAGATCCCGCACGCCGGTCAATGCCTCAAAGGGCAGCTGGAACAGCAGGCACGGGATGACGCCAAAATAGACGTAGTAACGGCCCTGATAGTAGGCAACGTCCCACAGGGCGTCCGGCGCAGCCTGCTGGCGGGCAGCGGTGTCGTAGGGGTTGGCCATCTCCTGCATGGCGGCGGGCGGGTCCTGCTCCAGGTCCAGGCGGCCGTTCAGCAGGCTGTGGGCCAGGGCACCGTACTGGGCGGCGGCATCGCTGGCCCAATCGTCGATATGTAAGGTGAAGTTGATGCGGCTGCCGCCGTCCCAATCGGCCGTGTTGTAAAAGCTGGTGGAGACACCGGCGTTGAAGCGGTCGGCAAACGGCGTAAAGAACGCCGCCGCACCCAATATGACCGCTACCAGCAGGACAACGGGGCGGTACTTTTTGCGGTGCGTAAGGTAGGCATCCCGCCAGGCAGCAGAAACCGGGCGCAGTGCGTAGACGGCGGACAGCAGCGCCAAAACTGCTGCCCAGCGCACCAGCGAAAAATCAAAGGCGCGGGGCACGTTGGCGTAGATGGTCTGCAAGGTGTAGCTGATTGGGTACTGGCGGTACTCGCCGTTATAGGGGTAGGCCGTCAGCGTGAGGGTGGACGCCTTGCCGGAAAGGTCAAGGCTGCGCACCTGGCTGCGGGGGGCGTTGGCGGCAACTTCCCAG
The DNA here is from genome assembly GCA_900539695.1 of uncultured Oscillospiraceae bacterium. Classification (GTDB taxonomy): domain Bacteria; phylum Bacillota; class Clostridia; order Oscillospirales; family Ruminococcaceae; genus Gemmiger. The sequence continues at coordinate 118,265 of UQDG01000003.1, forward strand.
TTCCAGCTCTGGCGGGAGGCTGATGTGGCTTCGTCCGTGGCGGCGACGTTGAGGATAAACAGCGGGTTCTGCACTTCCGGGTGGGGGCCATTGTAGACATATTCCAGTCCCGAAAGCTGCAGATTGTACAGCTCCCGGTCCAGGCCGGTGAACGTTAAGGTGGTATGCTCGTCGTCCAGCGTCAGGGCGTTATGGTCGTCCTCGGCCTCCTGCAGGTAGGCCCGCAGGTCGACAGGCTCATAGCTGTGGGTGGCCCAGAAGTTGAGGTTACCGATAAATACCTCGGCCCCGAGGGACGCTACCAGCAGCAGTGCCGCCGCGGTCCATTTGCGCCCCGAGGCATGGCGAAACCCCGCCGCAAGGCCGCAAGCCCACAGCACCATGGCCGTGATGCCGAGGCAGCGGAAGGCGTCAAACCCGATGGTCAGACCCGGCTTGGACCAGATGCAGGCGGCCCAAAGCCAGACAAGTACGGCGGGCAGCAAGGCGCAGCATCCATCGGCACGGGTGGGCTTTCGGCGGCCAAGGCGGGCGGGCACCACCGCAAAGGCGGCGACCAGCACCAACGTGAATAGAATAGCCAAAATCAGCATAAAGCAAATTTCCGTTCTGTTACTGTTTATTGGACGGCAGCACCGCCCGAGATAAAATCATTATACACCATTACGCAGGGCGTTGTACAGCATTTCCGCCTTGGCGTGGCTGATGCCCTTGACTTCCTCCAAATCGGAGATGCTGGCGGCCTTGACGGCGGCCACGGTCTTGAAGTGGGCCAGCAGCGCGGCGCTGGTCTTTTCGCCCACGCCGGGAATGGCCGTGAGGGTGGCAGCGTAGGACTTTTTCTTCATCGCGCGCTTACGGTAGTCGTTAGCGTAGCGGTGGGTCTCGTCCTGAATGTTGGTGACGAAGGTAAAGATGTTGCGGTTGCGGTTGATGGCAATTTCGCCGCCCTCGTCGTCCACGATGGCACGGGTGCGGTGGTGGTCGTCCTTGACCATGCCAAAGGTGGGCACATGCTCCAGCGCGGTGCCGCGCAAAGCCTGCTTGACCGCGCCCACCTGTCCCTTACCGCCATCGATCAGCAGCAAGTCCGGCAGGGTGGCAAACTGATTTTGGGGGCCGTCCGGCTTTTCGCCGCGGCGGGCCGCTTCGTATTCGGCGGCGCGGCGGGAAAGCGTCTCGGCCAGCGAGGCGTAGTCGTCGGTGCCTGCAACGGTCTTCATCTTAAAGCGGCGGTAGCCGGAGCGGTGGGGCTTGCCGTCCATAAATACGACCATGCCGCAGACGCTGGAGCCATCGCCCCAGTTGGAAATATCGTAGCTTTCGATGACCCGCGGCGGGGCTTTCAGACCCAGCACCTGGGCGGCTTCTTCCAGCAGCTTTTGCTCGCGGGTGTAGCGACCGCTCTCGCGGCCCAGGCGCTCTACCGCGTTCGTGTAGGCCATTGTCACCAGTTTGGCTACATCGCCGCGCTGGGGCACGTACAGCTCCACCTTGGTGCCGCGGGCCTGGGCCAGCGCTTCGTTCAGCGCCTCGGCATCCGGCGGCAGAGCGTCGACAGCAATCGTTTTGGGGACAGTCTCGCCGTTCAGATAATACTGGGGCAGGAATTCCTCCCGCACGGCATCAATGTTGGTGGTGTCGTGGAACATGAACTCCCGCTTGTCGGTCAGTCGGCCGTCGCGGTAGCGCAGCACAGCGGCGCAGACGGCCCGCGTGGTGCCCGCCAGGGCGATGATATCCATCTCGGTGTCAGCATTCATCACGACTTTCTGGCCGGCGGCCACGCGCTCAATGGCCTGGATCTGGTCGCGCAGCAGGGCGGCGGTCTCGAAGTCCAAACGATCGGAGGCGGCTTCCATCTTCTCGCGCAGCTGCTTGACGATGTCCTTTTTGCCGTAGCGGATCATTCGCAACGCCCCCTGTACGGCATCGTTGTAGGCCTCGCAAGTAATCTTGCCGCTGCAAACGGCCATGCACTTGCCGATATGAGCATTTAAGCAGGGGCGGCCTTTACCGAAGTCCCGCGGGAACTCCTTGCTGCAGCGGGGCAGCAAAAAGCAATCCTGCGCCATCTCCACCATCTCCCGCACGGCGAAGGAGGATGTGAACGGGCCGATGTAGTCGGCATCGTCGTCATCTTTCTGCAAAGCCGCCGAAACACGGGGCCAGGGGCCGCGGGTGATCTTGACATAACTGTAGCCTTTGTCATCCTTGAGCAGGATGTTGTACTTGGGCGTATGAGCCTTGATTTGGCTGGCCTCGAGGACGAGGGCCTCAAACTCTGACTGGCAGACGATCACATCAAAGGTGAAAGCATGGTTTATCATCTGGGTGACTTTGGCATCGTGGGGCACACCCTCGCGGAAATACTGCGACACGCGGATCTTGAGCCGCTTGGCCTTGCCGATGTAGATGATGGTATCGGTTTTATCCCGGATGATATACACCCCGGGCAGCAGCGGCAGCATACAGGCTTTTTTATAGAGTTCAGCTTTTGTCATGGACGCCTCTTTCGTGGGAGTGCTTATAAGGCAACACCGCACGATTCCCGCCTTACGGCTTAAGCACCGCTCCGGCGGCTGCGGCACGGCACCTGCGTTGCCAAAATGCTCGATAATACACAAAGTATTATCTGCGCTTTTGGCTTAGCAGCTGCCGCACCTCGCTCGCCGTATCGGCACTTAGAATTATGCGGTATTGCCATAAGAAATTACAAAAAAAGCGGCGGGTCGCCCCACCGCTAATTTTTTGAGAATAGATTACTCGGCAAAGCCGGAGCTGACCAGCTTGACCAGGCCATCAACAGCAGCCTGCTCATCGGCACCATCAGCAATGATGCGGATGGTGGTGCCGCCAACGATGCCCAGGCTCAGGACACCCAGCAGGGACTTAGCGTTGACGCGACGCTCCTCTTTCTCGACCCAAATGGAGGACTTGTACTCGTTCGCCTTCTGGATGAAGAAGGTAGCCGGACGGGCGTGCAGACCAACCTGATTCTCAACGGTAACTTCTTTGACGTACATAGTTATTCTCTCCTACTTTTGAAAATAATATGCCCTTGTGTTTATACCGTGGGCTACTTCCAGGCGGTCTATTGCGCATAATACGCCGCCTTGATTGTCTCTATTTTATCCTATTTGGTCGATTTTGTACAGTGCATTTTTACAAAATCGGCAGGATTCTGTAATTCCGCCAAATCTCGGCACTGTCGTTTGTGCAAGTTTACTAGTTTGTTTTCAACATTGTTGTCGATTGATACTAAAACCGCAATCTTAACCGTGAAAACACATGCGCAGTTCCTCGCAATACACGGCAAAAGGGGCGCCCTGGGCGGGGTCATGGACGGTCAGCACGCCATTCAGCCGCCATCCCATGCGCTTGTACAGGCTGATGGCGCGGGTGTTGGTGCTGAGCACGCCTAACGTGGGGTGTTCGTGCTCCGGCAGCTTTTTGCGGGCAAAATCAAGCACTTTGGTGCCGATGCCCTGCCCGCGGGCGGACTCGGTGACAAACAGATGGCCGATCATGCCGGTTTTATGGCAGACGCCTACCATAGCATCGGTCTCCCCTACCTTATTGTAGTGAAGGTAGAAGGCCCAGCCGTTTTTTCGCTCTGCGTCCAGGTCGGGGCGCCAGTGCTCCGGCGTCATGGCAGCCAGCTGTTCCTCTGTGCAGACAGGGGCACAGACGGTACGGCGGCCCTCGGCCATCAGCTCAGCGGCACGGGCCATCTGCTCCTCGGTTTTGACTAAGCGCATGTTCTCGCCGCGCTTCCACTTGGGCAGTTCGGTGAGGGGGTGAGTCTCGCACCACCGGTCGTACAGGTCAGGGCGGCGCTCCCGGGTGCGCTGACGACTCTGGTCGCCGCGCCAGGCGTCGATCTTCTTGTGGTCACCGGTCAGCAGCACAGGCGGCACGGCGCGGCCCTCCCACACTTCGGGGCGGGTGAACTGGGGATATTCCAGCAGGCCGTCCCAGTAACTTTCGTCCTGGTAGCCTTTTTCCTCGGCCAATACGCCGGGCTGCAGGCGCAGGACGCTGTCGGCCACCACCAGGCTGGCCAGTTCGCCGCCGGTCAGCACGTAGTCGCCGATGGAAATTTCCTCGTCGCCGAAGGCATCAATGACGCGCTGGTCGATGCCCTCGTAATGGCCGCAGACCAGCGCCAGCGAATCGTAGGAGGCCAGCCGCTTGGCGGTCTCCTCATTGTACTGCTGGCCGGCAGCGGTCAGAAAGACAACATGCGGCTTGGTGCGGCCTTGGGCGGCGCACTGGTCCTGCACGGCGCGCAGGCAGTCGGCGATGGGCTGGGCATACAGTACCATGCCGCAGCCGCCGCCGTAGGGATAGTCGTCGGTCTGCTTCTGCTTGTTTTTGGTGTAGTCACGAATCTGATGACAGTGGGCTTCGAACAGATTCTTGGCCCGGGCACGGCCCAGGATGCTGGCCGAGAGGAAACCATCGCACAGCTCCGGGAAGAGGGTCACAATATCGATACGCATGCCTTACTCCTTGTCACCGTTGACAGCATCGTTGAACATGCCGTCGATGGGGGTGACCAGGATCGTGCGGGCATCGATGTCGATGGTCTTGACGAACTCTGGCACGGCAGGCAGCATGTGCTTCTCGCCTGCAGCATCGGTGACGGTGTAGATGTCCTGGGCGGCGGGGTGGTCCACCTCGGTCAGGATGCCGTAGACAGCGCCGGTGTCGGCATCCCTGACCTCACAGCCCAGCAGGTCATCGATAAAATAACGGCCCTTGGGCAGACGGGCGTCAGCCTTGGCAAAGTAGTAGGTGCGGCCCACCTGAGCGCGTGCAGCGTCCATATCGGTCACATCAGCCAGGCGCAGCAGGATGACATTGCCCTGGGTGCGCACGCCGAGGACGCGGCACTCTCCTGTGCCGTTGGCGGTAGCGTACAGTCGCTTGAACTTGGCCAGGAATTCTGCGCCGTCACACAGCGGCAGGGCTTTCATTTCGCCACGCACGCCGTGGGTGGATACGATCTTGCAGGCGGGAAGATAGCTTTGCATGGAATGATCCTCCTTACTAGAATAAAAAAGCACTTTACCAGACGGCAAAGTGCTTTAAAGGTTTTAGTCGATCTCAACGATGACTTTTTCGCCCTGGCGGACAGCAGCGGCACGCATAACAACGCGAATTGCCTTTGCGATACGTCCCTGCTTGCCGATGACGCGGCCCATATCGGACTCAGCCACTTTGAGGTGATAGACGGTAGTGCCGTCATCACGCACGGGGTCAACGGTCACCTGCACAGCCTCCTTGTCTTCGACAAGGCCGCGGGCAACGGCTAATAAGAGTTCCTGCATGTGGCGTTCCCTCCCTTATAACAAGGCGAACAGATTACAGAACGGAAGCTTTCTTCAGCAGCTCACGAACGGTATCGGTGGGCTGAGCGCCGTTGGACAGCCACTGCTTGGCCTTATCGGCGTCGATGCTGACAACGCTGGGGTTCTTGGTGGGATCGTAGTAGCCGATCTCCTCGATGAAACGGCCGTCACGAGCAAAACGGCTGTCAGCGACAACAACGCGGTAGAAAGGAGCCTTCTTGGCGCCAATGCGGCGCAGACGAATCTTAACCATAGTAATATTCCTCCAAAAATTGTTTTACGGCCCTTGCGGGGCTACTGTTTATATTGTACATCCCGTGGGCCGTAAAGCCGAGCGGGTCATACCGGATTTATAGTGGGCTTTACCGGCCGAAGCCTTTAAAGCCGCCCATGCCGCCAAGGTTGCCCAAGCCGCGCATGAAACCTTTGGGATTGCGCTTGACCTTTTTCATCATCTTCTGCATCATGTCGTACTGCTTCAGCAGCTTGTTGACATCCTCGACCGTCAGGCCGCAGCCTGCGGCGATGCGGCGCTTGCGCTTGGGGTTGATGATGGAAGGTTTGGCGCGTTCTTCGGGGGTCATCGAGTAGATGATGGCCTCGATGTGGGGCAGGGCCTTTTCGTCCAGAGCATCAGCGTCGATCTGATTGCCGCCGGGCATCATGGCCAGCAGAGCCGAAGCTCCGCCCATCTTTTTGATCTGTTTGAACTGGGCCAGCAGGTCGTTCATGTCGAACTTGTTTTCCATCAGGCGCTTGGCAGCGTCCTCAGCTTCCTTGTCAGACTGAACGCTCTGCGCCTTTTCGATCAGGGAGAGCACATCGCCCATGCCCAGGATTCGACTGGACATGCGGGACGGATAGAACGGCTCGAGGTCCTCCAGCTTTTCGCCGGTGCCCTGGAAGTAGATGGGCTTGCCGGTGACAGCCAGGACGGAAAGCGCTGCGCCGCCGCGGGTGTCGCCGTCGGTCTTGGTCAGGATGACACCGGTGATGCCGATCTTCTCGTTGAAGGTCTTGGCCACATTGACGGCCTCCTGGCCGGACATGGCATCCACGACCAGCAGCGTTTCGTCGACTTCGACATGCTGCTTGATGCGGACCAGCTCGTCCATCAGGGCATCGTCAATCTGCAGACGGCCTGCGGTATCAAGGATCACGATGTCATTGCCGTGGTCCCTGGCATAAGCCATGGCCTTTTCGGCGATGAGCTCGGGCTTCTCGGTGCCCATCGAGAAGACGGGCACGTTGACCTGCTCACCAACGATCTTCAACTGCTCGATAGCGGCGGGACGGTAGACGTCACAGGCGACCAGCAACGGGCGGCGGCCCTGGCTGCGGTAGTACCGGCCCAGCTTGGCGGCGTGGGTGGTTTTACCGTTACCTTGCAGGCCGCACATCATCAGCACGGTCTGGCCTTTGTTTTTGATGCGCAGATACTGGGGCTCATCACCGCCCATCAACTTGGTCAGTTCCTCGTTGACGATCTTGACGACCTGCTGGGCGGGGGTCAGGCTTTCCATGACCTCCTGCCCCATGGCACGCTCAGAGACCTGAGCGCAGAAGTCTTTGGCAACTTTGTAGTTGACATCGGCTTCCAGCAGCGCCATGCGGACTTCGCGCATGGCAGCTTTGATGTCCGCCTCGGTGAGTTTGCCTTTGCCGCGCAGTTTTTTGAATACGCCATTCAGGCGATCTGTTAAAGACTCAAACGCCATCTGGTTCCTCCTGCGCGTCGAGACGCTCTATGATCTTCAGCATTTCGTCGGTATCCGTGCGGATGCGCGGTACCGGGTTGAACAGCCCCGAATTGCAGCACCGGATCTCCATGACCAGCTGGTGCAGCCGGGCGAGGTCTTCCTGCATCTGTGCGTGGCGGCGGGCGTTACCCAGCTGCGCTTCCAGCTCATCCAGGGCGGCTTCGCCATGCTTGATGGCGTCCCGCACACCCTGGCGGGTAATGCCGAAATTCTCGGCAATCTCGGCAAGGGAAAGATCCTCGTCATAATATTCGGTAAGGATGGCACGCTGCTTTTCGGTAAGGGCCGGGCCGTAGAAGTCCAGCAGCACCGAATACGCCAGGTTTTTCTGCGGTTTTCCCGCCATGACCTGTGCCCTCCTTTGCTGTGCTTGCACTGTGTAAAGCGTTTTTCTTTACATCAGCCTATGAATTATAACAGTTGGGAGCGCGGAAGTCAAGAGGTTTTGCAGCTTTTTTTACACATTCAGGTAATTTTGCGATAGATTTTTGCCGATTCAGGCAACTTCTTTGTATAAAAATATTTATGCCCGAAAGGATGCAAAATGGCAGGAAGTATGCTATAATTAAATTCACTTTGTCGAAAGGAGTATTTTGTTCATGCCGATCCTGCGCAGTTACTATCAGGATGTATACCGTTCCCCTGTTGTGCGGCTGGACGGATACTCCGGCCGCCACGGGCTGACATCCAGCATTTTGGCGTATCTGGACTTTGGCGGCGCTACCGGAACCTCCAAAGATGGCCTGGCTGAGACGATGCTGGCCTTTGCTACCGAGCGCGGCGCTTTGCAGCCCGGTATGCCGGTGGTGGAAGCCAGTTCCGGCAGCTTTGGCGCGGCGCTGGCGGTAAGCTGTGCCACCACGGGGCACCCCTGCATTTTGGTAGTGCCCAGCAACCTGCCTATTGCCCGCCGCCAGCGGCTGCAGGAACTGGGCGCGAAAATCGTGGTGTGCAGCAGCGGCGGCCGCCGGGTGATGGATCGCATCGCCCAGGAGACAGCCGAGCGCTACCACGGCTACTTTACCCACTACTTTGCCAACGATGACAACCCGGAGTATCACCGCCGGGTGACCGGGCCGCAGATCTTGAAGGCCGCCGGGGACAGCATTGACGCCATCGTCATCGGTGTGGGCAGCGGCGGCACTGTGACCGGCGTGGCCGAGTACATCAAGGCGTGGAACAGCATGATCCGCATTGTGGCGGTGGAACCTGCCGAGTGCGCCGCCATTTCGGGCGGGTTCATCGGCCAGCATGGCATTGCGGGCATTGGCCCCGGCTTTGTGCCGGAAAACTACAACCCCTATGTGGTGGATACGGTGCTGACCGTGACCACCGCAGATGCGGAGCGGGCCTCGAAGGAAGTGCTGCTGTGCGACGGCATCCCCGCCTGCACCAGCGGCGGCGCGACCCTGGCCGCGGCCGTACAGTTGATGGAGATGGGCAAGGCCAAGCGCCCCTTGTGTATATTTGCCGGGCGGAGGATGTACGAATAAGCCCGCCCTCTTGTAATAACTTTGCAATCCATGTAAAATTCACGTCGAAAGCCGTATCCTGTATGGGCAGGATACGGCTTTTATGCTATACTAATATAAAAAAAGACATGGCAAGGAGGAAAAGCGATGAAACGGATACTTTGTGCAGCTATGATGCTGATTTTGACAGGATGTGTAACAAAGCAGACAGATCCTACGGATATAGTAAGTACACCTGCGGTCACGCAGACACCAGAGGTGGCGGTGATGCCTGCGCCGGAAGCGACCAAAACACCTGTTGTATCCGAACCTGAAGCAACGGAAACACCTACGGCAGAGAGCACCAGCTATACTGCAATCATGCTGCCGATGCGCGACACCTACCCGCCTGTCATGCTGGCCGAGGATGATCTGGTTTCGGACGGATATTATACCATGTGCCGGGACGGCAAGTGGGGCCTGATGGAAAGCGACGGTTCCGTGCTGCTGCCCTGCCGTGCGGATAATCCTGTAAGGCGCTGTGCAAGCAGCACTTTGAAATGGCATTACGTCGTAAGCGCCAGCAGCGAGGATTGGAAGACCTATAACGATACGCTGGCCGCAGCCAATGCCGGGACGCTTTGCAGCGGCGAGCATGACGGTCTGCTTTTGGCCTGGACCTATGATATTGACAGCGGCAAAGTTTGTAAAAGTGCCGGCATGATGGGCGATGACGAGCCATTGACCGACACAGATAAAATATACGGCGAGTATCTCCCCTGCCAGCGCTGCGTATGGGCGGATGGTGATGGAGACCCCGGTTATTATGAAACGGCTGATGGCGGCGGTTATGTGTTTGCCAATGCGGACGGTGAACTGCTGAACGATACCGTCTACGAGGATGCCGGGTGCTTCTATGACCAGAACCTGGCCCCTGTGAAGCTGAACGGCAAATGGGGTTACATCAACTTACAGGGCGAGTTGGTAACGGCTACGGTATACGAGCCTGTGTATGGCAATGATTACGCCAACAACTACGCGCTGCGATATGCCTCGCCGCTGCTGAACGGCTACGCGGCTGTCTGCCGGGATGGCAAGTGGGGTGTAATTGATGATTCCATCAAGAACGAGTATATCCCCTGCGAGTATGAGTATGCCGCCTGGAACGGGCATGTGCTGTGGCTGAAGCAGAACGGCAAATGGCAGAGCCAACGCATCCCCGGTGTGCCTAAGGACTGGACAGACACGAAGATGAACATCTGGACCTACCCGAAAGAGCTGAAAGCCACCGACCATTACTGGCGCGTCACCTCGGATGTGGGGCTGAACATGCGCGTAGGTCCGGGGACCAACTACAATAAATGGCAGTTGGTGCCCGCGCATACCTGCCTGCAGGACTTGGGCCATAACGAGGATAACACCTGGATACTGAGCAAATATGCCGGGTGGTATGGCTGGATAAGCATGGAATACCTGGAAGAAGTAACGCAATAAGGGCAAGGCATATCCTTATAAATAAAAAAATCAGGGAGTGAAAGCGATGAAGCGGATGGTTTGTGCTGTCATAGCGCTGTTGCTGACAGGGTGTGCTGCTGGGCAAGTATGGCCCAGTGTGCCTGTTACGGATGGTCAGCCTGCGGTTACCCCCGAAACCGCCGCCACGGCGGAGACAGCCGAAAGTGCCGCCACCCCTGTGCCGACTACTGCTCCGCCGCAGGGGCTTGTGCCGACGGATGCGGATGTGCTGGATTATGATGATATTCGGCTCATTGGCTACGAGCGTGCCTTTCAACCGTACCCGGAGACCGACTATTACACGATGTGCAAAGACGGCCTGTGGGGCCTGATGCGCAGCGATGGTACCGAGGTACTGCCCTGCCGCGCACCGCAGCCGTTGGTTGAATGTTTTATTGAGGGCCGCCGCTGGCACGGTTATCAGGATAATTTACCTTGGGATGAGATGCTAGCCGAAGAAAAGCGGATCAACGTTTTGCTGCGGGAAAGCGGCGACGGCATGCTCTGCGCGGCCCACGATGGCGGCACCTATCTGGAGTTTGTCTACCTGACGGATTACAAAGTATATACATACAGCGGCTCAATGGGCCCGGGAAAATTGGCCGCGCCGACAGACGAAGACATGCTGCTGTACAGCGGCCGGGTGGACGGCTATGTGCCGGTCCAGACCGGCGTAACGGAAGACGAGGGCGACGACCACGTCAGTATTATCAGTGATGGACAATACATTTACCGCCGCCGCAATGGCAGTGCGGCAAACATCTACCACTACACTCTTGCCGACTACTTTTTTGATGCCACGCTTGCCCCCGCAGAGCGGGACGGCAAGTGGGTGTACCTGGGCACGATGGGCGAGGAAGTGACGCCGGTTTGTTACGATAGTGTATATTATACCAACACTTCTGGGGATGGCTCCTTCCTTTTCCGGCGTGCCGCACCGCTGCTGAACGGCTATACCCCCGTGAGCCGCAGCGGAAAATTCGGCCTGCTGGATCGCGCAGGGGCAGAATATGTCCCCTGCACGTATGATGGCCTTGTGTGGGACGGCGGCACCGCCTGGGTCAAGCTGGACGACGGATGGCACCAGTACACGATCCCCGGTGTGACGAAGCCTGATCCTCTGGACGACCTGCCGGAGGACATCACCGCGCCCGACACGCGCACCTTCTCCTATGCCCGCGTTATCACCGAGGGCGGCCGCTTGAATCTGCGCGCCGGGCCAGGCACAGAGTATGCTATTGTAGGAAAGATCCCGGAGTACACTTCCCTGCGCATCTACGGTTCTTCCAATACGGCCCCCGCCTGGGTGCTGGTGCAGTATCAGGGTCAGTTTGGCTGGACCAACCTGGATTATCTGGAACGAAGCTATTAAATGACAGCCCCGGACGGATGCAGCGCCCGGGGCTGTTTTGCTATTTCCTCTGTTGATGGGTATGGCATAGCATATCCTGCGGCCTTTTCACATAGGATTTGACAGAAAATCTCTATGTGGGGAGGGCAAGCTATGAAAGGTGACCCAGAAGAACGCGCCATAGCGGTGGGGCGTTACATTGCCGGTACCGGCGCCACGGTGCGGGCGGCTGCGGTGGTGTTTGGCGTAAGCAAAAGCACCATCTGGAAAGACCAGGCCCGCCTGCGCCGCACAAGCCCCGGCCTTTGGGCCGAGGTGCAGGCCGTGGTGCAGAAAAACAAGGCTGAGCGCCACCTGCGGGGCGGCGAGGCCACCCGCCTGAAATATTTGCACAAATAACTTGCGTGGTGCCAAGCATCACAGTATAATATTTGTAAAGAAATCCATACAAAAGGACGTGAACACTGTGAAACGAGAGGATTATATCAGCTGGGACGAATACTTTATGGGCATTGCCATGCTTTCGGCCATGCGCTCGAAGGATAACAACAGCCAGGTCGGCGCCTGCATCGTCAGCCCGGAGAACAAGATCCTGTCCTTGGGCTACAACGGCATGCCCATCGGCTGCAACGATGACGACATGCCCTGGGAGCGCGAGGGCGAGGACCTGGAGACCAAGTATATGTACGTCTGCCACTCCGAGCTGAACGCCATCCTGAACAGCCCCAACCACGACCTGAAAGGGGCGCGGATGTACGTGACGCTGTTCCCCTGCAACGAATGCGCCAAGGCCATCATCCAGAGCGGTATCAAGGAACTGATCTACCTTTCGGACAAATACCATGATACCCATGCCAGCATCGCCAGCCGCCGCATGTTCAATATGACCGGCGTAAAATACCGGGCCTATGAGCCGACGGGCCGCAAGATCGAGCTGGAAGTATAAAAGGAGCAAAGAGGATATGAACACCATTATCATTGGTATCGCCGGTGGTACCGGCAGCGGCAAAACGACTCTGACCGAACGCCTGCGCGACCACTTTGGCATAGACGAGGTCAGCGTCATCAACCATGACAGCTACTACAAGCGCCATGACGAACTGCCCTACGAGGAGCGCTGCAAGCTGAACTACGACCACCCGGACAGCTTCGACACCCCGCTGATGGTGGCCCACCTGCGCGAACTGCGCGCCGGCCACCCGGTGCAGGTGCCCGTGTAAGACTACACCATCCACAACCGCAGCAACGAGACTGTGCTGGTGCGCCCCGCGCCGGTCATCATCGTGGAAGGCATCTTGATCTTTGACTCCCCTGAGTTGTGCGATCTGATGGATATGAAGGTGTTTGTGGATACCGATGCCGACGTGCGTATTTTGCGCCGCATCGTGCGCGACGTTAAGGAGCGCGGCCGCACACTGGACAGCGTGGTGACCCAGTACTTGACCACCGTAAAGCCGATGCACGAGCAGTTTGTGGAGCCCAGCAAGCGCAAGGCGGACCTGATTGTGCCAGAGGGCGGCCAGAACACAGTGGCGCTGGAGCTGCTTATCAAATGGGTAGACAACCACCTGCGGGCAGAGGGAGAAAGCCGCCAGTGATTTTGACGAAATCATTTACATCATTTGCAAAATAAGAAGAGGAAGCCGGACGGTGTGGTTCGACTTCCTCTTTTTTGTGATTTACAATGACTTGCAAAATAAAGTTATACGATTTGTGCAGCAGCATCCAGCAGGGCGACCCGGAAACTGGCCGGGCCGTGGGCCTGGGGTTCTGCTGCGGCGGCACAGGCTTTCCAAAATTCGGCGGCCTGTACGGCGGCCTGTAAGGGGGCTTGCGGCTGCACAGCGGCAAAAGCACCGCAGAGTACCGTTAGCATGCAGCCCGCACCGGTGACACGGCGCATCAGGTCGCTGCCGCCGGAGACGGTGTGCAGGGCGGTGCCGTCGGTGACGAGATCCTCGGCCCCGGAGAGCACCACGACTGTGCCCAGCTTTTGTGCCAGCGCTTTGGCGCAGGCGGCGGCATCGATGGGGACGGTCAGGCTGTCCACGCCGTGCTCAGCGGCAGAAAGGCCCAATAGAGCGGCGGCCTCGCCGTAGTTGGCCCGCAGGATGGCGGGGTGAACTTCCTGCAAAAGCTGGCGGATATTCTCCAGCCGCCAGGGGCTGGCCCCTACACCGACGGGGTCCAGCACTACCGGGATACCGCGGCGGTTGGCGGCGGCACCGGCCAGCCGGGCAGCAGTGAATTTGGCTTCGTCGGGGGTACCGGTGTTCAGCACTACGGCACTGGCCAGCACGGCGATGTCGGCCATCTCCTGGGGGGCCTGAGCCATGATGGGGCTGGCACCGACGGACAGGGCCAGGTTGGCGCAATCGTTGGCGGTGACCAGGTTGGAGATGCAGTGCAGCAGCGGCTTGCGGGCGCGGATGGCTGCAAGGGCTTCGAATCGGGTCATGGGGTCACCTGTTTCAGCGGGCAAGGCTTGCCTGCATTTTTTTGAGGGTGCTGTTCTTTTCCAGCGCGATCAGCACCACGCCGGCGATGATGGAACCACCGACAGTGGAGACGAGGAACGGGACGATGTAGGCGTAGAAAGCAATGTCACCGGCGGCTTTGCCCATCAGGAACACAGCCACAGGCCAGGCCAGCAGGCCGCCGATGATGCCGGTGCCGAAAACTTCACCGCAAAGCGTGGCCAGCAGGTTCTTGGTTTTATGGTAGACGATGCCGCACAACAATGCGCCGCACATGCTGCCAGGGAAAGCCATCAGGCTGCCCAGACCCAGCAGGTTGCGCAGCAGGCTTGCCACAAAGGCCACGGCCACGCCGTACCAGGGACCAAGCAGCACGGCACACAGCACATTGACCATGTGCTGCACCGGCGCGCATTTGCTGCCGAATACGGGGAACGAGAACATGCTGCCGACAACGGCCACGGCGCACAGTACGCCAGCCAGGGCAAGTTTTTTGGTGTTGGATTTCATTTTGGAGCTCCTTTTTTCTTTTGTACCATAACGAAAAAAGCGGAAGGACTGCCGCCAGAAATACGCCAGCCGCCCGCACGGGCACAATAAGCCCCTTACAAAAAGGGCTTATGGTTCGGTCGAAGCTTGCTGGCTTCCTCTCACGCCGGAACACGGCTTCCCATCGCTGACGCTGCTCACGGCCCAGGGCGCTCCCCCTCGACCCGCGTTTCTGGAACGGTCAGATCCTTCCTTTCCCAAAAGCAAAAATAAAAGCAGGGTACCGATGGGCAGCCCTGCAAAAAAGACGTTTGGTAAAGTCCTTCCTACGGTGGCATGATCCACATCAGGTCAAAGGGTCGAAATGCAATTTCCTCTCAGCCGGGTGTCCGGCTCCCCTGTTCTTTGTCTTGCATGATACACCTTTGCAAAAAGTTTGTCAAGGGCTTGCTTTTTTGTCCGGCGCGGCGTATAGTGAAAATACATTGAACACAGGGGGAATCCATGATGAAAGTTTTGCCGCAGCAACTGCGTTTGTACGCCGTAACCGACAGCCGCCGCCTGCGGGGGCACACCCTACTGGATACGGTGGCCGCCGCGCTGGATGGCGGCGCGACCTTTGTACAGCTGCGGGAGAAGGAGCTTTCCCCTGCCGCTCTGCTGGAAGAAGCCCGCGCCCTGGCTAAATTATGCCACGCGCGGCATGTGCCCTTTGTGGTGGATGACAACGTGGAGGTGGCCCTGGCCGCCGGTGCCGACGGCGTGCATGTGGGCCAGAGCGATATGGCCGCCCGTCGTGCCCGCGCGCTGTTGGGCCCGGATAAAATTTTGGGTGTTTCGGCCCACAATGCCGCCGAAGCTTTGGCAGCCCAGGCGGACGGTGCCGATTACCTGGGCTGCGGTGCGGCCTTTGTGACGGGCACCAAGCTAGATGCCCACCCGGTGACGGCCGAGACGATGCGTGCCGTGACGGCGGCGGTGAACATTCCGGTGGTGGCCATAGGCGGCATTGAGGAAAGCAACATTTTACAGCTGCAGGGCCGTGGTCTTGCAGGCGTGGCGGTGGTAAGCGCCATTTTTGCTGCCCAAGACCCCGAAGCTGCCAGCCGCCGGTTGTATGAGTTGAGCGGACAGTTATAATTTTATAATTGGAAGACTTTGCCATCGCAATAAAATAAAACAGCTGGTCATTTGCCTTGTGCAGGCAGACGGTCAGCTGTTATTTTATGCGGACACTTTATTGGGTGATAACGACGGCGTGGCAGCCCAGTTCCTCGTACCGCAGGGCGAAGGTATCGCGGCCGATCTCGGTGATCTCCTGCATGGGGTCGGCAAAGTAATAGTTGTCCTCGTCGTAGCCGGTAAGCACCAGACAATGAGAGTTGGAGTAAGGCCAGCTGCCATCGGCCAGTGTAAAGGTGTAATTATAAAGTGGTTCTGTAAAGGCGCGGGTGGCCCAAACCAGCACCGGCGTGCCCTGGGCCAGGTACATCTCCAGCCGGGCGGGCTCGGCGCCGGTAATGTCCAGCGCGCTGTAAGTGCTGCCTTGCTCATCCAGATAGGTGTTGACGGCAGTGGTGATGGCACCGGGCAGGCAGTAGAAAGAAAGCTCATCGGCAGGGCTGCCCATGAATTCGACCTCTGGGTCGGCCTCCCAGTACGGGATGTGCATGGGCAGGCAGTTTTCGGCCAGGGTGACTTTATCGATGTCGAAGCCTAAGTAGTTCAGCACGATGGCAGCAGAGGTGATCTCACATCCGTTGGGGAGCTCCGGGTTTTGCAGGATGTTTTCTACGTTCAGCTGCACGGTGTCGGGCAGGAAAAAGGCATTTTCCGGCGTAGCCTGCAAGGCGGCGTAGGCAAGCCAGACTGGAATCGAAGTATCTGCCTGCGGCAGGACCAGGCCCATGGAGGAGGATTCCTGCGTAGCGGCGGTCTCTGAGGTGGCAAGGTCGACTACGGGGAGGGTGACGGTTGCGGCGCAGCTGCACAAAAGAAGGCAGGACGCCGCCGCTGCACCGGCAGCGAGTTTGTGCATGGTACTCCCCTTCTTTCGACGTTGTTTTATCATAACCTACATTACCTTACACCATATTTGTGATAATTGCAAGAAAGCGGGGAAAAGTTCTATGCAGGGGCAGGTTTGCGGGCCTATGCGGGCATCGGCCCCTACCATTTGCCGATACATATAAGGCAATACCGCATAATTCTAAGTGCCGATACGGCGAGCGAGGTGCGGCAGCTGCTAAGCCAAAAGCGCAGATAATACTTTGTGTATTATCGAGCATTTTGGCAACGCAGATGCCGTGCCGCAGCCGCCGGAGCGGTGCTTAAGCCGTCAGGCGGGAATTGTGCGGTGTTGCCATAACATAAAAAAGCCGACAGGCAAACCTGTCGGCTTTAAAAACTATGAAATTGTTACCAGAGGTTCACAACTTCGTTGTACAGACCCTCGTAGCTCTTGGCGGAGTTGGACCAGCTGAAGTCGCACTCCATGGCGCGGTGGACCAGCACGGGCCAACCGTCCTTCTGCCAGTAGCCTTCCTTGGCGCGCCAGCAGGCCTCATACAGCTCGTGGGCGTTGTAGTTGGCAAAGGTGAAGCCGTTGCCGAAGCCGTCGCCGG
This sequence comes from uncultured Oscillospiraceae bacterium, assembly GCA_900539695.1. Lineage (GTDB taxonomy): Bacteria > Bacillota > Clostridia > Oscillospirales > Ruminococcaceae > Gemmiger. The sequence continues at coordinate 135,289 of UQDG01000003.1, forward strand.
AATCGTGGATGGAGTCACGCAGGCCGCCGGTCTCGCGGACAACGGGGATGGTACCGTAGCGGCAGGAGACCATCTGGGCCAGACCGCAGGGCTCGGAGCGGGAAGGCATCAGGAAGATGTCAGCACCGGAGTAGATCTCCTGGGCCAGTTTGGCGTTGAAGCCGATGTAGACGCCCACGCGGCCCGGATTGCGGGCGCACAGCTCGTTGAAGAAGTTCTCGTACTGGCTTTCGCCGGAGCCGAGGATGACCAGCTCGATGCCCTGCTGCAGCAGGCCTTCGGAGATAGCCTGGACGAGGTCAACGCCTTTGTGGCCGACCAGACGGGTGACCATGGCCATGACGGGGCTGCCGTCCTTATGCAGGCCGAACTTGTCCTGCAGGGCAGCTTTGCAGGCGGCCTTGCCATCCTGGAAGGTGTCGGCATCGTAGTTCTTGACGATGTCGGGGTCGGTGGCGGGGTTAAAGACATCCACGTCGATGCCGTTCAGGATGCCGCAGAGCTTATACTGCTTCTGGCGCAGCAGACCGTCCAGACCATGGCTGAACCACGGGTCCAGGATCTCCTGGGCATAGGTGGGGCTGACGGTGGTGACCTTGTCGGCGGTCTCGATCGCGCCCTTCATGAAGTTGGCACAGCCGTCATATTCCACAACATGGGCGTCGCGGGCGCCGATGCCGCAGGTATCCTCGAGAATGTCCAGACCGTACTTGCCCTGGTAGGCAATGTTGTGGATGGTAAAGACCGTTTTGATACGGCTGAACTTATCCAGGTGACGGTAGTACAGGTTCAGGTAAACGGGGGTCAGGGCCGTCTGCCAGTCGTTGCAGTTGATGATGTCAGGCTCGAAATCGGTGTAGAACAGCATTTCGAGGATGGCACGGGAGAAGAAGGCAAAGCGCTCGCCGTCATCATAGAAGCCGTACAGGCCGCTGCGCTTGAAATAGTACTCGTTATCGATGAAGTAGTAGACAACACCGTCACGCTCGGCTTTGAAGAGGCCGCAGTACTGGCTGCGCCAGCCGACCGGCACGCTGAAGTTGGTGATATAGGTCAGGCTATCCTTGAATTTCAGGTCACCGTACAGCGGCATGACAACACGGGCGTCGATGCCGTCCTTGACCAAAGCCTTGGGCAGTGCACCGGCCACGTCGGCCAGGCCGCCGGACTTGGCAAAGGGAGCAGCCTCGCTGGCTGCATATAAGATTCTCATAAGCACCTCCATGGGGTGGGTTCACAAAAATATGAGGACGGGGAAGATCTGCTCTCCCCCGTCCTCTCATCAAAAGCTGCCTCCGGGGAGAGGGAGTACAACCTCTATGAGCTGTTATACGCTGTGGTTCTTGGCGACGAATACCGGGAAGGTATCGGTGCCGGCCAGCTTCTTGCCTGCGGTGATGTGGACGTTCTTGTCCGTGACCACATACTCTACACCGCAATCGGTCTCCACAACGGTATCCTGCATCAGGACACAGTTTTTGACGACAGCACCCTTCTTGACCTGGCAGCCGCGGAACAGCACGCAGTTCTCGACGGTGCCCTCGATGACGCAGCCATCAGCCAGCAGGCTGTTCTTGACGGAGCTGCCTGCCACATAGCGGGTGGGGTTATCGTCACGGATCTTGGTGTAGATGGGAGCCGGTCCGAACAGGGCGTCCATGCTGCCATCCTGCAGCAGGCGCATGTTCTCGTCAAAGTAGCTCTTCATGTCAGAGACACGGGCGGCATAGCCCTTGAACTCGTAAGCCTGGACGTTGAGCAGCTTCAGGTTGCGGGCCAGGATGTCGCGCTCGAAGTAGACAAGACCGCGGACGGCTGCATCGTGGATCAGGTGGATCAGGCTCTCGCGCTCAATGACGTAGATGTTCATGGCGAGGTTCTGCTCACCCATACGGTAGTCGTTGGACAGGATCTCCTGCACACGGCCGGTCTCATCGATGCGGATGGTGTAGTTATCGCTGCGGGCACCCTCAGGGATGGGGGCGCGGTTGTAGACCATGGTGACGTCAGCGCCGGATGCAACGTGGGCATCGATCAAGCTGCCGAAGTCGAAGTTCATGGCAATGTAGGAGTCAGAAAGAATGACATAGCGTTCTTTCTGGGCTTCCAGCCAGTTCAGAATGCTGTCCAGAGCATCGACACGGCCAGAGTACATCTTGACGCTGCGCTCTGCAAAAGGCGGGACAATATTCAAGCCGCCGCGCTTACGGGTCAGGTCCCATTCACGACCGGCACCCAAATGATCCATCAGGGAGTGGTAGTTTTTACGAACAATGACAGACACGTTGTCGATGCCGGCATTGGCCATGCTGGACAGCGTGAAGTCGATCAGGCGATAACGTCCGCCGAAGGGGATGGAGGCCATGGAGCGCTCCGCCACCAGCTCGGGAACGAGGTTATCATAGGTATTGGCGAAAATGACGCCGAGTGCGTTGACGTTGCTGTTTACCATTGTTCCTCACCATCCTTTACATCACTGGAAACCATTGCCTTGGGGCCGACGGTAGCACCCTTGCCGATGACGACACCGGAACCGACCGTGGCAACATCGCCGGGTTCCTCAATGTTCAGGCTGCCTTCGGGCATAGCGCCGACGGTAGCACCCTCTTCAACCTTGACATTTTCGGCCACAATGCAGTGCTTGACGGAAGCGCCCGCCTTGATGACGGTGCCGCCCATAATCACGGCAGCCTCAACGGTAGCACCCTTCTCGACGACAACGCCCGGGAAGAGGATGGAGTTGTTGACCGTGCCGTTGACTTTGCAGCCTTCGGAGATCATGGAGTTGACGATGGTTGCATCGCTGCCGATCTGCTGGCAGGGCTTGCCGGAGTTGCGGGAGTAGATCTTCCAGTTCTCATCAAACAGGTTGATGCCGGAATGACTGGGGTCCAGGACCTCCATGTTGGCCTGCCACAGGCTGGAGATGGTGCCGACATCCTTCCAGTAGCCGCTGAAATGATAGGCATACATACGGCGGCCGTCTTTCAGCAGGTTGGGGATGACGTTCTTGCCAAAGTCGTTCTCGGAGTTGGGATCGGCTTCGTCCTCGGTGAGGTATTTCTTCAGCACATCCCAGTTGAAGATGTAGATACCCATGGAAGCCAGGTTGGACTTCGGGTTCTTCGGCTTCTCCTGGAACTCGCTGATCTTGTCGTTCTCGTCGGTGACCATCAGTCCGAAGCGGGAAGCCTCATTCCAGGGCACTTCCATAACAGCGACGGAGAACTCGGCGTCCTTTTCCTTATGGAAACGCAGGAAGTCGGAGTAATCCTGCTTGCAAATCTGGTCGCCGGACAGGATGATGACGTACTTGGGATCATAACGATCAATGAAGGAAATGTTCTGATAGATAGCGTTGGCTGTGCCCTTGTACCAGTCAGAGCCGGAAGCCTGCTGATACGGCGGCAGAACATGGACGCCGCCATGCAGACGGTCCAGGTCCCAGGGCTGGCCATTGCCGATATACTCGTTCAAGACGAGGGGCTGATACTGGGTAAGGATACCGACGGTATCAATGTCGGAGTTAACGCAGTTGGACAGCGGGAAATCGATGATACGATATTTACCGCCGAACGGTACTGCAGGTTTGGCGAGCTTTTGGGTCAGCGCGTACAGACGCGAGCCCTGACCGCCTGCCAGGATCATTGCGATCATTTCTTTTGCCATAAGATTTCTCCCCTTAACATTCTGGCTTTACGCCATTGTTGAACAGTGGTGTTTATCCATCTCGCACGGTTAAACCGGCGTTTTGGCCTTAGCGGGACGCCCGCGGCGCTTGGAGGCGGTGGCAACGGTTTCCGCTGCCGGGGCCGCTTTCTTTGCTTTAGCGGCGGTTTTCTTCACGGGCTTGGCTGCAGCGTCCGCTGCCTCGGCGGTTTTTTTAGCGCGGGGCTTGCGGGCAGCAGGCACCTGGAAGTATACGGTAGACAACGGCGGCAGTGTCAGCGAAATATGCTGCTCGAAGCCGTGCATCTCGCCCTTTTCTGCCTTGACGGTGCCGTTGGTAACACCGGAGCCGCCGTATTTCTTGTCATCGGAATTCAGGATTTCTTTGTAGCTGCCGGGGTTGGGCACGCCCATCTGGTAGCCCTGGCGCAGCACAGGATTGAAGTTGCAGACGACCAGCAGCATCTTGCCCGCAGCATCACGGCGCAGGAACGCGATCACACTCTGCTTGCTGTCATCGGGCACGATCCACTGGAAACCCTCCCAGCTGTAATCGACCTGCCACAGGGCGGGTGTGTCGCGGTACAGGTGGTTCAGATCCTTGACATAGTCCTGCAGCTGACGGTGCTTGTCGTAGCTAAGCAGCATCCAGTCCAAGGGCTTTTTCTCGTCCCACTCGATGAACTGGCCGAACTCCTGGCCCATGAAAAGCAGCTTTTTGCCGGGGTGCGCGGCCATGTAGCCATAGAATGTGCGCAGATTGGCAAACTTCTGCTCGTAATCGCCGGGCATCTTATTGATGAGGCTGCACTTGCCGTGGACGACTTCGTCGTGGCTGATAGGCAGCACAAAATTCTCGCTGAAAGCGTAGAAGAAGCTGAAAGTGACCTTGCCATGGTTGCCGGCACGGAAGAGCGGGTCGGTCTTCATGTAGCTGAGCATATCGTTCATCCAGCCCATGTTCCACTTGAAGTTGAAGCCCAATCCCCCATCGGCGGCCGGTTTGGTGACCAGCGGCCAGGCGGTGGATTCCTCGGCAATCATCATCTTATGGGGATACTTGCCCAGGATGGCAGTATTCAGCTTTTGCAGGAAAGCGATGGCTTCCAGGTTTTCCTTACCGCCCTTGCAGTTTTGCTCCCACTCGCCGTCCTTACGGTTGTAGTCCAGATACAGCATGCTGGCCACGGCGTCTACGCGCAGGCCGTCGACGTGATATTTGTCCACCCAGAACATGGCGCTGGAGATCAGGAAGCTTTCAACTTCCTTCATGCCGTAGTTGAAGACCATGGTGCCCCACTCTTTGTGTTCGCCGCGGCGGGGGTTGGGGTCCTCGTAGCATGGGGCGCCGTCGAACATGTACAGGCCGTAACCGTCCTTCGGAAAATGGGCAGGAACCCAATCCAGAATGACGCCGATGCCTGCCTGGTGGAGCTTGTCCACAAAGGTCATGAAGTCCTTTGGGGTGCCATAGCGGCTGGTGGGGGCAAAATAGCCCGTGACCTGATAGCCCCAGCTGCCATCGAACGGATACTCGGTGATGGGCAGCAGTTCAACATGGGTGTACCCCATATCTTTTATGTAGGGAATCAGCTCGTCGGCCAGCTCTGCGTAGTTGTACGGGGTGCCGTTCTCGGCATCCTTCATCTTCCAGCTGCCAGCCTGCATCTCGTAGATGGACATCGGGCTGTTGATGACATCCCGCTTGGCGGACTCTTTGGTCCAGTGGTCGTCACCCCAGGCGTAGCCCTCAATATCGTAGACCTTGCTGCCGTTGGAGGGGCGGGTCTCGGTATGGAACGCGTAAGGGTCGGATTTGTAAATCAGTTCATCGGACGAGGTGGTGATGCAGTACTTATAAATATCGTATTCCTTGATGCCCGGAATGAACAGTTCCCAGATGCCATCGGTCACTTTGTGCATCGTGTGTTCGCCGGGAACCCAGCTGTTGAAATCACCTACAACAGCAACTGCTTTTGCATGGGGCGCCCAGACACGGAAAACCGCGCCGGGGACACCGTCCTGCACTTCCAAATGCGCGCCAAAGTAGCGGTACGCCTCCTGATTGTTGCCCTGCTTGAACAGGTAAACGGGCAGATCAGAACTATTGGGCGCTTGCTTGCGTTGCTTCAACGTAATCTCCCCTTTTGGAACAGCCCTAAATGGACAGCCCCGAATATTTACTAACTCTATATTACCTGTTTCGTACATAAATTTCAAGGCTTTCTTGTAATAATCTGCTAAAAATTTGTTGGGAGTTGTTTTGTATTTGTATAAAATCGACACAAATCAGCAGCTTTTCTTGTACGGGTGTATAAAAAAGACCCATACAAGGTGCTTTTTACACCTTGTATGGGTTTTGTTAAAGTTATGCGCCGTAGATATAGTAGGGGTTCTGGCCGAGGTACTGGCTGCGGCGGTTCCACACCGTGTGAGTGGCCAGGTAGTCTGCCCAGGCCTGGTAGCCTGCGGCGTTGAAGTGTACGCCGTCCTTGGTGGCGTAGTCATCGTACTGGCTTCCGTCGGCGGGATTGGTCAGCACCTCGCGCACATTGACGAAGTAGCAGCCCTTGCGCAGCGCCATATTGGCCAGCAGGTCGTTGGCGGTGGCAATGCGGGCGTTATCCAGGCCGGGCTTGCTTTGGACGACATCCTCCTGCACGCCGGGAATGGACTGGATATAGAAGGCAACGCCGGGGTTAAGCTGCTCGCGCAGCATGTCGATCAGACGCTCGTAGTAAGCGATGAAGCTCTCCTCGCTGCCCTGTACGACCAGGTTGTTGGTGCCCACCAGGATATACAGGTAATCTGGCTGGCTGGCCACGATGGTCTCCATAGGGGTCTCGGTGGCTCCGGTGACGGCATTCTTCACGCTGACGTTATTGACGAAGGTCTGCACGCCTGCGCTGACATAGGTGGCATAGTGGGCATTTTTGTAGCCGGTATCGTAGATGCCCAGGCCTGAAGCGATACTGTCGCCCGCAAAGGTGACGGTATCAAAGTAGGAGGACGTTACGGTGCCCAGCATGGGGACAGCTACCATGCGGTGGTCGGTGTTGAGGTATTCGGTATCGATGGTTCGCTCGACGGCCGTGGAGGTATCCCACACGGCGGTATCGACGGCCTGCACGATGCGGGCCGGGCCATCTCCTGTACTGACAGGCTCAGCGGGAGCGGCCGCTTCAACGGGGGCTTCGGACTCAGCCTCGGTGCTTTCTGAAGTGGAGACAGGCTCGGCAGCGGCGGCTTCACCCTCGGCGGGCTGAGCATCGCGCTGCATCCAGAACCAGCCGACACCGGCGCAGGCTGCGGCTAAAACAATGAGCAGTGCCAGCATCAGGCTGCGTTTGCGCTTTTTGCCGGCTACTTCATTGCGGTAGGTATAAAAATCAGACATTGAATAGCTCCTGACTTTCCGTAATTTTAGAACGTTACTATTATACCCTTTTTTCACCCCGTCAGCAAGGGAAAGCACAATCTTTTACAAATGAAATAGGCAGTCTTTACATCAGGCTGAACAGGTCGACCTGGCTCGTCTCGGGCAGGCTGCCCAAAGCACCCACAGAGCGCAGCTTATCGAATACTGAGTTCGCCACGCCGCTGGCCTGCTGCAACTCCTCAACCGAGATGTACTGCTGGCCGTGGATGGTGGCCTCTTCCAGCGCAACGGCAGCGGCATCACCCAGGCCGCGCAGTGCGGTGAAAGGCAGACGGACCTTGCCATCCTCGACCACGTACTTGCTGGCGTAGCTCTTGCCCAGTTCGATGGGCAGGAACTGGCAGCCGCGCTGCAGCATCTCGTTTTCCAGCTGCAGGCTGACCAGAGCGTCATCGTCCTTGGCAGTACGCTCTTCCTTGGGAATCTTCTCGTTGTCCTTCAAGTGCTGCTTGGCTACGCGCACACCGCCGACGGCGGCCTCGTAGTCAATATCGGCGCCGCGGACTGTGAAGTAGACCGCGTAGAAGATGGCCGGGTGGTAGACCTTGAACCACATCAGGCGGATGGCCGCCATCAGGTAGGCCACCGCGTGGGCCTTGGGGAACATATATTTGATCTTGCGGCAGGATTCGATGTACCAATCGGGCACATCGTGTTCCTTCATGGCTTCCTCCCAGCCGGGCTTGAAGCCACCCTTGGCGACCTTGCCTTTACGCACGGCCTCCATGATGTCGAAGGCCATCTTCGGTTCCAGGCCTTTGCGCAGCAGGTACAGCATGATACTGTCACGGCAGCCGATGACTTCGGCAATCGTGCAGGTACCGGAACGGATGAGTTCGTCGGCGTTGCCGGTCCAGACGTCGGTGCCGTGGGACAGGCCGGAGATCTGGATCAGCTCAGAAAAGTTTTTGGGCTGGGCATCCAGCAGCATCTGGCGCACGAAGTTGGTGCCCATTTCGGGGATGCCGAAGGTGCCGGTCTTGGAGCCGATCTGTTCCTCGGTCACGCCGAGGGCCTCAGGGCTGGTGAGCAGGCTGTAGACCTTGGGGTCGTTCATCGGCACCGAGTCGATGGGGATGCCGGAGTATTCCTCGAAGAACTTGTAGAAGGTAGGCACATCGTGGCCCAGCTCGTCCAGCTTGAGCAGCGTATCGTGCAGGTACTTAAATTCAAAGTGGGTGGTCAGCAGACCGCCTTTGACGTCGTCGGCGGGGTGTTGGATGGCGCAGAAATCGTAGATGTCGAAGGTATCCGGCACGACGACCATGCCGCCGGGGTGCTGGCCGGTGGTGCGCTTGACGCCGGTGCAGCCGATGACCAGGCGATTTTCCTCGGCACGGTTGACGGTCTTGCTGCGCTCTTCGAGATACTTTTTGACGTAACCGAAAGCAGTCTTGTCCTGCAGACCGGATACCGTGCCGGCCTTAAAGACGTTTTCCTTTCCAAACAATTCCTCGGTATAACGATGAACGTGGGATTGGTACATGCCGGAAAAGTTCAGGTCGATATCAGGCTCTTTGTCGCCATAGAAGCCCAGGAACGTCTCGAAGGGAATGTCATGGCCGTCGACGAGCATCGGCTTGCCGCAGACCGGGCAATCCTTATCGGGCAGGTCGAAGCCGTCGAAGTGGATGCCGTCGTCGATCCACTCACTGTGCTTGCAGTTAGGGCACAGATAGTGCGGCGGCATCGAGTTGACCTCGGAAATGCCGGAAAAGTGCGCTACGGCGGAAGATCCAACGGAACCACGGCTGCCGACCTGGTAACCGCCCGCGTTGGAGTAGGCCACCAGACGCACGGCGATGACGTACAAAACGGCGTAGCCGTGGCCGCAGATGGAGTCCAGCTCCTTCTTCAGGCGCTTTTGCAGCACATCGGGTACGGGTGTGCCGTAGTCGCGGGCTGCGTGGCTCCAGGTGTCGGTACGCAGTTCTTCCTCGGCGCCGGGGATGCTGGGCGGGTAGGTGCCTTTGGGGATGGCGCGCAGGTTGTTATCGATGGTGGCGGCGATCTTGTTGGGGTTGGTCACCACGATCTCGTAGGCCTTATCCTCAGGCAGGTAGCTGAAATCGTCCAGCATGTCCGGGGTGGTGCGGTAGTACAGCGGGGCCTGGTTGTCGGCATCCTTGAAGCCGTTGCCCGCCTGCAGGACAGCGCGGTAGATCCAGTCCTCCGGCTCCTGGAAGTGGGAGTCGCCGGTGGCGACGACGGGCTTGTGCAGGTCCTCGCCCAGTTTGATGACAGTGCGGTTGAAGTCCTTGATCGTGTCGATGGACTCCACCTGGCCGTTGCGGACCATGAACTCGTTGTTGCCAAGCGGCTGGACTTCGAGATAGTCGTAATAGTCAGCAATGCGCAGCAGCTGCTCGTAGGGCTGGCCGGCCACGATGGCGCGGTACAGCTCGCCAGCTTCGCAGGCGGGCGAAAGAAGCAGGCCCTCGCGGTATTTGTTCAACAAACTGCGGGGCACGCGCGGCTTTTTAAAAAAATACTGGGTGTGGGCCGCGCTGACGATGCGGTACAGGTTTTTCAGACCAACCTGGTTCTGCACGAGAATGATCAGGTGGTAGTACTTTTTCTTAAGCACCTCTTTGTTGCCGCCAAGGCCGGTGTTGATGGCCTCAACGGTGTGGATGTCCTTTTCTTCCAGATCAGACAGCATGACCTCGAAGATGCGGGCCAGCGCCATGGCGTCATCGACCGCGCGGTGGTGGTTGAAAGGCGGGATCTCCAGATGCTTGTTGATGGTGTCCAGCTTGTAGTTGCGCAGGCCCGGGAACAACGCCTGACCCATGGGCAGGGTGTCGATGTAGGTGTTTTCATCCCAGCTGACACCGGCCTTCTCCCCCGCTTTGCGGATGAAGAGCATATCAAAGCTGTGGGCATTGTGGGCAACGAGAATGTTATTGCCACAGAACTCCTTAAAGGCGCGAATAGCTTCTTCGGGGCTGGGAGCATCGGCGACCATGGCATCGTTGATGCCGGTCAGGTCCACCACCTTTTGCGGGATGGGCTTGCCGGGGTTGACGAAAGTGCAGAACTTCTTTTCCTCGTTGATCTTGCCGTTTTCGACATAGACGGCGCCGATCTCGGTCAGGCGCTCGACGTTGGAATCAAGGCCCGTGGTCTCGGTGTCAAACACGACGAAGGTGCCGGGCAGTTCCATCTGGGCATTGCCGTAGACGGCGGGGATCATGTCGTCCACGAAGTAAGCCTCACAGCCGTAGATCAGCTTGAAGTTGGGGTCGGTCTCGTGGATGGCATCGGTGGCCAGCATGGCTTCGGGGTAGCCCTGGCAGACGCCGTGGTCAGTGATGGCAATAGCACGGTGACCCATGCGGTGAGCCAGGCGCACGATCTTGCCGGGATCATTGAAGGCGTCCATCGAACTAGACTTGGTGTGCAGGTGCAGCTCCACGCGCTTGTGGCCCTCGGGGGCGGTATCCTGGCGCTGCTGGCGCTCGACCTGCAGAACATCGTAAGGAAGCACGACATAGTCATGCTCGTACTTATCGTACATATAGTTGCCGCGCACGATGAGGGTCGTGCCGGGCTTGAGGTTCTCCCACTTGGACATGTCGGCGTCCTCGTCCCCCAGCACTTTGAGGTTGACGGAGCCGGAATAGTCGGTGATGGAAGTGAAATAAATTTTGCGGCGGCTGCCCTTGACCTCGGTAGCGAAAACATCGCCCCAGATGGTGACCTTGCCGCCGTCGCCCAGGTCATTGAGGCGGCGTGTCTCGGTAGGTTTGAAGTTTTTGCCGTAGAACAGCTTGACAGGCTTGTCCGTAAGGGCCAGGCCCTCGATTGTGAAGTCCGGCGGGGTCTCCTTGGCCTCAAACTTGACAACGGGGGTCTTTTCCTGCAAATATTGCTCCAGTTCCTCATCGGTGCGGGCCTTGCCGGTATCCGCCAGGCGGATGATGGGCAGGCTGCCGGTACGCTCCCGGATCAGCTCGGCCAGGACACGGGGCAGTTCGACGCTTTCGAGGATGGCGCGGCCTGCGTTGACGCGCACCGTGATGCCGTCGCTGCCGAAGGCGACAGGCTGGCTTTTATCAAGAAAACCGTTGACCGGCATGCCTTTTTCTTTCAGCTCCTCGATCATCAGGCGCACGGCTTCGGGCGTGATGTTGGGGTAGGCAAAGTAGTTTTGCAGATGCAGCTCGTACCCGGCGAACACCTCCTGCAGGGAAGCACAAAGACGCCCGCACAGCGCCTGATCCAAGGGTTCAGAGCTGCGCAGGCGGAGGACCACCTGGCGGGTGGTGCGATGCAGCTCGACACAGTCTACAATGACGCTGCCGAAGGCATCGCAGAATTGTTGATCGGCCGTAAACTGCGGCCATACCTGGGTAACAAAGGGTTTCAATCGTGTACCTCGTACTCTTTGAAGCCTCCCCCACAGAGGAGGCCAAGCATGTGGTTACATTTTATGGATCTCATCCAGCAGCTGGCCGACGATGTCGCCTTTCAGCATGCGGATTTTTTCGCCGCGGATGAAGAGCAGGGCTTCGTCCTTGCCGCCTGCAATGCCGATGTCGGCATCGGAGGCTTCGCCGGGGCCATTGACGACACAGCCCATGATGGCAATTTTCAGCGGCTTTTTGAAGCCTTCATCCCGCAGGCGCTTTTCGACCTCGTTGGCGATCTCGATCATCGGGTACTGGGTGCGGCCGCAGGTGGGGCAGCTGATGATCTCCGGTCCGGCCACGGCGTAGCCGACAGCGCGCAGAATATCGTAACCGGCGTAAACTTCGTTCTCCGGCTCGTCGGTCAGGCTGACGCGCAGGGTATCGCCCAGACCTTCCAGCAGCAGGCCGCCAATGCCCATGCCGGACTTGATGAGACCCATACGGTTGCCGCCGGCCTCGGTGACGCCGACATGCAGCGGGTAATCGGTCTGGCTGGCCAGCAGGCGGTACGCGGCCATCATGCGAGGCACGTTGCTGGACTTGATGGAGATGACGATGTTATGGAAGTCGTGCTTTTCCAGCAGGCGTACATGGTAGAGAGCGCTCTCGACCATGGCCTCGGGCACGGGGGCACCATACTTGGCCAGGATGTGCTTTTCGAGGCTGCCGCCATTGACGCCGATACGGATGGGCACGCCCTTCTGGTTGCAGGCATCGGCCACAGCCTTGACGCGGTCGTCGTCGCCGATGTTGCCGGGGTTGATGCGAATTTTATCGGCACCGGCATCCAGCGCGGCCAGCGCGGCGCGGTAGTCAAAATGGATGTCGGCCACGACGGGGATGTCGACGGCCTCTTTAATGGCGGCCACCACGGCGGCGTCCGACGGACTGGGCACTGTGACGCGGACGATCTGGCAGCCAGCAGCGGCTACGCGCTTGGCCTGGGCCACGTTGCCCGCAATATCCTTGACAGGGACGTTCAGCATCGTCTGTACGGCGATGGGGTTGGTACCGCCAATTTTAATATTGCCGATTTTGACTTCTCTTTTCAGTTGACGTGTCATCTTTTTTTCTCCTTACAAGAATCGGGTGATGTCCTGCATGGTCACCAGCACCATCAGCCACAAAAGCAGCGCCATACCGGCGGTGTTGACCACCATCTGCAATTTTTGCGGCGCGGCGCGGCCGAAAATAGCTTCAATGAGCAGGAAGATCAGTTTGCAGCCGTCCAGTGCCGGGATGGGCAGCAGGTTAAAGATGCCGATATTGATGGTGATGAGCGCGAGCAGCGAGAACACATCCTGCCAGCCGTACTGCATGGCCTGGCCAATGGTGGTGGCGGTGCCGATGGGACCGGAAAGCTCCTCGACCCCCACCTGCCCGGTGGCAAGCTGCCAGAAGCCGCCCAGGATGGCGGTGCTGTAATAGCGGAACAGCGTGCCCGTGCGCTGTAACACATGCCGCGGCGTTTTGGAGAGCGCTGCTACACGGAAATCAATAGCGATGGTGTTGCCGTCGGCATCGGTAGAAGGACCTACCGTAACACCCGGCAGGTGCACGACCCGGCCATTCCGCAGGACGGTGAAATCGTGGGTTTGGGTGGTGCCGTCAAAACAGCCGGAAAGGTCACCGATGGTGCGGCAGACCTGGCCGTCCACTTTCAGGATGGTGTCCCCTTCCCGCAGGCCGTCGGCGCAGCTTTGGGCGTTGCCGGTAAACTGGGCCACGGTGGTGCTGCCCAGCTTACCGCTTGTAATAACCAGCACCAGCAACACCACAAAGCCCAGCACAAAGTTCATCATCGCACCGCTCAGCGTTACGATAAAACGCTGCCAAGCGGTGGCTTCCTCAAAGGGCTGGTCCTGCACAACGACCGGAAACAGGCTGCGCCTGCGCGGCTGCTTGGGGGCGGGCTGCGGCGCAGGCGCGGCGGTTTCCTCTGCGTCCGCGTCCTCGTTGTCCTCCGGCAGGGGGCTGAACAGGTTGTAGCCGCCCAGCGGGAACAGGCGCAGGGTATAGGTGGTACTTCCCCTTCTGCGCTGAAAAATTTTGGGGCCGAAACCGATGGAAAATTCCTCGACATGGATGCCGCAGTGGCGGGCGGCAAGAAAATGCCCCAGTTCATGTACCAAAATGACCGCCCCAAACACGAGCAGTGATACCAGCCCGGTCAGCAATGCAGTCATAGACACCTCACAAAATCAAATGTGCGCTTCCACATAGGCACGCGCCATACGGTCACATTCATAAACGTCAGACAAAGTATAGTCGCCGCCGAAGCTGTCGCTGTCAACGATGCCCTCAACCAGACGGCCGATGTCCAAAAAGCCGATTTCATCCCGCAGGAAGTGGGCCACGGCGGCCTCGTTGGCACCGTTGGCGGCGCAGGGGGCCAAGCCGCCCTTGCGGATGGCCTTTTTGCAGGCGGCCAGGCAGCGGAAGGTCTCATCGTCCGCCTGGGCGATGCTGAGCTTGGTCAGCGCGGTGAAGTCCAGCTCCGGCACGGGGCTGGGCAGGCGGTCAGGCCAGGTCAGCGCGTACTGGATGGGGATACGCATATCCGGCACGCCCAGCTGGGCAATGATGGAATGGTCGGCAAACTGCACGGCCGAATGGATGATGCTCTCCCGCTGGACAACGATCTGAATTTTATCTTCGGGCAGGCCGAACAGCCAGGCGGCTTCGATCAGCTCCAGGCCCTTGTTCATCAGGGTGGCGGAGTCGATGGTGATCTTGGCACCCATGTTCCAGTTGGGATGCTTGAGGGCATCGGACTTGGTCTTGGTGCGCAGCTCCTCGGTCTTCATGCCGAAGAAGGGGCCGCCGGAGGCCGTGAGCAGAATCTTCTCCAGCGTTTTGGCGCTGGGGGCGTCCTGCAGGCACTGGAATATGGCGCTGTGTTCGCTGTCCACAGGCAGCAGTTTGACGCCGTATTTTTTGACGGCATCGGTGACCAGGTGGCCGCCGGTAACAAGGCTCTCTTTATTGGCGAGGGCCAGGTCGTGGCCGCTCTCAATGGCAGCCAGCGAGGCAGGCAGACCCGCGATGCCGACGACAGCGTTCAGCACCACGTCGGGGCCGTCCATGGCGGCCAGCTCGCGCAGACCCTCGGCACCCTGCAGCAGCTTGGGGGCATCGGCCTGACCGGCCAGCGCGGCAGAAAGCTTTGCATAAGCATCGGGGTTTACCACGGCTACGTATTTGGGGTGGAACTCGTTGATCTGCTCCAGCAGTTTATCCACGCTGGAATTGGCGGCCAGACCAAACACGGAATAGCCGTGCATGCGGGCTACGTCCAGGCTCTGGGTGCCGATAGAGCCGGTAGAACCCAGCAGCGTAATAGTTTTATTCATGTTGACACGTCCTTTTTTACAGAACATAGAAGAAATAGCGCACTGCGATGGAAACGAACGGGGCAATGAACATCACACTATCAAAGCGGTCCAGGATGCCGCCGTGCCCCGGAAAGATGGTGCCGTAATCCTTGATGCCGACTTGACGCTTGACCGACGAGGCGAACAGATCGCCCAGGATGCCCAGCACCGAGGCGATAGCGCCCATGACCACCAGGATGGCATAGTGGCGGGGCTGCACCTGAATGGTGATGACGTTGTGGCTGGCCGACAGGAACGAGTAGACCAGCGTGAGCACCACGCCCACCAGCACGCTGCCAAAGATGCCGCCGATGGCACCCTCCACCGTTTTGTGGGGACTGACGATGGGGGCCAGCTTGTGCTTGCCGAAGGCCCGGCCTGCAAAGTAAGCAGCCGTGTCACCGCCCCAGGCGAAGCAGAGAATCAGCAGGATAAAGTAGATGGCATCATAGCGATACTGCGCAAAGGGCAGGCAGCGCTTGAGGTGGATCAGCGAGTAGAAGCAGAACACGATGACCCCGGAGAAGTACACATAGCCCGAAAGTTTGCCGAAATCCAACGTCTGCACGTGGGCAATCTGGCACACATTGAGGAACAGCACCAGCAAAAAGCAGAACGGCAGGATCAGGGCACGGACAGACTGGCTGCTGGTAAGCATGACCAGCAGCGTAAACGGCACAGCCGCGGCGTACAGATACCATTGCTTTTTGCCAAAGCCCATAGCGCTGAACACCTCGTGGATGGCCAGCAGGCAGATGGCGCTGAGGACAAAATCAAAAACAATGGTATCAAAAAATGCCAGCACAACGGCCAAAACAGCCAGGCCAACAACAGCGGTGATAACGCGGGTCTTCATACGGTGTTCCCTTTCACGGATAGATTTAATAACAGCCTATGCGGGCATACCATCAGGCATACCCGCACAGGCATGGTTGGAGGGCTGATGTGTGAGGATCAGACTTCCATGATTTCTTTGTTTTTGGCGGCGCAGGTCTCGTCGATCTGTTTGACGTACTTGTCGGTCAGCTTTTGGGTCTCTTCTTCCAGCTTCTTCTGGTCGTCCTCGGTCAGCTCACCGGCCTTCTTCATGGCCTTGAACTTATCCATGGCGTCGCGGCGGACGTTACGGACGGCGACCTTGGCCTCCTCGCCCTGCTTCTGGACCTCCTTGGTCAGCTGCTTGCGGCGCTCCTCGGTGGGTGCGGGAAAGACCAGGCGGATGACCTGGCCGTCATCAATGGGGTTAATGCCGATGTCGCTGGTCTGGAGGGCCTTGGAGATGGGCTTGAGCATCTGACGGTCCCAGGGAGTGATGGTCAGGATGCGGGCCTCGGCCACAGCCACAGCGGCGATCTGGTTGATGGGCGTGGGGCTGCCGTAGTAGTCCACGGCGACCTTGTCCAGGATGGCGGGGTTGGCGCGGCCGGCGCGGATGGCGGCCAGCTCGTGGACCAGGTGGTTGACGCTGGCACTCATTTTTTCTTCATAGGGTTTGGTAGTACTGCTCATAGGTAATTCTCCTTATTCCTGTATTAGTATAGGGGGATATTATGAATTTTTCTGCTTACAAAGTAATGATCTGCCTTACTCTTTTACCAGGGTGCCCACGACCTCGCCCTGCAGGGCCTTGGCGATGTTGGCGGGCTTGCCCAGGTCGAACACCAGGATAGGCAGGCCGTTGTCGCGGCATAGGGTGGCGGCGGTGGAGTCCATGACGGCCAGACGCTCATCCAGCACGCGGGTGAAGGTCAGCGTGTCGTAGCGCACAGCGTCGGCGTACTTATGGGGATCCTTGTCATAGACACCGTCCACCATAGTGGCCTTGAACATAGCGTCTGCACCGATCTCCAACGCGCGCAGGGCGCTGGCGGTATCGGTGGAGAAAATGGGGTTGCCGGTGCCGCCGCCGAAGACGACGATCTTACCGGATTCCAGCGCGGCGATGGCCTTGTCGCTGGTGAACACCTCGGCCACCTGGGGCATGAAGGAACTGGTCATGACCACGGCGGGCACACCCTGCTGGCGCAGGGCATCCTTGACGGCCAGCGCGTTCATCACGGTAGCCAGCATGCCGATCTTATCAGCGTCCATGCGGTCCATCTTACCGCTGGAACGGCCGCGCCAGAAGTTGCCGCCGCCGACCACGATGCCGATCTGGGCGCTCAGGTCGTGGGCGGCCTTGATGCCGGCGCAGATGGAAGCGATGGTCTCCTCATCAAAGCCGGTGCCCTTGGGACCGGAGAGCGCCTCGCCGCTGACTTTCAGCAGGATACGTTTATACTGAATTGCCATAATACACACCTCTTGCGTTTACCGCACACAGGCACAGTAAACCATTGTTTTATTTGGGTACTATTTTACAATAATTTGGCCGTAAAGTAAAGCCATGAAATAAAAAAAGCGCATCTTCTGCCCAGGCCGCAGGAACGGCGGGCAGAAAACACGCAGGATTTGTTGCAATGAAACCAGTAAGATATTAAGTATTGGAAGGCTCCTCCGGGGCGGAAAGGTAAAGGCGGAGTTCGCTCTCGTACAAGCGGCGGCGACGCCGGGTGCTGCCTGTGTCCGGAGCAGACAGATGCAGCATGCCCAGGTCTTCGGCCTGGCAGGTGGGCAGGGTGAACAGCAGGCCGCGCTCCCCTTCCGGCTGGCTGATCTGCCAGCCCATGGCGGTACAGTAGGCTCGGATCAGCGGCAGGCCCAGGCCGCCTTTAGCCAGCAGCTCCGAGGTCCAGACGCCCTCCAACAGCAGTCGGCGGGCATCCTGCGGCAGGCCGGGCCCGTTATCGCGGTACAAAAGCTGGTTCTGCGTGCAGGTAAGGGTGATCTCCACGGCGTCCGGTTCCGGCACGGCCTGAATGGAGTTGGTAAACAGGTTGACCAGCAGCCCATCCAGCAGGGCGGGGTCTCCCATCGTGGGGAAAACGTCCAGGCCGGGGGCGGTCTCCAACCGGGCGTGGACCGCGCGGGTGCCGCCCACCGTCAACTCGTTAAACAACTCGACCGTCTCGTGCAGCTGGCTCAGCAGTTCCAGGGGGGCGGGCACACGCAGCATCTGCAATACGGGGGCCGCGGCAGCATCGGCGGCGTGGTCACCCAGGCGGCGCAGGTAGGCCAGCTGCCAGTTGATTTCTCGCATCATGGTGCGCAGGTCGGCGTACTCGGCAGGGTTCAGGTGTTGGAGCATGTAGTCGTCCAGGACTTCGACAGCGTTTTCCAGTTGGTTGAAGGTGCCCTGGAAACGGCCGCGCAAACCGCCGCGCAGCGCCAAAGCCAACGATTCATCGTCCTGCAGCATGCGGTTACGCCCCTTTCTTTAATATGTTTCCAGTTCCCGGATATACTCCAGCATGCCTTTCAGCAGTTTGCCGTTGGACAGTACAGCGTCCTGCGGCAGGCCAAAGCGCACACAAAGCTGCTGATACAGCGGTGTGCCCTGCTTTTGCATCGCACGGGAGAGCCGACCGACGGCTGCTGTGATGGCACGCTCGTCCACCGGCTGGTCCTTGGCGGCCATCTGGTACAGGATGCCGATGGGCAGATCCCGTTCATCCGACCAGGCAAAAAGGATCATCCGCTCCAGGTATGTACAGCCGCTCAGCACCGGGTTGGCCTGCATGTCCCGCAGGATGCGGCGGCAGTGGTTCCGCACACGGTAGAGCTGCGCGGCTTCGTCGCCAGCGCCCAACAGGTAGACACGCTCAAACAGCGTGCGCATCTCGTATGGTCTAAGAATAACCTCTTGGCCGCGAAATGTCAACAAGGCATCTTCGGCAGAGGTCTGTTCCGGCGTGGGTGCCGAGAGCAGCAGCCGGGGTTTAGGCACCAGCTGCATGGCGCGTATCCCGCAGATAAGAGTCTGGATGCCGGGGTCGCGCAGCTGCATATCCAGCACGATGACCTGCGGGTTCAGCCCGTTCTGCAATAGCTGCAGCACCTCCCGCCCGGTGGAGACTACTGCCAGCGCACGGACCTCTGGGTGCGTCTGGGCAAAAAGATGTATGCTGCTGCGGTCCAAATGGGACTGCACCGCAAACAGTGTAGTGACAGGTGCAAATGAGCCTGTAAATCCCATGGTATCCCTTCCCTTTTTCCTGTCCGGGGTGCCCCGGTCATTCCATAGTAGTCTGCTCATAGTTACAACGTCCTGCCGCAGAAATCCGATAAAACATCGCGCAGCTGCTCCGGCCCGATGGAGTTCTCGTACAGATAGCACAGCAGCCGGCAGGCCGGGACTTCCTCCAGGGCGGCGGTGTAGTAGCTGACGGGCGCGGCTTCGCTGCTGCGGCGGGCGCTGAAGCAGAGCATGGTATCGCTGCGGCGCAGGGTGTACTCCACGCGGTGGGCCTGCTGCAGCCCGGGCAGTGCCGAGTATTCGCGCACATAGTGGGCCAAAGGAGCCTCTTGGACAGATTTCATCGTAGCGGTTCTCCCCTATTGTTTGATGCGGGGATGACAGTTATGCGGCCATTCCCCGGAAAATAGTTCCTTACTAAGACTATAGGAGATAGCAGCGTGAGAATCAATGCACATACCGTACACGCTTTTATACGTTGATAGCATAAAATGTACGAAATGAATATATTATTGCAAGATATGTTCTATTTTGCGTGTCGAAGCCTGGTAGAAACCGTCAGAATAGCGGGCAGCGCGTATATTTTCGTACATGAAAAATAATTTTTTATAATAAAAAAACCTGACAGCATATTTGCCGTCAGGTTTGTGGTGGAGGATGGGGGACTCGAACCCTCGACCTCTGCGATGTGAACGCAGCGCTCTAACCAGCTGAGCTAATCATCCATATTCGGTTGGTCAACGCTGACTATTATAAAGCATTGCATCCGTTTTGTCAACCCCCTGCTGACACAAATTTACAGCCTGGAATTTGCCGCGCTGTTATGTGTATTTACATGCAAAAAGCCCCCGGCCGCGGCAAAACGGCTGGGGGCACGGATGCTATTTTACAGGAAAATCACTTGCTCAGGGCATCGGCCAAGGCGTGGAGCTGGGCGGTGGAAGCATCATCCAGCGAGCCCTTGACGGTGACGGTCTCGTCCAGGATGGTCAGGTTCTTGCTGGCCTCGAACATCTTGCGCATGACGCGGGCAGCGGTGGGCGCCCAGGAACCATTCTCCATCAGGGCGACGGTACGGTTCTGGTAGTTGCGCTCGGTCAAATGCTCGATGAAGGTCTTGGTGAACGGGAAGACGTCGCCGTTATAGGTGGGGGTTGCCAGCACCAGCTTGCTGAAGCGGAATGCCTGGGCGACGGCCTCGGCCATATCGCAGCGGGCCAGGTCCATCACAACGACCTGCTGGCCCTTGGTGCGCAGTTCCTCGGCCAGCTGCTCGGCAGCGTCGGCGGTATGGCCGTAGATGGAGGTATAGGCCACCAGGATGCCGTCGGTCTCGGGGCGGTAGGCGCTCCAGGTATCATAAGCAGCCAGCACGTCGGCCAGCTGCTCCTTATGCAGGATGGGGCCGTGCAGCGAGCAGATGGTCTCGATGTCCAGACCAGCAGCCTTTTTCAGCACAGCCTGCACCTGCACACCGTACTTGCCCACGATGCCGATGAAATAGCGGCGGGCTTCGGGCAGCCACTCTTCCTCCACATCCAGTGCGCCGAACTTGCCGAAGGCATCAGCGCTGAACAGGACTTTGTCTGCATCGTCGTAGGTCATGATGACTTCCGGCCAGTGGACCATGGGGGCGGTGACGAAGTGCAGGGTGTGATGGCCCAGAGGCAGAGTGTCGCCTTCCTTGACGACGATGCGGCGGTCGGCGTAGTCGGTGCCGAAGAACTGCTGCATCATGACAAAGGCCTTGGCGGAAGATACAATTTTAGTGGTGGGGTATGCCTGGGCAAAGGCATCGATGGAACCGGCGTGGTCAGGCTCCATGTGCTGGACAACCAGGTAGTCCGGGGCACGATCACCCAGTGCGGCGGCGATCTTGGTGATCCACTCGTCAGTGAAGTGGGCGTCAACGGTGTCCATCACAACGGTCTGGTCGTCCATGATCAGATAGGAGTTATAGGCCATGCCGTTAGGGACGCTATATTGGCTTTCAAAGAGATCCACTGCGTGATCATTGACACCAAGGTAAACAATATCTTTTGTGATTTCCATAGTGGGTTCCTCCCGTAAATGAAAATTGGAATTGTGAGAATGAAAATTTGGAGATTAATGAGATTGAAATTGTTGAATCGGTGAGGTTGTGAGATTGATAAGTTTTTGCCGATGGGTATAGTATAGCATACTTTTAGGAATTTGTCTCGGTTTTTATAAAATTATTTTGAGAAAAATGTAAATATTTAGGAGGCAATAAAATACCTTCTCTCCCCCCACCTACCTGCGGCAGGAGCCTCCTCACAGAGGAGGCTGTTTGATGGGGCATCATACTTAGATGAACAAAAATCCCCGCCTTGCGGCGGGGTGCAGGGATTATGCGCGGGTTTTCAGGACTTCGTGCTCGGGTACGGGGGCGTCCATGGCGCGCGGGGCGCCTTCGACCCACTGGATGGCCTTCTTGGGGCACTTGCTTACGCAGGTACCGCAGCCATTGCACTTGGTGTAGTCGATGACAGCCACATTGTCTTTCAGGAAGATGGCCTGATTCGGGCAGTTGCGCACGCACAGGCCGCAGGCAATGCAACCGACCTTGCAGGTCTTGTTGACCACAGCACCCTTGTCCTTGCTGCTGCACTTAACGGCAGGCTGGGGGGCGATAGGCTTCATCTGGATGACCTTGCGCGGGCAGACAGCTGTGCAGGCGGTGCAGCCGGTGCACTTTTTACGGTCGACTACCGCCACACCATTGATGACATGGATGGCATCGAATTTGCAGGCACGGGTGCAGTCACCCAGGCCTAAGCAGCCGTAGGCGCAGGCACTGGGGCCGCCAGCCAGAGCTGCCGCAGCGGCACAGGTCTGGATGCCCTGATAGTCAAAGCGCTTGCCGCAGTTTTCGCCGCCAGCGCAGATGACCGTAGCACGCAGGCTGGGGCGGTCATCGGTATCGTTGCCCATGATGGTGTTGATGGCGTCGGCCGCCTTGTCACCACCGGGGGCACATTTAAAGGTAGGGGCACCGTCCATGACGATGGCCTTGGCGTAGTCGGCACAGCCGGCATAGCCGCAGCCGCCGCAGTTGGCACCGGCCAGGCACTCGGTGATCTGTGCAATACGGGGGTCCTCATACACAGCCATGAATTTGGAAGCAAGCACCAGAATGACGCCGCCGGCCAGACCCAGCACCACCAGTACCACGATAGCTAATACGATAGGGTTCATTCTCTCCATTCCCCTTTCTTACAGAATCGCGTTGATGATGTTTTCGACCAGACCACCAAAGCCCATGAAGCTGAGCGAGGTGATAGCGGCGGAAACCAGCGTGATGGGCAGGCCCTTGAAGCTTTCCGGCGGGTTGGAGGCCTCGACGCGCTGACGCACGCCGCAGAACAGCAGCATAGCCACCAGGAAGCCCACACCGGCACCGGCTGCGCAGACGAGAGCCTCGGCATAGGCCATGCCGAAACCGAACTCGGTCACAACAGCGGAGTAGTCCTGCACGGCCAGGATGGTAACGCCCAGCACGCAGCAGTTGGTGGTGATCAGGGGCAGGTAGACGCCCAGGCTCTGGTACAGGGCCGGGACGTACTTTTTCAGCACGATCTCGATGAGCTGGACCAGAACGGCGATGACCAGAATGAAGACAATGGTCTGCAGATAGCCGAGATTAAACTTATCCAGCAGCAGGATCTGCATGGGGAAGGTAACGGCAGTGGCAATGACCATAACAACGATAACGGCCGCGCCCATGCCGACGGAGGAATCCAGCTTTTTGGAAACGCCCAGGAACGGGCAGATGCCCAGGAACTGAACCAGGACGTAGTTGTTGACCAGGATCATGCTGAAGAAGATCGTGGCAAAGGTTGCGATATGTGCACTCATTCCTCAGCGCCCCCTTTCTGCTCTTCTTTGGCGGCGTCGATCTTTTCCAGCATCACATCGCCGCAGCTCTTGCGCTCGATGGGCTTGTTGAGCTTGCGCTCCAGCCAGACACAGCCAGCCATCAGGCAGCCGAAGACGAAGAAGCCGCCGGGTGCGGAGTTCATCACGGTCATCTTGTCGACACTGTCGGGGATGATGGTGATGCCCAGCCAGGTGCCGTTGCCGATGATCTCACGGATGGAGGACATCAGCAGCATGGTCAGGATGTAGCCGATGCCCATGCCCAGGCCGTCCAGAGCGGAGTCGACAACGGTGTTTTTGCAGGCGAACATCTCGGCACGGCCAAGGATGATGCAGTTAACGACGATCAGGGCCAGGTACACACCCAGGGATTTGTACAGGGCGGGCACGAAAGCCTGCAGCACCATCTGCACCACGGTAACGAAGGTGGCGATGATGACAATATAGCACGGCAGATGCACCTTGGCCGGGATGACCTTGCGCAGAGCCGAGATAACGATGTTGGAGCAGATCAGAACAAAGGTCATGGCAAGACCCATGCCGACAGCGCCGGAAACGGTGGTGGTAACAGCCAGTGCGGAGCAGCAGCCCAGCACCAGGCGCAGGACGGGGTTCTCACGAATGATGCCCGCCGTAAAGACTTTCCATTTGCTCGGTTTCTCGTTCATCTTTACAGCACCCCCTTGATCTCATTGTTGTAGCAGTCGATAGCCGCGTTGACGGCGTTGAACACTGCGTTGCTGGAATAGGTGGCGCCGGACAGGGCATCCACGGGGCTGCCGTTGGAGACTTCGCCGCCGTTCCAGCCCACAAAGCCGGAAGCAAAGCTGTCATTGGCCACCTTGGAGCCAATGCCGGTGGTCTGGGTGGAAGCGTCGATGCTGATGTTGGAGACAGCGCCCTCGGCGTCAAAAGCGATGTAGACGGTGACGTCCTTGCCGGAGTAGCCGGAGGCAGCAGCCTTGACGGCCACATCGCCGTTGGCGGTGGTGACAGCGCCCTGCACACCATCGGTAGTCAGGTTCTCAACCTCGGTCATGTCGTCGGACGTGGTGCCCTCCGGCAGGACAGAGACATAGGCGGCCAGCGTTTCCGCCTTGGTATTTTCCTCGATAATGGGGGCCGTGATGTCGTTCAGCACGGCCAGCAAAGCGCTGCAGATCAGGCAGATAGCCACCAGCACGATGACCGGCAGGACCAGCTCTTTAAAGGCGCTCTGGTTTTCGGTATTTTTCTCGTTTGCCATCAGGCTTTGCCCCCTTCCTCAGCGGCCTTCTTGGCCTTTTTGGGCTTCTTGTAGCCCAGCGGGGTCTGGTGACCCCAGGCGTTGAACCACGGAGTCATCAGGTTGCCCAGCAGGATGGCATAGCTCATGCCTTCATTCATCGAGCCGAAGTGGCGGATGAGGAAGGTGATAAGGCCGATGAAAACGCCATAGAACAGCTTGCCCTTAGTGGTGAACGGGCTGGTCACGTAGTCGGTCGCCATAAAGACAGAGCCGAACAGCAGGCCGCCGGACATGCACTCGATCAGGGCAGCGTAGGGATCGCCGGTGTTCAGGGTGGTCAGGATAAAGACGGTGGCCACGATGGTGACGGGGATGGTGGCCTGGATGGTCTTTGTGGCAACCAAGTAGGCAAAGCCCAGCAGGATGGCCAGCACGCAGACCTCGCCCATCATGCCGCCGTGCAGGCCCAGGAACATATCCAGCAGGCTGACGGCATGGCGGTCCACACTGGAGGCCAGCGGCGTGGCGGAAGCCAGGGCATCCACTGCCATATCCGGGTAGACGTAAGCAGTCATGCGGGAGGTAAAGCCCAGGAACAGGACGATACGGCCCACCAGCGCAGGGTTGGCAAAGTTATAGCCCAAGCCGCCGAACAGCTGCTTGGTAATAACGATAGCCACAAAGGCACCCACAACGGCAATCCAGAGCGGCATGCCCACCGGCATGTTCAATGCCAGGATGATACCGGTGACCACGGCGGAGAGGTCACCTGCCGTGTTGGGCTTGTGGAGCAGACGCTCATAAATGTACTCAAATGCCACACAGGCAAAGGTGGTGACAACCACCAGCAGCAGGGCCCGTGCGCCGAAAATCAGTGCCGAAGCCAGCACGGCGGGCAGCAGCGCAATGACAACATTGCCCATCAGACCGCGGGTGGTGGAATGGTCACGGATATGCGGCGAGGCAGTAACAAGCAGACGATCTTCCATAAATCATTTGCCTCCTTTCCGCAGTTCGCCCAGGTACCATGCCTTGGCAAGCGTCATTGTCTGGCTGACGGGGCGCTTGGCCGGGCAGGCATAGGTACAGCTGCCGCAGGCAACGCAGAGGTCGACGCAGCGGGCTTTCAGGGTGTCAAAATCCTTGTTGTTGAAGGCCGCAACCGCCTCCACAGGTTCCAGGCCCATGGGGCAGGCCTCAATGCAGCGGCCGCAGCGGATGCAGGCCGAAGGCTCCGGCAGGACAGCTGCCTGCTTGCTGAACAGCAAAAGGCCGTTGTTCTGCTTCAGCACGGGGTAGTCCGCGCTGGGGGCAGCGCCGCCCATCATGGGGCCGCCGAAGATGATTTTGCCCAGTTCGACACCCTCTTTGATGCCGCCGCAGGCTTCAATCACATCACGGTACAGCGTGCCGATGGGCACCTCGATATTCTGCGGCTTGGCAATGGCATCGCCCTCGACGGTGACACGCTTGGATACCAGAGGAATACCAGTTTTCAGGTACTTGCCCAGGGTGGATACACTGGTCACGTTCATAATCACGCAGCCGGCGTCGGCGGGCAGACCGGGTTTGCCGGTGGGGCCCACCTGGGGCACCTCACGGCCGGTGCAGGTCTCCACAAGCGTTTTCTCAGCGCCCTGCGGGTAACGCATGGGCAGCGGCTTGACCTCGACACCCTTCATATTGCGCACGAGAGAGCAGAGCAGGTCGATGCACTCCGGCTTATTGCGCTCGATACCGATGATGCAGTGCGGGATCTCGCAGTACTTCATGACAGCTTCGATACCGGAGATGATGGTATCGCTGCACTCAAGCATTTCGCGGCAGTCAGTGGTCAGGTAAGGCTCACACTCGGCTGCGTTGATGAGCAGCGTATCGATGGTATTGGCAGCCAGCTTGACATGGGCCGGGAAACCGGCGCCGCCTACGCCCACCAGGCCGCAGTTCTGCACGGCAGCCATCAGGCTGGGTTTGTCGGTGACCGTCGGTGGTACGCAGGCCGGGTCGATGGTCTGCTCGCCGTCGGTCTTGATGGCAACGGCAGTCGTCATGCTGCCGTTGACCATGCGCATCGGGGCAACATCCTGTACCGTGCCGGATACGCTGGAATAAATGCTGGCACTGACAAAGCCGCCAGCCTTGCCGATGAGAGTACCAACCATAACGGTGTCGCCTTTTTTGACGACGGGCTCGGCCGGGGCACCGATGTGCATCGACATGGGAATAATGACATGCTCAGGCGTAGGCATCTTAACGGTGGCCAGCCCGGCAGTCGCTTTCGCATGGGGCACATTCGCGCCTTTGGCGGAGCGTTTCAGGGATTTGAACAAGCTATTTCCCCCATTCTGGTTTGGCACAGCGGACGGTTGAACGCCCCTGCTGTGCCCTGATTTTTGTGCCCACCAGGCGGAAACGCACGGTTTTAACGGCGTTCTCTCCCCGCGAAACGGGCAATAATACGATTTCATTGTAACCGCCTTTAAAAAGCAAGTCAAGGCGATTCGGTACACTTCGGCCAAACTGTCAGAAAGAGAGCAATTTATGCAAAACTTTGGCTCTTTGTTGCAGAATTTGTACGATTCTTGCAGGAATTGTGAATTTTATAACGTCAAATTTATGACAATTTTTCCATACCGAAACAGACGGCCCCAAAACAGGACCGTCTGCTTACCTATTTAAATATAAATCAATTACAGCTCGATCTCCTGCAGGCGCAGCAGGGCGAGGATATAGATCTTCAGCGCTTCGATCAGCTTATCGAAGTTGGCACCCTCGTTGGCACCGTGCATCGGGCCGGCGAATTCCGGCAGGGGCAGGTCGGTGTGCTCGGGGCCGAAGCTGACCGCATAGGGGAAGTGGCGGGCGTAGGTGCCGCCGCCCATGGTAAAGGGGGTCTTGCCCTCACCGGTCACATCGTTGTAGGTGGTGATCAGCGTCTGGATAGCCGGGCTGTCGGCTGCGATGTAGAACGGCACGCGGCTGGACAGGTCCTCCAGGTGGGCAGCGTCGCCGCAGACCTGGGTCATGATGGCGGTCATCTTCTCGGGGTCGGTATTGGTGGGATAGCGGCAATCGAAGCTCTGGCGGATAACGCCGTCCTTCATCTCGATCGTGCCGCCGATAATGGTCAGCGGGTCGAACAGGCCGTCGTCTGCGGCAATGCCCAGGGCACTGCCGTCGGTGGAGGCGTGCAGGGTGTGCAGCACCTGCAGGTAGGCATCCTCCTGTGGGGTGCAGACGCCGCTCTTGAGCAGGCAATCCACGATCAGGCTGATGGCGTTGACGGTGCCTTCGGGCATGGCGGCGTGTCCGCTCTTACCCCAGCCGCGGATGATGGTGGAGCCACCCTCCCCTGCCTCGAAGGTCACGCCTTCGGTCTGGACCAGGGCGCCGGCGGCGACCTGCACAGTGCAGGAAGCGCGGTCCGGCACGGCGTTGTGAGCCACGCCGCCCTCAAAGGCGGTGATGATGCCGTCCAGCTTGGGGCTGACGATCTCGCCGTTGAAGCCGCCCTTCTCGCCGTTGCAGACCGGGAACTCGGCATCCGGAGTGAAGCAGAAAGCGGGCATAGGGTAATGCTCGGCGTAGTAGTCCACATCGTGCATGTTGGTCTCCTCGTTGGCGCCAAGCAGGGCGCGGACGGGGTACTTCAGCTGCACGCCGCTGTCTTTCAGATACTTCAGCGCATACAGGCACAGGATGCTGGGACCTTTGTCATCGGCCACGCCGCGGCCCAACAGCCAGCCATCCCGCACGCGGACGGTGTAGGGGTCGGCGTCCCAGCCGTTGCCCTCGGGCACTACATCGGTGTGGGTGATGGTGGCCAGGAACTTCTGGTCGTCAGCGATAGTGCCGGTCTCAGCCCAGCCGATGTAGCTGTCGGCGTTGCAGGTGGAAAGGCCCAGCTCCTCGGCAATTTCCAGTGCCTTGGCCAGCGCGGCCTTGGGGCCGGGGCCGAACGGGGCACCGGGGGCAGCTTCGCCCTCGACACTGGGAACGGCCACCAGACGGGTGATGTCCCGCAGGATGTTGTCGCGGTTTTCTTCGGCAAAGGCGTCGATGGACGCCCAACGCGGATCATTCATAAAGGAATCCTCCTATAAATTTACGTTTGTACTAGTATAACACAAAGCGGAAAAAAGTAAAAGGCAGTACCGCACAAATCCTAATGCCTTTGCAGCAAAAGTTGTGCAGTACCGCCTGGAGGTGTTAAGGCAATACCGCACAATTCTAAGTGCCGATACGGCGAGCGAGGTGCGGCAGC